>JAZASR010000026.1:0-27370 GCA_036343175.1 Lachnospiraceae bacterium
ATATCATTAATCGGTAACTGTATTATTATGACTGGTCCTTACCTTGCCCGATACCTTCTTTCCATCTCCAAAATAATACTTATATATGCTTCCCGCAAGCTCTGCAGCATTGGAAGATGAATACCCGTTAGGTATAACGCATGTAACTGAGACCTTGGGATCTTCATAAGGGGCATATGAGACAAAGTATGCATGGTTGGGATGATATACGGACTCCTGGGCCGTACCGGTCTTTCCGGCAACAGTCTGCTTAATGTCCTCAAAGTATGTTCCGATATGGCTGTCAGATCCATTTACGACCATATTCATGCCCTGATGGACAGCAGCCCAGTTTGAAGGTGATATTTCTGTTATCTCCTTATATTTCGGCGTCAGCTTCTTTACATTCTTGCCGTCATAGTCGGATACTCTGTCCAGAAGGCTCAGATTAAAACGCTTTCCGCCGTTTGCAATGGTCGTAACATACTTTGACAATTGAACGGGTGCATACATATGAGTACCCTGCCCTATTGCGGAACGTACCGCATCTTTATCTGAGAAATGAGGCTCTGTCTCAGCTACCTCCACTCCCGACTTTGTATCAAGACCGAGCATTACCGCATATTTCTTAAGCTTCTTAAGACCGGTCTCATTGTCGACATTATCACCGATCTTGCCCGAGAGCCTGTAACCGACTGTATAAAAGAAATAGTTGCAGGAGTCCATGATCGCTTCACTAACATTGATATTTCCATGAGATACGGAAGACCAGTCTTTTGGACTTGGGGTGATCTCCGTAAATACAAGCTTATCCATTATCCTTGTGCCCGGAGAGATCACTCCGTCCTGAAGCCCTGTAAAGCTCGATACCATCTTAAATGTGGAACCGGGCGCAAGCTTCTGCATGGTAGGCCTGTTCATAAGAGGATATGCCTTTCGCTGAGTAATATAATTATAATAATAATCTGTGTCGACCTGGTTTGCCATCTTATTGTTGTCATAAGAAGGATATGAGACCATCGCCTTTACTTTTCCGGTTTTAACGTCGGTAATGACGATGGATCCGGAGCAGGGATCGAGTCCTAAGTCGCCCGGTGTTATCTCAAGCTTCCTTATCTCGTTTGTGATAAATGAATAGGCGGATATCATGCCAAGCTTTACATCGCGGTATTTCTTTGCATCATACTTTATATCACCCTGATCGAAAAGGATAAGACAGAGATCCTTGCCTGAGAGCTCATAGTTATAAATGAGCGCGCTGTAGACCATCTTAGTGAATTCCTTATCGTTCTTAAGCAGCTTAAATGTCACATCGAGAAGCCTGTCAAATATCTCATCCTCAGAATATATCTTATCGCCTGCATTAAGAGCATCAAGATTTACATAATTCTGAGAGATCATATATCTTATGAACTCTCCGAGATTGATCTTTGAATCCTTATAATCCATAAGATGCTTTGAGGAGGACTTGACCTTTGAAGTATACAGCAGATCTTCATTCTTCATAAATGTATAGATATAATTGATGAATTCGCTGTTCCTCTTATCGAGAGACCCTTCATCAAAGTCCTTTGATTCAAGCCAGCCGCGGAGCTTGCCGAATATCACTTTCCTCTTTGCCTTGAATTTCTTATATGTAGATCTCTCAAGATCAGAGGCATCTTCCTCGGTGAATCTGTCTACATCAATGATGTTATTTGCTATCAATGCATTATAAACGTCATAGATAGGGGTCTTGATATTTTTAGTCGACTGCCCCCTGGTCCCGGCATCCGGACTGTCAACGATATTCTGAAGAAGGATGCCTGTGATCTGCTCCTCGAGCAGCTTATAGCACTCTTTCTGCAATTTTGTATCTATGGACAGGTAGACGTCATTTCCGGCTTTTGCCTGCGATACGGCGACTTCGCTTACGATCCGGCTTGTAGAGGTATTGATGGTTATCTTTTCTTCACCCTTCTTACCCTTGAGATACTTTTCACAGCTTTCTTCTATGCCGGTAATGCCTATCTGGTCATCGGAGGTATAGTCGGTATCAGGATCATCTTCTTTAAGCTCTGCAAGCTTTTCATCGGAAATCCCGCCTGTATATCCTATTATATTCGAATAATATTTGCTTTTATTGTAGACACGTGAGATATCTTCAGTGATATCAAAGCCTTTGAGCACATCTGAATGTTCCTTGATAGAGGCAACTGTCTTCTGACTTACGTCCTTTGAAATGGTCACCGGATCGTACTTTGTGAAACGCTTAATGAACATATTGTACCTTATGGCCATGATCTTTAAGGCCATATCATCATCATACTGGTCACCTATGTCGAAACCGCCGGTATTTACGCTGTCATAACGCAGATGTTCATACATCTGATCGGCTGTCATTTCCTTTTCATCCACTGTAAGATCATTGACGCTCTTCAGACCAAAGACTTCAGCTTTGAAGTGCAGAAGTGAATTTCCGCTGATATTATATTTAAGCCTTCCGCTCCTGTCACGCTCTATGTAGAACTCAACGTCAACCGATCCGCCGTTCTTCTCTATTATCCTGATAAGGAGCTCTATCATACGGTTCTTCTCTTCAGATGTCTGATCAAGTCCAAGATCCTGATATATAACATTGTATGAAAGCTTATTATAGGCAAGAAGCACGCCGTTGCAGTCGTATATTCTGCCTCTTGCAGCCTTTATGGGCTTGCTCTTCTCCTGAACCTCGGAAACGTTCTTCTCGAGCTCGTCAGACTGAACTATCTGCAGCCTGAACATTCTCAGGACAAGTATTAATGAAAGTATAACAAAAACTATGGAAAGCAGCAGATATCGTGAATTCACGAACTTGCGCAGACTTTCCCGGATTTCATCTAACATGACTCTCCTTCTAAAAACTGCTGACTAACGTTAACTGTTTTTACCTCAAATACCCTGAAATATATAAGTTCTTATATTCACACCCATATTATTGCATTCCTTCTGCTTCCTTTTTCCTCTGCTTCTCATCCTCGATCGGCTTATCGCTTACAGGATACATCTTTCTGTCGAGCCATACCGCAAACAGAACTATCAGCATTCCAAATACAGCCGTATATATAAGGTCCGGAATGATGATGTTCACCAGATAGGATAAAAAAGCAAGCCTTCCTCTTAGCAGATAGGAAAAGACATAGAAAAGAGTGAGCTGGACAAGATCCGCTGATGCAAGCACAATAAACGGGACTACTATATCATTCTTCGAATAATATTTCCTGAATAATGCACATGTATATCCGATCAGCAGATAGATCAGGGCATTAATGCCTATAACATCAAAAAACATTATATCGATAAGGAGGCCGGACATGACCCCTGCAAACATCCCGGGTCCTCTTCCGTAAAGAAGTGCATATATACAGGTTGCCGAAAGAAGAAGATCCGGCATCACTCCCGATGGAAATATCCTCTTGAGTACTGCTGTTTCAAGCAGAAAGAGGAATAAAATAAGAAAAAAAGCACTTATATATCTTTTCATAATACATTAATCCTGTTCGTTTCCGGAAAGCATACTTTCAAGATCCTCTGTCTCCTTAAGCTGCGTAATGACAAGCACCATATCAAGGCTCTTAAAGTCGACTGCAGGAGTAAGGTATCCCGTAACAGAAAGGGCTGAAGCATCTTTATTCATGTCCTTTGCATACCCTATAAGAATGCCAGGCAGATACCTGTCGCTTATCTGAGATGTAACTACCTCTGCTCCATCGTCTATCTTTGCATCACTTGCCACCTGACCTATGTCTATAACGCCCTTATTCATATCATTCAGATTGCCGGATACAATACAGTTTTCCTTTGACTTTAAGAATACGGCAGAAACATTGCTGTCATCGTCGATTATTGATCTGACTCTTGAATAGTTGTTATTTACCTCGGTAACGATACCGACAAGTCCGGTACCGGCAATAACGTTCATGTTCTTTTTTATCCCCTGACTGCTTCCCTTGTCTATGACAAAGGAATTGTACCAGTTATCCGGTTCGGAGCTTATGACTCTGGCTGCGACCTTTGGATATGAAGCATACTGTTCATCGAGGTCATACAGCTCTCTGAAGTTCTTGAGCTCATATTTATCCTGCTCCATAAGCCTGTTCTGAGCCTTAAGTTCTTTAAGCTCTTTTTTTAAGCTTTTATTTTCTGTTACCAGATCCGATTTGGAATGCAGATAATCCATTTTTCCGGCTATCCATATGCCGACGTTATTGATGCCCTTCTGCATCGGGGCAACAACGCTTATCACCGTGTTCCTTACAGGTACCATTTTTTCCCGGAATCTGAAGGATACAAACATTCCAATAAGAATAAGTACGATCAGTATTGCAAGAACATACTTTGGATCTATGACCATTTTGGTCTTTCTGTTGAGTTTCATCTGGTCTGTTCTCCTTATATGAGACCTTTTATAATTTATCTATGCTGCGCCTGATCTTATATATATAAGCAGGCCCGATATATGATACGTCTTACCGGGCAGCTTTATCAGACATTAAGTTTAAGGGCATATTTTGAAATAAGCTTCTGGTCTTCGACAAGTCTGCTTAAGCCAAGTATTACGGTCTTTTGAGCCTTCTTCGTAGTATTGACCGTACATTGCATGAAATCCGCAAGGAATTGATCAAGACCGCTTATCCATGATGAAGCACCGGTAAGATAAGCTCCTTCGCTCTTAATAGATGAAAGGATCTCAGGCGGCGTGTGTTCCAATATGGAAAGCGACTGGACCGCGATCTCATTGAATATACCTTTAAGAAGCGGATATATCTCATCAGACTTTAATGTAACTTCGCGGGGAAGGCCGGTCATTAAGTCGCGCCCCATACAGGAAGCCTCCCTCAGGGTACCGACAGCGGATACAGCATCTATTTTCAATCTTTCAGCTGACCTTGTACCTATGATAAAGTTCTTTTCTTTTCTTATATAATTATTGATGATACTGTCAATATGGCTGCCGCCGTATGGTATAAGTTTGGATACGATGATCCCCTCCCCTGCGGTGATCGAGACTTCTGTGGTATCAGCGCCGACATTTATTATCATATGGCCTTTCTGGTCGTTCTCATCAAGTTCAAGACCTAAGGCATCCAGAACAGGCATATTTATGAGGCAGACATTCCCCGGTCTGTATTTGCCTCGTTCTATGACCTTTTTATATGCATTCTTCTGAACTTCAGACAGGCTTGCAGATACAGCAAGAAGGAAATCAGCTCCTTTCACCCTGCCATAATCCTTAAGCTTGACAGCGAGGAAATCCCACATTTTGACCATATCATCCAAATGTGCTACCGCCCCATCCTTAATGGGGAACTTAACATTTAAACTATCGGGAGACTTTTCATACATTTCGTAGGCTTCATCTCCCATAGCGACAGCTTCTTCGCCTTCGCCCCTCCCTATAGTGGCAATGCAGGACCTTTCATTGAGTATGATACCGGTCTTTCTCTTACAGACCTTTGTGCTTCCGCTTCCAAAATCTATTCCATAAACGTTATTAAACATAAATACGTTCGTTTCCTTTCGACATAAACCATAAGGGACAAGGGCTTTACAAAGTCACTCCGGAAGGAGATCAAATTCCTTCATGCTTATGTATCTGTTATCACCTATTATCACATGATCCAGAAGCTTTATACCCATGACCTTACCGGAATTGTAGATCTTCCTGGTGATCTGGATATCCTGTTCAGATGGAGCAGGATCTCCGGTCGGATGATTATGGATAAGCACCAGACCGCATGCCTTATACTTTACAGCATTATAGAAGACCTCACGCGGTGAAAGATATGATGCATCAAATGAACCATGTGAAAGATACACTTCCTTTATGAGCTCAAGCCTGGCATTCAGTATCAAAAGCCTTACTTCCTCTGTCGGAAGACCCATCATAAGGCTCATGTAGTGATCGGCTATGGCATCCGGAGTATCGAATTTAAGCCTTCCCTGATCAGTCCTCGATGACAGCACCCTCCTGGCAGTCTCTCCAAGACACGCAAGCTCTATGCTCTTTACCCTGCCAATGCCTTCTATGCTCTTCAATTCTTCCGCATCGACTGAAAGAAGGCCGCCAAGGCTTCGTCCTGGCAGTGAATCGAGCACCTTTGATGAAAGCTCGGTACAGTTGAGCTTTTTTGTTCCTGTTCTTAAGAATACGCTTAAGAGTTCTGCATCGCTTAAGCTCTGCGGTCCATAGGTCTCGCATTTTTCATAAGGCCTGCGTTCTGCAGGCAGTTCCTTAATAGTTACATTTTTCTGATCTTTAAGCATTATTGCCTCCTTACCATTAATGCAAGGCTCCCCGGCAAATAATGAGACTATGCCAATTAAGCACAGTTATTTATATAATAGCATATTGCGCTTCATTTGTACACTTTATCGAAAAATGCGATATTTGCTTCGAACCAAAAAAATATACTTTTTCGGACATTCACAGTTCCCTTTTATCATCAGCCTTTTTAAGTTATAATAGCACTTTGTGGTCAGGTAGTGGCTTTTGGACTTTTCTTTCGCTCACTTCTTCACGTCAGAACTTGTCAGGCTTTTGGCAAGTTCCAAAGGTTGGCTTTAGCCAACCGATGAGAATAGGTCCAAAGCCACTTACCTGACCATCAAAGTGCTTTTCCAGTTACTTAAGGCTGATGATGCATGAAATCCTGGACTTCCAAGATAATTGCCTGCGATATTTATTACACACACGTAGCAAATATCGCAGGCAATTTATAAAGTTTGGCGTTGTACGCCAACCGATTTTATCAAAGAGCGATAAAATTTCATTCTTTGGAAATTAAGGTTTGCGGAGGAGAGAAAAAACGAAAAAGTATAATTCTTTGATCAAGTCCGGTCTAAAGTAAGGTATAAGAAAAGCGGATCGCTTTTTAGCGATCCGCTTTGTATGAGTTAAATCGGCTTTGTATGAGAGAAATCCGATTTTCTTGTGATAAGAGAAAATGCATCATGCGTTAAGCAGCCCTTTATTCTTAAGATATTGCATAGACATGGCAATGCCGAATTTCGCATGGTAATATGTGAGGCCGCCCTGGAAATATGCTGTATAAGGCGGCAGAAGCGGTCCGTCCGCTGAAAGTTCGATCGATGAGCCGGAGACAAATGAACCGGCTGCCATTATGACATCGCTATGGTAGCCTGGCATGGCATATGGTTCGGGAGCAACATAGGAATCGACCGGTGATCCTGCCTGAATGCCCTTGCAGAATTCGATCAGCCTGTCAGGTGTAAGGAATTCCACTGCCTGGATTATATCATTTCGCTCTTCAGCAGCTGTCGGAATGCACTTATATCCAAGTCCCTCATAAAGGACTGCTGAAAGCATGGCTCCTTTAAGGGCCTCTGATGTAACCTTAGGTGCCAGGAATAGTCCCTGATAAAATGACCTCAGTACGCCAAGGGTCGCTCCGACTTCTTTTCCAAGTCCCGGAGCTGTAAGCCTGTTTGCGCAGAGCTCTATAATATCATTTCTGCCGCAGATATATCCGCCTATAGGGGCAAGTCCGCCGCCCGGATTCTTTATGAGTGAGCCGACGACCATGTCGGCTCCCACGTCTGAAGGTTCCTTAATGTCAACAAATTCACCATAGCAGTTGTCCACCATGATAATGACCTCAGGCTTTATGGATCTGATATATTTTATAAGCTCTCCTATCTCATCCACTGAATATGTATGTCTTGTATCATAACCCTTTGACCTCTGTATCTCTACAAGCTTTGTCTTATCAGAGACAGCTGCCTTTATTCCCGGAAGATCGAATGTCTCATCGGGAAGCAGATCCACCTGCTTATATGTTATCCCATAATCCTTTAATGACCCGGGAGGGTTCTGTTCCTTTATGCCTATGATGCCTTCTAGTGTATCATAGGGTCTTCCTGCAGGACAGAGCATCTCATCTCCGGGACGAAGGACCGCTGAAAGGGCAAGGGACAGGGCATGTGTGCCGCATGTTATCTGCGGACGCACAAGAGAAGTCTCTGTGCCGAATATATCAGCATAGACTGATTCAAGCGTTTCCCTCCCGTAGTCATCATAACCGTATCCTGTAGTTGATCCCAGGCACTCATAAGAGACCCTGTTCTTTCTGAATGCATTCAGGACTTTTATCTGATTGATCTCAGCGATCCTGTCAGCCTTGTCAAAACGGTCTTTAAGTCCGGCTTCTGCTTTTTCGATAAGTTCGAATATTTCATCGTCTATGCCGGCTGACCTGTATATTTCTTTTAAACTTTCTGCTTTCATTATCTTACCTTTCTGAATGTGTCTGATATTATGATGTATGTGCCAAAGGTATTTTTACATATATTTTCTGATCTATGTGACATTTCTTATAATATGATCCACGATCAGGTCACAGACGTCTACTCCGGTGCATTCTGTTATATTCACGAAATGGGCATTGGAGTTTATTTCACAGATCGTATCAGCAGGGGCAGACGGTCCATGAGAGAACATAAGATCGACCCCTCCGAAATCAAGACCAAGTGCCCTGACAGCACTGACGGCAAGAGCTTTTTCAGATCCATCCGCTTTATAGGCTTCACAGGTACCTCCGTTAGTTACATTAGAACGGAAGTCTCCCGGGGGAGCTGTTCTTTTCATTGCGCATACAGCACGATCTCCGATCACTTCGATCCGGATGTCTGTTCCTTCTGAGGCCTCTATATACCTCTGGGCTATCATAGGTCTGCCTTTGCAGGACCTTATTCTGTAAGTAAATTCCTCCCTGTCTCTTACTAAATAAACCTGGGCACCGAAAGACCCAAAGCACTCCTTTAAGACCACCGGATAATGAAGCTTATCTTCAATATCATCTATAAATGACATATCTGTATAACCTATATTTTCATATGTCATGGGGAGAATAAATGTATCGATAACAGGGAGCCTTTCATCTTTCCAGTTATTTAACAGCTTAAGGTAAGTCATTGCCTTGTCATCAGACCAGGCAATAGAGGAGATAGTATTGAATATTCTAAGGGGCTTTTTAAAGCTCTCAAGAGCCCTGCCAGTCCTTATATCCTTATCAAAGCAGATGACAAAGTCTGACTTTAAGAGGACCTCCTCTGCCATATCTGAAAATCTAAGTCTTCCATCTATGAAAGCAGGCATGAAGAAATCATTGCCATAAGCTTTCGCATCTATCCCTTTCTTCCTGCACGCGTCTAAAAGACATGCCACATGTTCGGAGAACTTCCGGGTATTGAGGAATTTATTGTATATTATGATTCCGATGCCTGGTTTCATATCCTCTTATACCTCCTAAAATTATCGCATTCCCGGCACCCTTATACCATTGTCACCATTTTAATGATCACTTCATATTGGTGAGTATCTCATCAAGTCCCTGCATATCTACAAGTATCTTTCTCGGTTTTGTACCTTCTGAAGGTCCGACTATTCCATAGTCGCAGAGCTGATCGAGTATCCTTCCCGCACGGTTGAATCCTATGGAGAACTTTCTCTGAAGCTGGCCTGCCGATGCCCTTTCCGACTCGATCACGAATCTTGCGCACTGCTCGAAAAGTTCATCGACATTGGACGCTGGATCTGAAGAGCCATTGCCGGTATCAGAGCTTTCTGCCGACCAGTCTATAGATTTGTCATATTCAGGCGGATCATTATGCTCTTTAAGGAAATCAACGACCTTTTCAACATCACTGTCTGTGATGAAAGCGCCCTGAAGCCTTGTCGGCTCAGTGCTTCCGGACGGGTAAAAAAGCATATCTCCCTTTCCTATGAGTCTCTCTGCTCCGGGCATATCCAGTATGGTCCTCGAGTCGATCTGAGATGCTACCTGAAAGGCTATTCTTGAAGGAATATTTGCTTTTATGACACCTGTAATGACGTTAACGGACGGTCTCTGAGTCGCAAGCACAAGATGGATGCCTGCTGCACGAGCAAGCTGGGCAAGGCGCATGACAGCATCCTCGACGTCCTTTGAAGCAACCATCATGAGGTCTGCGAACTCATCGACGATTATTACGAGTGAAGCCATCTTCTTAAGGCCGGCATCGGCTGCCTTCTGATCCGTCTTTATCTTTTCATTGTAGCCCCTGATATTCCTTACGCCGAGCTCCTTGAAAAGATTATATCTGTTCATCATCTCCGCAACAGCCCAATTGAGCGCTGCCGCAGCTTCCTTGGGATCGGTCACTACCGGTCTAAAGAGATGCGGAATCCCATTGTATACGGAGAGCTCTACGACCTTAGGATCTATCATTATCATCTTTACATCCTCAGGACTTTCCCTGTAAATAATACTCATGATAATGGTATTGATGCAGACCGATTTACCTGAGCCTGTAGCTCCTGCTATCAGCAGATGAGGCATCCTTGCAACGTCTGTAATGATGATGTTTCCATAGATATCCTTACCGACGGCAAATGGAACTGCTGCCTTGCTGTTCTTAAATGATTCACCGAGCAGTTCCCTGAATGATACAAGATCAGCCTTCTCATTGGGTACTTCTATACCGACTGCGGACTTGCCCGGAATAGGAGCTTCTATTCTGATATTGGAAACAGCCAGAGCAAGCTTGATATCATCGGCAAGATTTGTGATCTTATTGACCCTGATGCCCTTCTGGGGAAGGATCTCATATCTTGTGATCGATGGTCCTCTCGTGACTTCACCGAGTGATACATTTACGCCGAAGCTCTTTAAAGTCTCAACAAGTGTAATACCAGTCTCCTTAAGTGCTCTTGCATCAGCTGTAGTCTGCTGCCTGGCATCACCTGACAGCAGTGAAACAGGCGGGAATACGTATGGCTTGCGGGGCTTTTCCGGCTCCTCAGTCTTTTTCTGTACAGCTGACAGGTCGACCTTTGGTTCATAGACGCCTGCCATAGGCTTGCTTATGGATCTTCCCTGTGTACTGCTGATAGAATTTTCCTGTGTACTGCTTATAGAACCTGCCTGAGTACTGCCGGCAGAAATGCCTGCAGATGAAATATTTGCAGCCGCTTTTTCAATATTATTCGCCTTATCTATCTCATTCTGATATTTTACAGCAGCAGGAGTATCATTGTTGAATACCTTAAATGGATCTTTTGTATCTGAAGATCGCTCTTCACTGCTCTCAGTGATCTTAGCAGGATCCTGACCATTAACCTGCTCTTCATTGCCCTCAGTGATCTCAGCGGGGTCATGACCAGCAGCCTGCTCTCTGCTGCCTTCAGAATCAGACACTGAAGAGACAGGAGCAGATCTTAATTCTGCTGTATCAGAAGCAGCTGAGGAAGGCTTTATCTCAGCCTCATCAGAAACAGCTGAGGAAGGCTTTATCCTAGCCTCATCAGAAGCAGCGGAAGAAGGTCTTACGGCAGCTGCCTCTCCCTCTTCCTTCCTAACCCCCGGAATATAATTCTCATCATCATAAGGATTATCCTCATTATGTTCATCCTCATTATCAGCAAAAAGCCCTTCTTTTAAAGGATTCTCATATTTATTGTCCGATATATGGGTCTTAAGGCCCTCCGGGATATCATTTGAATTTTTAAAAGCACCATCCTCACTCCCCGGGATATCATCTGAAGTTTTTAAAACACCATTCTCAACATTTTCTGCCAGAGATGTATGAGAAGCGTTTCTTACTGCAGGGGTATCCGCCTGTGCCTGTATCTTTGGATCGCCTTCACTTTCTATTGTATCTGTAACATCCTGACCATTGATATTCACTTTGAAAGCATCACTGATCACCGGCATTTCAGAATCGTCAGACTGCTTCTGATCGGAAATATCAGTATTATTATTCAGTCTGTTGTCACCAGAACCAAGAGGACCTGGCTTTGATGGGCCGGCAGATGAAGATGCACAGTTCATCCCTGCTTTCAAGCTTCTGTTAATGCGTGCTGCGTTTTCTGAATATTTATCCCTGGTATTTCTTACATCCCCACCGGCATTTATGTTTTCCGGGTCAGGTAAGTCGGCAGGATTTTTCTGGACTTTTTCATCATTCTGGGCAAATAAGATATCAGGCCCCTCTTTTTCATCTGAAAGAATATTTACCTGAAGACCCATGCCGGATGCCTTATCTGTATTATCTTCAGGAAAAGTATTGGAGGCATTCTTATTGCCGGCAATTCCTATCACAGGACCTTCATCCGGTAAGCTTTGAGCTTTTCCGGAGCTCTGAACACCCATATTCTGCTGCCTGCCATGAACTGACCGGCTGTCAGCATGATATCCATTATCTGAACGGTCAGTCTTATCCGAGGTATCATTCATAAGACTTTTCTTAAGCTTTCTCGAAAAACCGCCCCTTGGACGATCCTCTTCATCGCCATATGATAGAGGATCATTATCATGGAGATCTTCATCGCCATAATATGCTTCATCATCAGAGAAGTCCGCTTCTTCGTCATCATAATATTCTTCATCATGACCACTTTTACGGCGGGAGAACCTTCCTCCAACGAATTTTCTTAATGAATAATCAGGTTCTTTATAGCCATTATTTTCTTTTGAATATCTCACCTTATCCTCCATCTCAAGGTTATAGCTGTTTTCTTCACGGATAGCTGCAAGTATCTCCCTTCCAAAGGCAATATAACAGGCTATCATAGCTAAAGCTATCCAGAAAAGAACTGCACCGGCAGAGCCTGTCACATATATGAAAAAATTATTTAATGTATCGCAGATAATGCCGCCATTTCCCTTTCCGCCATTCATGATGTCAGAAAAAGAAGCATAAAGGCAGCGCAGGAAATTATCTTCAGATTCATGCTCTGTCCTGTAGTAATCCATTAATGTCTGCTCGGCAGTTCCAAGCTGAATAACAGCTTCAAGAGAAAGTATCATCAGATTGATCCCGATCGTCTGCCTTATCCTCTTTGAGCGCTCCTGATCACCTTTTTCTCTTATATATGCATAGGAAATTATGAGATCAAGCGGCAGAAGCCAGGCGATCCAGCCGAATATTCCGAAGAAAAGCCCGCCCATTATGACGCCTAAGCCCTTGCAGGCTCCTAAGAAACAGAGATAAAGGAATAAAGCAATTATTGAAAAAATAATGATGCGAAGGACGAAACCAAATGTCTTTTTGTCCTTATATTCATTAATGCTGTCAGTATCCTTCTCTGGTTTTGAACTTTTTACGGTATTATCATCTGCGGCGGAGACTGATATTTTCTTTTTTTTGGTCTGAGCCAAGATAAGCACCTCATTTCTGGTATGTTAATGAAAAATGACCTTTCTGTTAAACCTTAAAATTTTATTTTCAGGAAGATCATCACCGGCCATTAAAAACACCAATGATTTTCAGAAGAACAATGCCTTCAGATCTTCTTCCGTAAGCTTATTCAGGAAGACCTCATTAGACTCTATCACATTGGAATAAAGTGCTTTCTTCCTGTATTGAAGCTCATCTATCTTCTCTTCTATAGAATCCTTTGTAATAAACCTTATTACCTGAACCTTCCTCTTCTGGCCTATCCTGTATGCACGGTCTGTAGCCTGTTCTTCAACAGCAGGATTCCACCACGGGTCAAAGTGGATGACCGTATCCGCTCCGGTAAGATTAAGCCCTGTTCCGCCGGCCTTCAATGAGATAAGGAAAACATTGCAGTAACCTTTATTAAAGTCACGGACGAACCTCTTGCGGTCTGCAGGATTAGTGGCTCCCGAAAGATAGAAATAATCGATATCAAGCATATCCAGCTGCTCAGCAATGATGGTAAGCATGGATGTAAATTGCGAAAATATTATTACCGAGTGGCCGCTCTCAAGCATCTGAGGCAGTTTCTCCATAAGCAGGTCCATCTTTCCTGAACCGCCTTCATAGTTCTCTATAAATGTCGACGGATGGCAGCATATCTGACGGAGACGTGTAAGGGCAGCAAGTATCTGTATCCTGCCTCCCGCTTCAGAGACCGACTCATGCTCAGCTATCTCCACCCTTATCCTCGAAAGGTATGCGTGATATATCTTTTCCTGCTTCCTTGTCATCTCCGCAAATACCCTGGTCTCGATCTTATCCGGAAGGTCTGAAAGGACATCCTTCTTCATACGCCTAAGGACAAAAGGCCTGATCTTTGCCTTAAGGTCTCTGAGCCTTACTTCGTCGTCTTCCTTAATGATAGGCTTCTCATATATCGCAGAGAACTTTGAATACTTTGGGAAGAAGCCCGGCATGATAAACTCAAATATCGACCAGAGCTCGGAAAGAGAGTTCTCAACAGGGGTACCGGTAAGAGCAAAGCGGTGGCGGGCACGGACAGACTTCACTGCCCGGGCGCCAAGCGAGGACTGGTTCTTTATGAACTGGGCCTCATCTATAAATACATTATCATATTCTTGTGTCTTTATAACGCCTATATCCTTTCTGATAAGAGGATAGGTCGTTATAACCACATCCATACCTGATTCATTTATTGCCTTCTCACGTTCTGCCGGAGTTCCGGAAGCTATTATTGTCTTAAGAGAAGGAGCAAACTTTTCGAATTCCTCCTGCCAGTTGTAGGCAAGTGAAGTCGGGCAGATAACAAGATTCTTTACTTTATGTGGCTTAAGCGTCTCATCAGGACTTTTCTTTTTAGCTTCTTTTGCTTTTGCCTTCTTATAAGCAGCTATAGACTCTTCTTTGCATGAAAGCATATATGCTATACTCTGCAGCGTCTTTCCAAGGCCCATATCATCAGCAAGTATACCGCCCATCTCATAGTGGGCAAGAGTCTTCATCCATTTGAAGCCGGTGACCTGATAAGGCCTCATGATATTTTTCAGACTTTCAGGAACCGGGTAATCAGCACTTTCAGGATCCTTTAAGTCGGCGAGCAGCTTATGATATGATCCATCCTTATCGATATGAGTTGTAAGTCTGGACAGATTTTCAAGATAAGTAATATCATGCTTTCTGAGATATATCTCATTTCCTTCTATGGAATCAGCATTTTCCAAAAGACTTTCAATGATATTAACATGCTTGCGATCCTTGGTCATATCGACAAATGAGCCATCCTTCAGGCGGAAATACTTTTTCTTAAGCTTAATGGCTCTGAAAAAGTCCTTTAATTCTTCATCGGGAACAGTTGAATATGCCATGCTCATTTCAAGGAGATTTATATTTGTATTGACTCTGATAAGGGCATTGATATGTCCTGCGCGCCTGATGCCGGCATTCCTGTAATTCTTTGAAAAATACACCTCAAAGTTGTCTGTAAGAGCGGAAAGACGCGAGGTCATGAGTTCAAAGATGGCATCTTCATTCTTAAGGATGAATAAGTCATCTTTAACTGTAAACCCAAGCTCATAGAGTATGCGTGTCAGGCGCTTTTCCTCCTGGCTGTCACGTATAAGTACCTTTTTCGATGAAAATGCTTCATCCACAAGCGGATTTATCTTATATTTGCCATAATTAAATGACACGGCGGCGGTAAGGGCATGACGCGCCCCTTCCTCTATATCCAGTCTTATCACCGGCTTCAAAGGCTCAATAATATATATATTTGTAAGCTCCTCAGGTATATTTATTATCATATTCTTCTTGACCTGGGGAAGGACGCTCTCTATAAAGCGTGTCTTATTCTCACCGGAGAACTTAAGCCTCTTTACATCGCCGGAGTAAAGCGCGCTGAAAAATGGCAGCAGGCTCGTCACGAAATCATTATCCGGGAGATAGAGCTTATTATTATAATACAGCATGGATCCATCTGAAGATAAGGCTACTATCCTCTGATCCTTTTTATTGTCAACTATTATGGAATCCGGTTCCTCATTGGAGATATCAAAGGCAACATCGGGATTGCCTGAAACTATCTCCACGCTCTCAAAGTCCTTGCCGAATATATTCATATCGATCGTAAGACCCACCGAGTCTTTCAGGAGCTGAACGAGCATCTTCTTTGAAAGAACTGTATCCAGTGAATTGATCAGATTCGTATAATATGTCTTTCCGAGGGCTGTCTGAATCTCATATATTTCATTCAGATAACCGATCACCCTCTTGGATTGCTCGTCAAATTCACATTCACCGGGCAGGAAATTGAAATTCTTACCAAGATGTATGGCCTTGCCGCCGTAGTAATCCTGGATGAATTTTTTTATATTATTTATCTTGTAGAACTTGTCGACACCGGCATAAAATGACACGGTTGCTGTATTTGTATTTTTGTCGGAAAGAATAGCCGGAACGTTAAGATGATATGTGATCCTGTAATAGGTCTCGGGAACGATCCTGAATTCTCTTTTCCTGAAATAATCGATGATCTTCCAGGCTTCCTTATCCTCTTCTGCAGAAAGCTTTTCCATGGCTTCGTGGCGGACCTGGTAGTCGCTTATATAAAGAAGCACGGCAACTACATGCTTGCACACCTCATGAGTGCGCACATGGGTAGGACAGTTGCATTCGTGTAATATGTCACCATCCTCATTGAAACCTATAGAAACATGATAGGTGCCCTGTCCCATAACGACAGCGTGGTATTCTTCGGCAGTTTCATTCCATGTGACATTTTTGACTGCGTGCTCTGTAAAATACCTCATGCCGCGGGAAAAGATCCTCTCAGACGAGAGAGAACGGATACCTTCTTTTGTTATCAGTTTCATTAATGCCTCCAAGCGAAATAATAATTCTAATAATAAACAGATATTATAAACTTTTAATATTATCTCATAAGTCCGAACCTGACAGCTTTGCTGTATATCGTACGGCCAAATGGCAGCTGATACAGCTCATTCTTATCCAGCACTTTAAGCTTAAGTACGCCTGCAAAGAAGACGATCACAGATACCAAGACAGACAGAAGAACAGGTATTATGAGGGTATGCGTAAGAAGCTTAAAGAGCGCATATACAGCCAGGCAGATCACTGTCATAAATACAGAAACAACAACAGGGATCAGGAATGTCTTCTTCATCTCCTGTGTAAGGCCGAGATATTTCTTTACGCTTATGGCATTCAGTATGCATACAAGCAGAGGATATGTCACATTACCTATTACGAGCGCATATACTCCAAGAGGTGTCAGATATAGAAGAAGGAGCACAAGGACTATATGGACTCCAAGTGATATAAGCGCATTTATTACAGGCACATTCATGCGGTCTATAGACTGCAGCACTGAGCTTGTTACAGTGGATAAAGCATAGAATATTACACAGGATGAACCCAGTATAAGCATCCTGCCGCCCATTACATAATCGGAAGCAGGGAACAGAAGCCTTATGATAGGGTAAGACAGCGCTGCCAGCCCGAATGCAGATGGTATGGCGACCAGCATGTTGAACTTTACTGTAAGATCAACTTTATCATGGCAGGTCTTTAAGTCATTTTCCGTAAATGACTTTACAAGGCTCGGGATCATGGATGATGCAAATGCTGTTGATATGGCGATCGGAACACTGACGAGAAGTCTGTACTTTGTCGAGTATATGCCCTGCCATGTGCTGATGGTCTTTGCTGAAAGGCCCTTGCTTCCAAGGACGTTATTGAATATCGTGATATCTATGATGCCGCTGATATTATATACGGTCTGAGAGAGCACTATGGGAATAACGGTCCATAGTATAAGCCTGAATATTTCCTTATCAGCCATGAAATGACTGTGATGGTCGCGTTTTACCTTTGCATCGATCACTATCTTAAATACAGCCATTATGAATATTAAAAATATAAGTCCTGAAATGGCGCCGATACAGGTACCGAGCGTACCGCCCGCTGCTCCGTAGGCGGGCATGAATATATCTGCAGAATGTCTTATGATAAGAAAATAAGCTGCAAATATACTGACGATCGCATTTACTATCTGCTCTATTATCTGTGACACACTGGTAGGCATCATGGTTCCGAAGCCCTGGAAGAAGCCGCGGAGAACGCCCATTATGGCAACTATGAATATGGTAGGCGCGAGGATCTTAAGCGGGATCGCTATGCCGCGGTACTTCGAGAAGAATACATGCTCAAGCATATCTGATCCAAAGAATACAAACAGGGCCGCTGCACCGCCTGTACAGGCACAGAAGATCAATGAGCACTTAAGTATGTTCCTGATGTCTCTGAAGCGATGGCTTACGAGCTTTCCCGATACCATCTTTGAGACGGCCATGGGCATGCCGTAAGATGATATGATGAGCAGTATGGAGTATATTTCAAATGCCGCGGAGTATATACCATTGCCCTCATCACCGATGATGTTTGCAAGGGGTATTCTGTATATAAGTCCAATAAGCCGTACGATTATAGATGTAAGTGCAAGTATGCTTCCCTGCCTTAAGAAGCCCTGTGTGCTGCTTTTACTCATGATTCCAAGTGATTCCTTTCGATCTTAAAGAGCCTGATCTCTTGTGATATTAAGCCTTTCAAGTATCTGTTTCTGATGTGCTTCCATGACTATTCTCTCATCGTCTTCCATATGATCATATCCGAACAGATGAAGGATAGAATGAGATATAAGGAAGCATACCTCACGCCTGTAGCTGTGGCCATATTCCTCAGCCTGGACATGGGCAGTGTCTACAGATATTACTATATCTCCTGCCATGATACAATCGACTTCCGGATCATATACGGAAACATAAGTCTCCGGGTCATCAAGGCTCCTGAAATCAGCCGGTGAATCAAAGTACAGATTTGGAAATGAGAGGACATCAGTCTTTTTGTCTATGTCCCTGAACTCATTATTGTACCTTCTGATCTCATCATCGGTCGTGAATGTCACATTGACCTCGAGCTTATATTTATCCGGAAAATGCTCCATCTCACATGCAGTCCTTATGACATCCTCTATATCATCCCTGTATCCGTTCCAAAGGAGATCATCCGTATTATTTTCTATATTTACAAGCAAGGTCTTTTTTCCTTTCTATTGTTTCTTTATATCCCTATATTATTTTCCATAAGATATCTGCGTCTACTCTATACAGGTATATTATGCAGGTTCCCTATAAGATATCTGTGTCTATCCTGTACAGGTATATAATATGCAGGTTCCCTATAAGATATCTGTGTCTATCCTGTACATTATATTGTACAGACAGAGATCTACTTTCTTCTCTGACCGGAATTTCTTTTCGGGACAAGTGCATGATCACGCCCATAAGGCCTGCTGCTCTTATCATGCTTTTTCTCATATCTGTCATAAGCATCCACTATCTTCTGTACAAGAGGATGACGTACCACGTCGGCAGATGAAAGTCTCGTGACTCCTATATCATTGATATCCTTAAGTACAGCCAGGGCATTGTCCAGACCCGACCTCTGCCCGTCAGGCAGGTCCTTCTGTGAAAGATCACCTGTTACGACCACTTTGGAGCCGAAGCCTATCCTGGTAAGGAACATCTTCATCTGAGCAGGTGTAGTATTCTGGGCCTCATCCAGTATGATAAATGAATTGTCAAGTGTCCTTCCTCTCATATAGGCAAGGGGAGCTACCTCTATCAGACCTTTTTCGACATTCTTCTGGTAGCTCTCTGCTCCCATTATCTGATAAAGGGCATCATAGAGGGGACGAAGGTAAGGATCTATCTTCTGCTGCAGGTCGCCGGGAAGAAAGCCCAGCTTCTCTCCCGCCTCTATGGCAGGCCTTGTAAGGATGATCCTGCCTACCTCTTCTTCCTTAAAGCAGGTAACGGCAAGAGCTATTGCAAGATAGGTCTTGCCGGTACCGGCAGGTCCTACGCCGAATGTTATCATCTTTTTCCTTATATTCTCGACGTAATTCTTCTGACCTATGGTCTTTGGCGCAACAGGCTTTCCAAGGACCGTGTGGCATATTACATCTGACCTCAGACCCGCTACATTAACATGGCTGTCCTGAACTGAAAGCTGAATGGCATAGTCAAGGGACTGATCTGTAACTTCTTCACCCTTTTTAACAAGATCGAGCATATCATTGATAACTCTCATGGAAGCCTGAACGCAGCGCTTACTGCCTGAAAGCTTATATGTTCCGTTCCTGTTTGAAAAACTTACGCTGAATGCCGACTCTATCTTTTTTATGTTGGCATCATAGACGCCTAATATCTGACCGGCTGCGTCAGCCGGGATATCAAGTTCCTGCTCAAAAATTTCCTCTTCCAAATTATTTCCTTTCGATCCACTGCCATATCCTAAAAAAAGCTAGATCTTATCTTTTGCACTTTTCTGAAGTTCAAATAATTTATTTAATGCTGACATCGGTGTCATGGTATTTAAGTCAAGATTCAGCAGTTCTGAAATGATGTCATCATAATCTGCAAACTGTTTATCGAAAAGGGATATCTGCCGGTTCGCAATGTCTGCCTCCGCATGAGAAGCTTTTATGCCAGTCTGCTCTGATGCCGATACAAGACCGGCGCCCGGATGCGCTCTTCCCTTGCCGAGGGATGCTATTTCCTTTGCCTTTTCAAGAAGGTCATTGTCAGAGAGCTCATTTACAAGCTCACGGGCACGGTTTAAGACATTATCCGGTATGCCTGCCAGGCGGGCGACCTGGATCCCGTAGCTCTTATCAGCTCCTCCCTTTACTATCTTTCTGAGGAAAATGATATCCTCACCCTGTTCCTTTACTGCTATGCAGTAGTTATGGACGCCGGGTATCTTTCCCTCAAGCTCTGTAAGCTCATGATAATGAGTGGCAAAAAGAGTCTTTGCCCCGATATATCTCTTATCAGCTATGTATTCCACTACAGCCCAGGCTATGGAGAGACCATCGAATGTTGAAGTTCCCCGGCCTATCTCATCGAGTATTACAAGTGAATTCCTTGTAGCATTATTTAAGATGTTTGCGACTTCACTCATCTCGACCATAAAAGTGGACTTGCCGCCTGCAAGGTCATCTGATGCGCCGACTCTTGTGAATATCCTGTCGACGATACCGATATCGGCGGACTCAGCAGGGACGAATGAACCGATCTGGGCCATAATGACTATGATCGCAGTCTGCCGCATATATGTGGACTTGCCTGCCATATTCGGTCCTGTGATTATCGATACTCTGGAGTCCTTATTGTCCAGAAATGTATCATTAGCAACGAACTGACCGTTATCTATCATCTTCTCCACTACAGGATGACGGCCATTCTTTATATTAATGACGCCCGCGTTATTTATCTTTGGCCTTGCATAGCCATTCCGGACTGAAACGACAGAAAGGGAGGCAAGCATGTCAAGATAGGCTATGAAACCGGCTGTTTTCTGTATTCTGGAGATATTGGAATATATCACGTCCAGTATTTCATTATAAATATCGGCTTCAAGAGTATACAGGCGGTCGACAGAGCCAAGTATGGTCTCTTCAAGTTCTTTAAGCTTTGGAGTGGTATATCTCTCAGCATTGACCAGAGTCTGTTTACGGGTCCAGTCCTCAGGTACAAGCTCCCTGTAGGAATTGGTGACTTCAAGATAATATCCAAACACCTTATTATATTTAAGCTTCAGGCCCTTTATGCCGGAACGCTTTTTTTCCTCATCGAGCAGGTCTGCAAGCCACTTTTTTCCCTCGGTCTTTGCCTTGCGCAGATGATCCACGTCATCATTATATCCTTCTTTTATGATGCCGCCTTCGTGGATAAGTACCGGAGCTGAAGGATCTATGGACTTATCGATGAGGCCTGCTGCATCCTGCATTTCATCTATATTGTCATGTATCTCCTTTAACAGATCTGAATTGAAATTTTCCAGATCCCTCTTTACGTCCGGAAGAACTTCAAGAGATGTCTTAAGAGCTAAAAGATCCTTGGGATTGGCGCTCTTATAGCTTATCTTTGTAATAAGACGTTCAAGATCATAGACGGAATTAAGCAGTCCGCGGATCTCACCGGTCATCATCTCATCGGCATTCAGGGCTTCGATGGCGTCGAGTCTATGGTTTATGGCATCTTTATCTATTAAAGGCTCTTCTATTGAAGATCTGAGCTTTCTTGCCCCCATAGCGGTCTTAGTTTTATCGAGTACCCAGAAAAGCGACCCTCTTTTTTCCTTCTCAAGCATGGTCTCGGTAAGCTCCAGGTTCCTTCTTGCTGTATGATCAAGTATCATGAAATCAGATACCCGGATAGGCTTTATCGCTGTAATATGATCCAGCGATATCTTCTGAGTATCGAGGAGATACTTGAGGCAGGCTCCTGCTGCAGATACATCGACTGAATTTTCCTTTAGTCCGAGTGAGTCAAGGGAATCAGCTCTGAAATGTGACAGGAGTACATCCCTGCAGTACTCATCATCAAATGAAGAATCAGGCAGTGAAGAAATGGCGATCTTTAAGTCGTCCTTAAGGAAATCTATATCAAAGCCCGATACAAAGAATGATTCATTGCAGATTATTTCAGACGGTGAAGTTTTAAGTATTTCATCTTTTAATAAAGAGATATCAGCCAGGTGGGTAACAAAAAAATCGCCTGTAGATACGTCCGCATATGAAACGCCTATATCATTGGCCATATAGACTATGCACATAAGAAAATTATTGCGTGACTCATCAAGGGACTGCATGGAGATAACAGTCCCGGGAGTTGCTATTCGTATAACTTCACGCTTTACAAGGCCTTTTGCAAGCTTCGGATCCTCGACCTGCTCACAGATTGCGACCTTCATGCCATTCTTAACAAGCTTATCTATATATGAGTCGACGGCGTGGAATGGTACTCCGCACATAGGAGCCCTCTCGGGGAGTCCGCAGTTCTTGCCTGTAAGTGTCAGGCCAAGTATCCTGGAGCAGTTCACAGCATCGTCAAAAAAAAGTTCATAGAAATCTCCGAGTCTGTAGAAAAGTACGCAGTCCTTGTACTGTTCCTTTGTCTCTAAGTATTTCTGCATCATCGGGGTGACTTGCATTTTATACCCTCTCTTTATCTATAAATAAAGCATGAGCCGCACTATAAGCCGGGTTCTGTCTTAGACGATCATCTATCTAGGACTGCCGTTGCCGGCAGCCTCAAGCGGCCAACCTTGAGCATCGGGAGGGAAAGGCACCTCATGTACTCATTTTTGCTTTGCTTCGGATGGGGTTTACATTGACCGGCCAGTGTTGCCACGGCCGCGGTGAGCTCTTACCTCGCCGTTTCACCCTTACACTTCATAAAGAAATGCGGTCTCTTCTCTGCTGCACTTTCCTGGGAGTCGCCTCCACCGGACGTTATCCGGCATCCATCCTTTCAGAAGCCCGGACTTTCCTCATCTGCAGGCGATATTTTCACCTGCATCCGCGACCGTCCGTGCCGCTCACGCCACTCTTTATTGTAACAAACAAAGCTCAGATGCGCAACTGATACAGGATACTTTTTTTCACAAAAGTATTGTAGTCCTTATATTTTGTCTATCGGGCAATTGTGATAAATTGCGCTTTTATTGAGATAATTATTTTTTATCTGATCGGCAAAGTACATATTCAATATTCCTAATGAGAAAATTGTGATAGAATAAAATGGATCTGTATTAGCTGCGAATGACAGGAGAAGGTAGCATGAGTAAGGGTGAAGTTAAGGTAAAGTGGACCAGCAAAGAAAAGATATTTCTTGCGTTTACGGGCATCATTGCTGTTTTTGCAAGGGTATATAAATTCGGAAGCATTCCATTCGGTATCAATCAGGATGAGGCTATGGCAGGCTATAATGCCTATACTCTGATGCATGACGGTCTAAGGGATATTTTCGGTTTCAGACGCCCTATGTACCTGACCGCCTGGGGTTCAGGCATGAACGCGCTGGAATCTTACCTGGCTATGCCGTTTATTAAAGCGATGGGTACCACAAACATTTCCCTGAGACTTGTCCCGCTCATTCTTAATCTCTTATCTCTTCTGGCGGTCTATAAGGCTTCAAGGCTCTTTACCTGCAGGCTTAAATCGGTCTTTATATTATTTATATTTTCTGTTATGCCATGGCATATTATGGCAGGCAGATGGGCACTTGAATCTAATCTTCTTCCATATTTTCTAACTTTTGGCACAGCTTTTTTCTTATATGGCATGATGTATTCTCCAGTTGAAAAGTCTTCTGGAAGCCACCATTCTGACAATAGCTCAGGCAGTAAAGCAATAAATAAATCAGTAAAATATTCAGGAATTTATTTCCTGCTTTCATCATTTATGTTTGGGATGTCTCTTTATACATATGCTGCCATCTGGATGACGCTGCCATTTGTACTTATTTTTATGACATTTTATGCCCATGGTAAAAAAAGATTCCCTGTTAACAGATATACCATTGCATCAATAATTATTTTTATATTATTTTACATACCGGTTTTACTCTTCTATTTTTTTAATAAGGGAATAATTGGCCCATTAAAATTACCGTTATTAACGATTCCAAAGCTGCTCTACTTCAGATCAGAGGAGGTGGGGCTGAATGGATTTTTTGGAAATTTCCTGTATACATTTTCATATTTGATAATACCGGACGACGGCCTTGTCTGGAACAGCTTTCCAAAAACAGGACTTTTTTATTATATCAGTGTGATCCCATTTTTTGTCGGTCTGTCTTACTCACTTTTTCTGACTTTTTACGGTATTAAAATAAGATTATTTAAGAAGATAATAACTCCTGCCGACAGGAAAAATATAAATGACGATCCTGTCCATGATGATATAAGATCCATTCCCTATATAATGGTATTGATAATATTTGTATGCGGATTTTTTAACTGTTCCCTGACAGACATAAATATCAACCGAGCCAATGTACTCTGGATGCCATATATATTTTTTATAGCGGTCGGCCTTATAAAGATATTTTCAATAAATTTCATAAGATCTGGCAGAAGAATAAAGATGAAAAACGAAGAAAACTCCTTTTCATGGAAAAAGCTGTTCATACTGACTTTAATATACCTTGTAATGTTTATAATATTTGAAGTCAGTTACTTAAGCACTTACAATAAGTCTCTAGGCAATTTATTCTCTCCGGGTCTTTCAGAAGCTGTAAATATTGCTGAGAAATATTATGATGAATCATACGGAAAATACAGGTCCCCTGTGGATCTGAGTACCGATGAGCTTATGGATGAATTTGAAAGAAGTACCTATGATGACCTGTATATATTCATTACTGACAGATATTCTGATCAAAAGCAGGAGGATCAGGGTGCTCCAAAGATATATCTTGCCGGATGCCCGGCTGACTTTGCAAGGGTCATGTACTATTCACATCCGGACCTTGCGGACTTCCTCACAACAGTTCATTATGATAATTATCCGTCAGCTTATCTGAATGTGGCTTCTTTCTGCCAATACGATTTCAATCCGGATATGAACAGCGGGCCCGATGGCAGGAGTATATATATCATCACTCCTGACTCAAACGAAGGTACGAACCTTCTTGAAGGCCTGAATGATCCGGCAAACGGGCACACATGCATAAGATGCGGGATCTATAATGTTTATTTGAAATGAGCCATCATTAATGTGGAATCTATAATGTTTATTACATGAAATGATCCATCATTATCTGCAATATGATTCAAAATATCATCTATCTGCAAAATTTATTTGTCTTTGCAACTGCCTTTTACTCACTTTACTTTAGCTTTACATAGGCTTAATGACAAGATAATATTAACAGGGTATAATTTACATTAATGGTAATATAATGGTAAGATAATGATAATATATCAGATAACTTCTATTAAGGAGGCGTCAAATGACTTTCAGATGTCCTAACTGCGGCGGAAACCTTAGGTTCTCAGTACAAAAGCAGGTACTGAAATGTGAGAACTGTTCTTCCGCTTTCCCGCCGGCAGACTTTTATAATGTCAGCGATAAAGACGATCCGGATGGTGAGATCCGCTTCAATTTGACCAGTGAGGATACTTCTTCAGACGCTTCATTTGGAAAAGAATATTATGCAAACTTAAAGAAGGCCGAACAGGCACAGAAAAATGCAGAGACTCCAGAATACGCAGATGCCGATTCATATGCAGAAGAAGACATTGAATTGACCGGCTTCTTTGAAGAAAATATTTATATATGCAGATCATGCGGTGCAAGGATCGCATCCAGTGACAATGAAGCAATTGCATACTGCCAGTTCTGCGGCAGCGAATCTCTTATACCTGATAAGGGAAGGTACCCATACCCTCAGGCCATAGTCCCTTTCAGGATCAGCAAGGATTCCTGCAAGGCGCAGTACTTAAAGAAGGTCGACGGCCTTCCTTTCCTCCCGAAGGAATACAGATCTGCTGCCTTCCTCAATTCATTCAACGGCTTCTACATCCCTTACTATATGTATCAGGTAAATCTGGACGGCGATATTACCTATAACTGCTATTACGACCTTCAAAGCAATAATGATAGTGATGAGGACGTTTTTCTCAATCACAATGTCATAATGAACATTTCAGGTGATGCACTCTGTGAAAGCGACGCGTCTTCCGGCTTTCCTGATGATGTAAGCATGAGCATCGGCTCATTCAGCTATAAGGGACTTAAGAAATTCAATCCTGCCTATATGGCCGGCTTCTATGCTGATCTTCCTGACGTAGACCCGGGACTGTATGCATTTGATTCTGAGAATGAAACTGTTAAAGCTGCCGTCGAGCGCGGAAAGGTCCTTGCCCATACAGCAGCGCCTGGATATACTGTAACCGTTCCGGATAATATGAATGAATTTGCCAGAAATATTCTTAAGCCTAAGGTAACACGACATATCACTGCTGCTTTCCCTGTATGGTTCCTGACCTGGAAGCATGGCAAGCGTGTAGCCTATTCGGTCGTCAACGGAGTGTCAGGCAAAATGGTATGCGACCTTCCGCTTGACAAAAGGAAAATGCTGAAGACTATGGCTCTTATCGGGATTCCGATATTTATAATACTCATGTTCATTACCATGCACATAAGCCTGCCATACACGATCATGAATATATTCCTGTCATGCATAGGTCTCATGATGACCGCCATTCTTGCAAGTGAGACGGAGACCATGGTAATAAAGGAAAATCATATCAATGATAAGGGATTCAAGGGCTCCAAAGCAGATATTCCGGAGTCTCTCTTCAGAAGGCTGGTGAAAAAAGCCGGCCGCGGCAGGAAGAAGTCAGGGCCAATGGAACTGAATGACCAGTTGTTTATCGTTACTTTGATATTCTTCTTATTATTGGTGATCCCGGCATATACTGTGAATATTATCGACAACATTGATGATATAACCGGAGCTTTGATGCTGATAATAGCGATCATAACGATATTGCTCGACGTTACCATCATAAGGCTCACGCCATTCTGCTCATTCAGGGGGATGAAAACAGAATCCATGCTCCTCCTGATCATGATACTTGCTATGTTCGCCCTGACTATCGTTAAACCGACAGGCAGCCTTATCTATGTGATCTGCGGTATCATTTCTTCGATAATCGTAATTGTATCCGGTTTCAACACCATAAACAGGCTTAATATCTTAAGTTCACGCAAGCTGCCAAGATTCTTTGATGTCAAAAACATGAACAATATGGATTA
>JAZASR010000027.1:0-27220 GCA_036343175.1 Lachnospiraceae bacterium
GAAAATATTATTTTTCATATTGATAAGAAAAATGATACATAGTTTTTTCTTCAGAATAAGAATCAACATTAATGTTTCCATTCCAATTTACTTTGCCGTCAGAATATACAGGTGTCTGGCAGGGATTAAGCATTGCCTTTGCAGAGATGCAGGAAGCTTCTTTTACAATATTTCCGTCAGAATCAACAATTATAGAATACAGACCTTTGTAGCTGCCGGCGGAATAAAGCTCATAGAGGATAATGGTATTGCCATTTTCATCTGAAACAGCCTGTGGATTCTTTATGGTCTCATCTGTATAATCAGTCAGCCACATAACTCCATAATCTGCAGCATCCTGATCTACTACTTTTGCCATGCCGCTTGAATCAAATTCTGTTCCAAAAGTAGTTCCCTTTCTGATGCCGGAGGTAGTATAGCTATCCGCTGAATTCAGATCTTTACCAGTATCAAATATCTGAATAAAGAGCTGTTCATTTTCATCTTTTGCCGCCTGAGTCATATCCTTTGCAGATGTCCCGACAAATGATGCTTTTTTATTTCCAAGACTGCAGATATCTCCTGTATGGGCGAAATTATTGTTAGTCAGACTCATATTGCTTTCAGATGCAGCATCCAGCCAGAAATGAAAGATATCATATTCTGAATATTTTCCGGTAGATGGATCCAGAAGATCGAATGTGAATGCTCTTGGGAAACAATCTCCTTCACTTATTAAAAGAAGCCCTTCATCTGAATCAACGATGCGCTGAGCAAATGAATGCGAACTATAAATTCCATTGATATGCACAGTTTTCAGATCATTATCTGAAATATCCACAGTCCATACCGAATCACTCTGATGTCCGCTGTACATCTTCCGTGCATAATGAACAGTAAGATAATCTCCATGAATAGAAGCCCTGCAGGTTCCTGCTTCAAATGGTATCTTAGTACGGTAACTGTCATCAAAATATGTAGCAAGGCTTGATGAACCATCATCACCCACTGTTTTAATAAGATTACCTTCTGAATCATATTTGCTGATAAAAACAGTCTGCGTACTTTTATCTGAAGTATTATCAGTATTTTCCTTTCCTGTCACCACATAATAGCTGCCGTTTTTATCCATCACAACATTTCCGAATGTCGGTTCTACCTTTGGAAACGTAAGGCATGAACCGTCAGACTTAACTATTGTGATATTATTTCCATTATCATATGCATAGCAGTATTTCCCTTCATTGTCCTTAAACTGGGCAGCATTTGAAGTTCCTTCCCAATTGGAATACACTCCGGATGCCCTTACAGTCAGCTTTATTCCCGTATTTTCAATATCAAAGCCTTTCTTAAGTACCTCAGCATTTACTGCTCCCCATGGCGCACCATCGACTGCACCGGTGTATCGAATAATAGAAAGACTTTTGCAGTTTTTAAATGCATCAGATGCAATTGAAGTTACTCCTTCAGGTATATTTAATTCTGTCAGTCCGGTACCTTCAAACGCATCTGCAGAAATAGTTTTAAGCGTATCAGGCAGTTTAACCTCTGTAAGACCGCTGCAGCCCGCAAATGCGCCTGTTGCAATTCTGGTCACCCCGTCAGGTATTATGGAAGTGCTGCAGCCACGTATTACTGCTATACCATCTTTATTTTCATCATCAATTGACATGATGGAGTTAGATTCAATAATACTTCCATCACTTGCTGCTGAAGTGGATAAGTATTCCGGATTAGCTTCATCGACCTTAATAGATTCAAGATTCCTGCATCCATCAAAAGCGGACGCAGGAATAAAAGTTACGCCGGCAGGAATTTCGATCCCTGTGACAGTCATGTTATTCTTAAATGCATCCTTTCCAATAGATATTACCATATCAGGAATCTTAATTACTGTATCAGTTCCGGAATAAGACTTGAGCTCACCTGACGGACTGATAGTAAAACCATCATCCGTCACTTTGTCAGGAGTTAGAGAAGGTTCCGGTGTCGGAGTCACTGTTGGCGTATCCGCAGGTTTTTTGGTCTCAGTCGCTGTTGGCGTGATATCCGGCTCAGTTATATCTGTATCAGAGGGGGTCTTTACAGGTGTAACATTGCCTGTGCCGCCATTTCCTTTATTGTCATAATAAGAAGACTGAACAGGCTTCAATGCAGGCCGCGGTGAAGACGATGGTGACGGTGCAGAATATGATTCATTATCAGGATCATCGTTTTTGTCTTCATTATAATCATTAGAATATACGTAAACTGTGCACCTAAGTTTCTTCTTTTTGCCCTTATACCTGAATGAAGCAGTGATAACAGCATTGCCCCTGTGCTTTGCCTTTACTTTTCCTTTACTGCTGACTTTAGCCACACTGGTATCATCTGATTTCCACTTAAGTTTTTTTACTTTAGCTCTCTTTACCTTAAGTGTATAGGTATCTCCTTCCCAAAGCGCGATCGATTTTTTATTCAGCTTCGGCTTCTTCGCAGCTGAAGCTTCAATACCCGGGATGTACGGGGCTGAAGTAATCACGAATGCCGCAGCAATCAGCACGGCAAGAAATTTTGTAAATTGTTTTTTCATAAATACTCTCCCATCTGCATAAATCGATTTACGAAATGTTTGCAATAATCATACCACGAAAGCTTGTAAATATATTATCATATTTGAAAATTGTTATATGGATCGAGCTTATGTTATCATCAGCCTTAATATATAGAGAAGCACTTTGATAGTCAGAGAGATGCTTATAGATCATTTTTCCTTCCTGCCGACGGTCTTGTAACTGCAAGTCCAATGTACATGAGCACGGCCGTCGCTCCAAGACTTACAGGATATACCGACATGATAAACGGGAAAGTATGATGAGTCGGGAAAAGCGCAAATATCATGAAAAGCCTTATGACAACTACCCCGGCCAGAGTCATTACAGCAGGCATAAGGCTTATGCCGAAGCCACGCATATAGCCGGCCGCAACCTCGAGATTGACGCTGAAGATATATGCAAAGTAAATGTATTTGAGACGGATCATACCGTTTGAAATGACTGCCGGGTCAGTATTGAAAAGACCGAGCAGGGAACGGCCGAAATAAAGAGTTATGCAGACCGCTAAAGCTGTTAATACAGTGTTTTCAATAAAACATATGATGAAGACCTTATGGCAGCGCTTTAAGTCTCCCGCTCCGTTATTCTGGCCGACAAAGGTCGTGCAGGCCTGACTGAAGGAGTTAATGATATAGTATACCATGATCTCAATGTTGAAGGCCGCGCTCGAAGCTGCCATGATGACAGTACCAAGGCTGTTGATGGCAGCCTGTACAATGATGTTCGCAAATGAATATACCGCTGCCTGTACACCTGCCGGAACTCCGATAATAAGTATCTTCTTCGTGACTGCCTTATCTATTGCCAGAAACTTAAGATACAATCTTACAGATGTCTTTGTCCTTATAAGGGCGATCATCAGCATTGCAGCACTGACTGCATTTGAAAACACAGTCGCTATGGCAACACCGTCCACGTCCATAGAAAAGCCTGCTACAAGTATAAAGTTTCCTGCAACGTTAATGATGCCGGAAATGATGAGAGTAATAAGCGGAGTCAGAGTATCCCCTATTCCCCTGAATATGGCTGACTCAAAGTTATAAAGTACTATGAACGGGATCCCTGCCACATATATTCTGAGATAACTGAGCGCCATATCATATGCTTCTTCAGGCACAGATATTGAGTCAATAATAGGATGGGATAATATCTCACCGATAACTGCCGCAAAGAGACCTATAATAATGCCAAGCAGTACCGACGTGTGTACAGTCTTTCTGACTGTCTTCTTATCCTTATGCCCGGCTGCATTTGCTATTATAACGTTTGTTCCCAGAGATATCCCGACAAAAAGATTCACAAACAGTCCTACTATCGAGCTGTTTGCTCCAACAGCAGCCATTGCGGCAGTCGCCTTTTCCTGAGGGTGTATGCAGCGTCCGACTACTGCCACATCAGCAGCATTAAAGAGCTGCTGCAGTATACCGAGCATGGCCACCTGCATGGCAAACTTAAGTATCTTGCCTGCCACAGGGCCATGAGTCATATCGATTTCTTTTTTCATTGTCCTTTTTATTCCTGCACAATTATTTCTTTTTTATCATTGCTGCTATTATAATGATTTATCACTTTAATAACAAATTAATGTTATAATATAGTCAGATAAAACGTTAACAGCAGATAATATTTTACTACATCCTGTCAAGTGAAATGTTGTATTCCCGGTGAACCGCGTTAATTATTTATAATATTCAGGAGGCAGTCTATGAAACTTGCATTTATAGGAACAGGAAAGATCGTTAACGATGCGCTCTATGCCATTGAGCCAATAGAGAATATTGAAAAACAGGCTCTGTTTGCCCGTCCCCACAGTAAAGAAAAAGGGCTGGAAATGATCCGGAAATACGGAATAAAGAATTTATACACAGACTATGATGCCCTGCTTTCCGGCGGCAGGCCGGAGGGCACTCTGTCAGACATTGAGCCTTCAGGTAAGGCAGAGAAGGCTGATCCGAAGGACAGTACGGTGTCCTGTGAAGGACCTTCGGACATAGATACAGTCTACATAGGTATAGTCAACAGCCTCCATTATTCATATGCTAAAAAAGCACTTATGGCAGGAAAGAATGTAATTCTTGAAAAGCCATTTACCGGCACTTATGCACAGGCAAAAGAGCTTTTTGATCTTGCTCATGAGAAAGATCTTATGATATTTGAAGCAGTGACTATCCTTCACAATCCTGTCTTTACCGAGATGCAGAAAAACATTGATAAGCTCGGGACCGTCCGCATGGCCCTCTGCAACTATTCCCAGTATTCCAGCCGCTACGACAATTATCTAGCAGGTAATATCGAACATTCCTTTGATAAGGAATTCTTCGGCGGCGCCCTCTATGATATCAATGTCTACAACCTTCACTATATGGCGGGTCTTTTCGGTGAGCCGTCAGGTGCTGTTTACTATCCAAATATCGGTCCTAACGGGATAGATACATCGGGCACCTGCATTCTTCAATATGGTGGTTTTTCAGCTGTATGCACAGGAGCCAAGGATTCCGACAGTGAATGCTTTATCTCCATACAGGGAGAAAAGGGCTCCATGAAGATAAGCGGCAAACCGAATATTGCATCATCACTTACTACAACTTATATTGATCCCGACCGCCATGATCTTGTCCGGGATGCTGCAGGAGCCATGGTACGCCCTGTGAGGACTGAAACGTACAAAGCCCCTGAATGCCATCATCGTATGACTCAGGAATTCAGGGACTTTGCTGATATTATCGATGATCATGATACTGAAAGGGCCCGTGTCTTTGAAGAGGAGACCTTAAGAGTCATGAAAATATTAGACGGGAATAAAGTGTGGTGATCAATTTTTCAAACTTCAGGCTTAAGTTGACAGCTCACATGCGAAAACCAGTGTAAGCAGTCATATCATACCTCCACGCTTGTAAATTCGAATTTTCCGACATCGAAGAGTCCGGTATCTGTGATCTTGAGCTCCGGTATTACTATAAGTGACATGAAGCACAGCGTCATTACAGGCTCAACTGTACGACTTACCTTGAGCTCTTCGAAGGCCTTGTCATGCAGGACCTTAAGCTCCTCTTTGACTCTCTCTCCGGACAGCTCGCTCATGAGACCTGCAATAGGAAGAGGCAATGAAGCCAGTACATGTCCGTCCTTTACAAGTACAAAGCCGCCCTCCTGTTCGATAAGGGCATCGATCGCAGCTTTCATCTCCTCATTGGAAACACCTACACAAATAATATTATGGGAGTCATGTGCTACAGAAAGAGCTATGGCTCCTTCTTTTATGCCATAACCTTTAAGAAGTCCGAGGCCAATGTTCCCTGTTGCATGATGGCGTTCAAGGACTGCGACCTTAGCGACATCTGCCGAAGGGTCAAATACCAGATCTCCGTCCTTATCAAGCTTTACCTTTACATCAGTTCTCTTTGTCCTTACTCCTCCGGGACATACCTCTATAGTCTTTACCAGATCGCTCTTTAAATGCATCCTTAGGTCATCAGCCGTAAATTCCTTTACATGCATTGAGCCGCGCACTGTATCAATAGGCTCTTTTTCGAATGAAAGCAGGTATTTTCCGTTTTCAGCCACCTGCCTGCCGGCAATGAATACCTCTTCAGGCCTGAAGTCCTTAAGATCATCGAAAAGCACTATATCTGCGCGCTTGCCAGGGGCAATGCCTCCGCGGTCAAAGAGCCTGTAGCATTCAGCAGCATTGAGAGTCGCCATTGCGACAGCCATAACAGGGTCGATTCCGTTCTTTACAAGCTTCTTCAGATGGCTGTTAACATGTCCTTCTGAAAGAATAGTCGCAGGCTGCCTGTCATCGGAACATACAAGGCATCTCCTGTAATTATAAGGGGTAACGCCCTTAACCAGATTTTCAAGATCGTGGCATGCCGATCCGTCACGAAGCAGTACATACATGCCGCGTTCAAGCCTCTCCTGCATCTCATCAAGACTTACACACTCGTGATCGGTGCTGACACCGGATGCAATGTAAGCATTAAGACCCGGGCCCTTAAGATCAGGGCTGTGGCCGTCAATCACCTTATTAAGATTCCTGGCAGCAATTATCTTATTGAGCTCATCGCGGCCTTTGTTGAGTATACCCGGGACATTCATGAACTCTGCCATACCGGGTACATTATCAGCAGAAAGCGGCTCTGCCATATCAAATGCGTCAACTGCCGCGCCTGCGTTTTCAAAAGGTGTGGCAGGTACGCATGACGGGATCATATAGCGTACATCAAGAGCTGTGTGGGAAGCAGCCTTTTTCATATATTTAAGACCGTCAATGCCATAAACGTTAACGATCTCATGTGGGTCAGCTATAACAGTTGTAGTGCCGCATGGAACGACCATCCTGCCAAACTCCTCAGGTGAAGTGTAGCTTGATTCTATATGAATATGAGAATCTATAAGCCCGGGCACAGCATATTTACCCCCGGCTTCTATGATCTTCTTTCCATCATAGCCCGGAGAAGCATTACCATCATATTTTAATACGCCGGCTATCAGTCCGCAGCTGACAGCGATCTCTCCTTTAAATATCTCACCTGTATATACATCCACTATATTAGCATTCTTAATGACCAGGTCAGCCTGAGACCTTCCCATAGCGGTATCGATCAGTTTTTCGAGTTCTTTTCGTTCCATATGTTTATGTCCTCCTTATTTATTCTTTACGTTACATTTAAGTCCCGGCATTTTAAGTCCCGGTATTGCTGTTATATAATATTAAAGTTTTTCGAATTAATCCTGAACCATACCGGCTCACACCTTCAGGTAATAAGAGCCTTTTTGACCGGATTAGGTTCACGTCCTATAGACTCTAGCCCTATAAATATGCATATCGTATCAACTATTTCGCTATTATCATCGCTCGCCCTGTCAAGCTTAGCGCTTATAGAGGCAAGAGACCTTTCCCAGCCTGCCTGATCAGCGACGAATTCAGCATTTGGTATATCAGCGATCTTTTCACGTATTACATTCTTATATTCTCTCATTATATCGGAGTGAGAAGCCGCAAATAAGTAGAGCTTATAGCCGCGGTACTTTACGCTGTCAATAGCTGCGGATATTATCTCCATCCTCTGACGGGCGCTGCCGCCGACTATGGAAATGTTCTCATCGGGTTCGCGTGAAAGATCTATGGCAAAACAAGGCTCGAGTGAGGCTGTCTTTCCGAGATATACTCTCATATCCGGATATATCAGCTCTCTTGATCTGTCAAGGGCCTGTGCCTCTTCAATACTCCACTCTGTCTGCTCTTTTGTATTGATATAGAGAGGGCCTGTCCGGCCATCTTTACTTATCTGCTCCTTATAGATATCGGCAAGGACTCTTCCGACAGAAGCAATATCTTCAGGCACAGTCTTCAATCCTCTGAACTTTTCCAGCCTGATATCAGTGTTATCGCCCTGCTGCTCATGCATATATACCTTCATGATGAAGTCTCCCTGACGCATGGAGCTTATAGTCTTCTGAAAACTGTCGGAATAGTACGCAGGTCCGACTTCAAGTGTATTCATAACTTCGGTATTAAGGGCTTCATTCCTGAGAGCTATCCTGAGACCTATCTGATTCTTTGCAGCCGGTGTCAGACCATTAAGTCCGGTGCTGAATGTCTGATCGGCAAGCAGGCAGTTGATGCCCTGGGCACGGTATTCTCTTAAAAGATTCTCTAATTTATCTTTATATTCCGGCACTTCTGCTACATGCTGGCTCATTCTGTGGAATTCATCGATAACTATTAAGATCCTCGGGCATTCCTCATATCCTTCTTCACCCTTGTGCTTCCTGTATTCAGCCAGATTCTGTACCTCGAACCTGCTGAAAAGATAAGTCCTTCTCTCGGCTTCCTCTTCAATATGGTCAAGGAGACTGAATGTAAAGTCCTCGGTCTGACTGACACCGATCAGCTTTATGTGGGGCGCAGGATACCGTCTGTAAAGGTGAAATTCTGTCATTTTATAGTCTGCAAGCAATATTTCCAGATCGTCCGGTCTGTAATGCATACATGCGCTTAAAATGATAGTATGCAGCAAAGTCGACTTTCCCGAGTTTGTTCCCCCGGATATGAATCCATGTTTGCTTCCTTCTCCGCCCAGGCATATATTTACAAGGTTTCCCTGCCCGTCAAGCGCTGCTGGTATATTCAGACCGGCAGCCGCGCTTTTTAAGTCGACTCCGTTTTTCTTAAATACTTCGGAAATACTGTTATTCCTGGCTGACTTTTCATCGTAGAAGCTTTTTAGGCTGGCCATGAATGAACGTATCTGGTGAGGGTCAGGACTTGCGCTCTTAGTGAATTCAAGACTCCTGGCGCCTGCTTCAAGTGTTCCGCTCATACAGTCCAGATGGATCATATTAATGGAACCGGATGATACCGCTATGTTCTTAAGCCTTAAGTATCCTGCCGGATTAGTCACAAAAACAAATGAATATCCCGCTCTTTCAGCATTTATAAACAGTCACCTTAAATAATTATCAAAATAAATATCGCTCTGCTCTGAGAAATCAAAGTCAACTATCCAGGTCAGAGGTATCCTTCTGTCCGCAGAGACCATTTTATTGTACTCATAAAGTGACCTGCTCATGCCTGCGGTTTTGCGGATAATATCCGAAAGACGATCATTTAAGTATTTAAGCCTTTCACTGTTATCATTGCCGGTAAAGAGGTCAAACCCCAGGTCAAGAGTACCAAGATTTGTAATGTCAATGAGGCTCTCAAGACTGGCGCCATTGTAGAGAGGATCGAATACGTTCATATTCATGAGACCCGGAGGAACAGTCTTTATGAGCTCAGCTATAAATTGACGGGCTATGCAGCGCTTCAGGCTTTCAGAATCAGTCTGGGCAGATGTACTGCCGTATCTGTTCTCACCGGTTATCACTATGATGTTAGCATGATCCAGATCTACCTCATATGGGATATGTATATCCCCTGTCTCATCTTCATCATCAGCAGGCAGGGAGATAACAGTATCGACCAGCGGCAGGGAATCAGGCATATTTTCCGGAATGGAATATTCTCCCCAAAGCCCCATCTTCTGATCGTTCAATTTATTGATGGTGTCGATGTGGCTCATGCATGCCTTGAGCTTATCGGAGCTGTCGAAACTCATCAGCCGGTCCATGGAGATCTCACGATCACGCCTGTAATCATTTTCTATTTTTTCAACAAGCTCTGTATACCTTACGTTCTCGGTCTCTCTTTTGTGTCTTGCTTCAGTCTGCTTTGCCTCCATTGATCTTTTTGCAGATCTGCTTACATCTTCTATCCGCCTGTCAATATAGCATACAGCATCAGCAAGCTTGTGGAGTATCTGAAGTGCCATATTCTCACGAGTCATGGCACCGTCAATTTTAAAAGTATGTTTTATTTTTGAATGGATATCGTCTTTCCTTAATTCATTAAATAAATTGTCTATCTCAGACTGGTCGAGTCTTACCGGTGTCGGTGTATAAGGCTTTAAAGCCTCATTGGGAAATTCCTGCCTTACAGGCTTAAGCATGGCATTGAGACTGTTCTTGAGATTCAGATATGAGCGTACATCATTATTTTCCTGCTTTTTTATCTGTTCTGTATCAGCCCTCAGGGCATCATCAATGTCCCTTAAATGGGACTCATGTTCAGAGTCGAGTATCCTTTTCTTACGCATGTATGTCTCATGAATATCGGACACCTGCTTATTCAGAGATTCTTTCTCATCATTCAGCTTTTGCGCCTCTTCAAAAATCTCCATAAAATCATTCATATCTCTTCTCCCCGAATATGACAAAATCGTATTCTGCCCGCTCAGCTGATAAATTTTTCCTGTCAGGCATCACACATTTCCGAATAATCCCGTAATGATCTTTGCATCAAACTTCAGCAGCCTTACAAGTACTATTAAGAGCGTCAATAATATGACACTTGCCATAAATGCGACCGGTCCGGCAGCTGTCATGATCAGTGAAATATTTGTGACCTTACCGCTGTTAAGTACATGAAAGAGCTCCTGTCCAGCTTTACTCTGTCCTTTAAGGCTTTATCGTTATCATCCGGGTCTGCAAGTCCGGAAATAAGGTCTTCTGCATTTCCTCCCAATATGGAGCCCCAGCCCCCGTTATCAACGTCATTTTCTTCCGTATCATGGCTATCCTGCCGACCTTCTTTATCGTCATCATCGGCGTCGATCATCTTAAATAAAGATCCTGCATATGAATTTTCCTTTTCATTATTCCTGCTCTCATCTGAATGATCTGTCCTGCTGTTATCAACAGCAATTCTGATATTCTTAAGGATCTCATTCCACATGGTATCTTCAGGATGCGGTTCCTTTAATTTCTCATCTGACTGTCTCTTTTTGTAAGCCTCACTCTCCGCCTGTAAAAGGAGACCTTCTATGCTATATCCGCCATTTGAGGATGCATTATCCTTATTTTGGCTTCCATCCGCATTATAGCTTTCTTCGGCATGGTCTGCAATGCCTGTTCCATTCTCAATACGATATACGCCAAGCCTTTCGATCCCGGTTGCGTGCGCTTTAAGATTATCACCGATGCTGCGAAGGCTCAAAATACGCGCATCCTCGGTTTTCTCTTCAGACGATCTTATCTTCAGGTCGGAATTATCCGTATGATCATCTGCCCTGTGATCCTCTGAACTGCTTATTTTTTTATTATCGCTGAAAGGGACCGCGACCGCTCCAGTACTCAAGGGTGACTTTTCAGCATATTTTTCATCTTCTCCATTGTCTTCATGGGTACCCTCCTTATCTTCTTCATTTCTTTCACGGGTACCCTTTTTATCTTCTTCATATCTTTCATGGATGCCCTTTTTATCTTCTTCATATCTTTCATGGGTGCCCTTCTTATCTTCTTCGTTACCTTCCTGGATATATAAAACAGGAGTAACGAATGATACCCTCGTCTTATGGCATTTGTAACATACCTTCACAGGATGATCGGGATCATCTGAAATGTTAAGAGCACCACAGAATGAGCACTTCTGCACGTAAAACGGCCTTGTCTCATCGAGTTCTCCTCTTTCCCCTGCAGGCACAGGTGAATCGACTAAAGACCCCGGAATGTGACTCATGTCCTGTCCGCACTCACATTTTGTAATATTCAGTCCATTATACAGTCCGCAGTTCGGACATATCTTACAGCCGATCTTCCGCATATATCTAAACCCCTCTTTGTATTATATGCCTTTCTTCATTCTGGAACAATGCGAAGCCTGTGCCTTTTCTACAAGGTCATTGTCACTTTCTGATGCATCAGAGTACGTATCCATGGAAACCGTTCCGTCTTCATGTACTATCAGCTGCATAACACACTCGTGAGAAAGCTCATATATCTGGGTCAGTTCATTGTCCTTCCATTGGTAGAATGGCAGTTTAGCGCCCGAGATCTCCCCATGCTCAGGTGCATACAGAGCCATATCAGTGATCTGCCTGCGGCTTCTGACGTTATATCCAAGAGCTTTAAGCTCTTCATCCCAGGCAAAGCATATATAAGCAGACCGTCCCAGCTTCTGATAGAGCTCAGCGCACTTTTCAGCCCTGTTGCTGCGCTCCTTAAGGTAATTAAGCGCATTAGTCAGATCATCTTCATTTTTAAATTCTTTTATTGGAATCGGATCTTCAGCAAGAGACAATGCGGCATCCCTGTAGATATCATAGAGCTGCTCCATCCTCTGCCTGTTCTCCTCAATCGCGGGATACATGGCATCGAACTGCTGCATGGATTCCTCCAGGCGTCTGATCTCTCTTTTTAATTTTTCATTTGTGATTCGCGGAGTACAGATCTGCTCGATCTGCTTGTCGATGCCGTTAAAACAGCTTAAGAACCAGGTCAGGGTGGCATCGGAAAGTCCCATATTGTCAGAAAGGTCACGAACATAAGAAAGAGCCGACATGATGCGGCCGGTGACTTTTGCAAGACGCTCATTTAATTCGATTCGTTCAAGAACATCAGGGTCTGCGGCGACAACGTTCTCGCCCCTTGTATCGTGTATCTGGGCAGCGCTGAATGCGATCCGCAGGTCTTCCATAAGGTCTGCGACGGCCATGCCCTTGTAAATGCCTTCATCAGTGACTACTGAATGCTTAAGGCTCTCATTCTCAGCCAGGATATCTTTTAAGATCCCGTATTGCAGATTATTCAGGTTCTCTATCTGGCTGACATCTTCTGGAACAGTCTCAGATAGGATCTGATCGAGTCTTACCATAAGATCATTTATCTTTGTAAGTGTCATGGCGTCTGCATCTAAAGATTCTTTATTCAGCTGCTTCTTTATCTGCTCTACCGTATCCAGCAGCTGCCCGTGCTCAGAAACGGCGACGAGCTTCCTCTGGTGGACCTTCTCTTCAAGCTCTTCCTTCTTCTCGTCAACAGTCCTGTCAATGACGGTCGCAGCCTTAACGACCTGCTTGCCTGCCTTATAAGCAAGAAATCCCGCACTGTAAGCAGCTTTGGTAGTAAAAGCCACTGCCCTCGCAACATCCCCAACTACATCTATTTTGCAGCTCAAAATTACGCACTCCCTTCTCCCAGAAAAGGCATAAAATGTTCATAATATTATACTATAAGCGGTCTGATATACAAGTTAAAGGGCAGAAAGCCTGGAATTGAAATTATCAATATTGGTTGGCATATTTTCCTCAATGAGATTGTTACTCACAAATCACCGCTGGATCCAAATGTGTATAGGTTAGCTTAATAGCAGGCTAACCTATACATGATAACGGACTAAGCTGGATCCAAATGTGTATAGGCTAGCTTAATAGTAGGCTAACCTATACATAATAACGTACAGAACATGATACAGGCGTGTATAGGTTAGCTTAATAGTAGGCTAACCTATACATAATAACGGACAAAGCATGATCCAAATGTGTATAGGTTAGCTTAATAGTAGGTTAACCTATACATGATAACGGACTAAGCATGATCCAAATGTGTATAGGTTAGCTTAATAGCAGGCTAACCTATACATGATAACGGACTAAGCTGGATCCAAATGTGTATAGGTTAGCTTAATAGCAGGCTAACCTATACATAATAACGTACAGAACATGATACAGGCGTGTATAGGTTAGCATAAAACTGTTTAACCAATACACATTTCCTGGCAGCTTATACATTTTGCACAAAATTTCGCATTATTTTTGGCAAATATTCTTTTTGATGTCCTATGGAATTGAAAATGTCAATATTGGTTGGCATATTCTCCCTTACTAAAACCGGAAATGTTAGGGAAGGTATACTTTTCAGCACTTAATGCTTCCTTCCATACACCACAGCATATCCGAAAGCGCACATGAGAGCTCCGCCCGCTATGTCTATCACAGAGTGCTGCTTTAAAAAGACCGTGGATATCGATATAAGGATACCGATGATCAGGAATAAAAGCTTTACCCGAAAGCTTCTTATATCCTTACAGTGGTATGCTGCAAAGACCGTTGCAAATGAGCCTATGACATGTATCGACGGGCAGACATTTGTATCTGTATCAAACTGGTAAAAGTGTTTTATGAATGTGGTAAAAATATTATTCCTTTCAAAAGTATCCGGCCTTAAGTTCTGATAGTTCGGATATATAAGATATATTATGACAGATAAAGTAAATGTCAGAGCTATGAACTTCATCATGCCCGTAAAGCACTTTTTATCATAAAAGCCGGTATATACAAGCATTCCGACCATGAATACGAACCAGAACATATATGGTATGAGAAAGTATTCACAGAATGGGATCATGTCGTCAAAACGGCAGTATATCAGGTGCCATTCCGGCGGTTTATAGAATCTTTCCACGAATAAAAATGATAATCCATAAAATGGCCACCATATAAGCCACTTCAGGTGTCTGAACTCGTCAGTGTCAAGTCTGGAGAATCTGAATCTTCTTAAATCTGTCTCAGGCTTTTTCATAGCTTTTTCCTTTATAATCTTACATTTAAAACCATTAATATTACATTTATTGAAAACGTGTTATTGATTTTGAAAACGTATCTTTATTTTGAAAACGTATCTTTATTTTGAAAACTTATCTTTATCTTGAAAACGTATTATTCCTGGCTTTAAGATCATTATTGATCTTTCTATTGAAGCGTATTATTTTATCTGCGATCGAAAAGAATATCTCACTCGATCGGGCTTTCCTCCTGTCTGCTGTCATACCTCTTCACGATCTCATCCACTATTATCTGCGCTCCGTCCTGACGACATACTGAATCAAAGTTTCGGTGCATATTCAGAAGGCTTTCGCGGTCACCTAAAAGAGTCAGGACCAGATACGTAAGTCCCATGACCGACTTTCTCGTCAAAGCGCATCCGCGCTGAATGAAGTACTGCATATTGTACTCCTCGCAGCCCGCCACTGCATCGACAAAGACCATAGGAAGGCGCAGGATCGCTGCTTCTGAGATACTTACCCCTCCCGGCTTTGTAATATAGAGGTCTGCGCTCTTAAGCAGGGCAGAGACATTTTTCACATAGCCATAAATTCTTATATTCCTGTTATCCTTATATTTATTCTTCAAATGCTTATAGAGTTTATTATTATTGCCGCAGACAACTGAAAGATACTGATTGCGGTGAATACCAAGAGACAGATATTCTGTCATGCGCTTCAGAGGACCGCAGCCCATGGAACCGAACATCATGACAGCGTGCCGACAATTCTTCGGAAGACCGAGCCTGTCCTTGGCCTCCTGCCTGGTGAATTGTTCAAAGAAGGTTTTGTCAACCGGTATGCCGCTTGGCACAAGTCTTTTCTTTTTTATTCCATATTTCATGAACTCATATGAAAGGCTGCTGTCAGGTGTAAAATATACATCAAGCTTAGTATGCTCACCGCTGGGGCTGAATGTATAATCTGTAGCTATAAAGCCTGTGATGGCATCAAGGGGATGATGCTTTCTGATTATAGTAAGCATGTATGCGGCAAATACGTGGGTACATAGAACCACATCGAATTCTTTCTGCTTTATGTATCTTAAGAGACGGCCGGTTCCGGACTCGAAAAAATCATAAATGCCGGTTCCCTCATCAAAGCAGCCCCTATGCAGGTCTGAGACCTCATATCCACCCCTGAACAGATCCGGTATGTTCCTGTAGACGAACTGGAGACCCTCTGACATGAACCTGCTGGTCCCATCCGATATGAACCGCAGCGCATCAGTAATGACGCACTCGTGTCCGCATTCGATGAACTTATCCTTAACTGCTGAGGCTGCCGCATTATGTCCTCCGCCTGTATTGCAGCTTAATATCAAGACTTTCATTTCCATTACTCCTTACTGTATCGATCTTACTTACCATTTTATTTACATGATCAATGTCAAAATGATCCCTATTGATCCGCGACCATTTGTACCCTTGCATCTCCTGCCTGCTGCAGCTCAATGCCTGAAAGATCTCTTTTTATCCATGGATTCCTGCGTCTTTATATACCTTGCCCTGTTGTACCTCTGCACCATGATAAACGGGATGTTTCCAAGAAAGAAAAGCAGCGCCATTATGACTCCGCCCGGGCCTCTCCATATGAAAAGACAGCCGATGCTGCCTATGCAAAGAAAAACATGTACTGCTTCGGCAAGACATGTCTCATTTATCATCTTTCCGAGTACTTCAAGATCGATCTCAATGCTGATCTTCTTTTCAGGCATGATCATAAAGAATATCCGGCTCATGTCCGGTATCCGATCCTTCCATTTCTTTATAAAGAACCTGTTATAGTATTTTCCGCCGCGCTCAAAGGAATACTCCCTCCAGGGAAAACGTCCGGGTCTGAAATGTACCAGGGCAAATAGCCTTCCTATAAAGAAAGACATAAGCCCCAGCGCGAAACAATACATAAAGCACCTGATAAAACCCATCATAAATTGCTCCTTATTTTTCAAAGTATTATAACCCAATATAATAATAAAGCAAAATCTTTGTTTATTGGTTGATAAATAAAAAAAGTAGTATGATAATATATTCTGCAATAAAATAATTTTCAGGAGAAAAGACATGAAACGTTTAATGAAGTACTTCTATGGACTTAAAGTAAGGGCTGTCATGGCTCCAACATTAAAGCTCCTCGAAGCTCTTATGAACCTGCTGGTACCTCTGGCAGTCGCCCGCATCATTAACCGCGGCATCATCGGAGGCAGTCAGAACGAGATCATCATGGGATTCATATTTCTCATTGTGCTTGCAATTCTCGGACTTTTATTCTCATTTACAGCCCAATGGTTCTCTGCTGACGTAAGCGTCACATTTGTTACACGCCTGCGTCAGGCGGTATTCGACCACATACAGTCATTTTCTTATAAAGAACTGGATCATTTAGGATCTAATACACTCATAACACGGCTCACATCTGACATAAATCAGATACAGAATGGTGTGAACCTTACCCTCAGGGTCCTTCTCAGAAGCCCCTTCATAGTCTTTGGCTCTATGATCATGGCCTTTTTGATCGACGTAAAGTGTGCCCTGATCTTCGTTGTTACCATACCTGCCCTTTCGATAGTGGTATTTTCAATTATGCTTCTTTCGATACCGCTTTTTAAAAAGGTTCAGAGCACGCTCGACCGCCTGACAGGCATTACCCGTGAGAATCTTTCCGGCATTCGAGTGATCCGCGCTTTCTGCAAGGAGGATGCTGAAGTCGAAAAATTCGACAAATACAATGATCTGCTCATAAAGACCAATGAAAAGGTCGGCAGGATGTCAGCGATGATGAACCCCGCAACATATGTGATCGTAAATATAGCGACCATAATACTTATTAATGCCGGTGCCATCAAAGTAAATGCTGGCGGACTCATGCAGGGCGACGTCGTTGCTCTCTATAACTATATGGCACAGATAATAGTAGAGCTCGTGAAGCTTGCTGATCTTATCATAAATATCAATAAAGCTCTTGCCTGCTCAGACCGCGTAGCTGCAATACTTGACATGGAACCGGGCATGGAGTTTCCGGAGAATGACATTCAGGCAGATCAATGCAGCCACGATGCCCCTGTCGTCGAATTCGGCCATGTCTCATTCTCCTACGCGGGCTCTGACACAAATGCTGTAGAAGATATTAATTTTAAGGCATACAGGGGTCAGACCATCGGCATCATAGGCGGTACCGGATCCGGAAAAACCACTGTCGCAAACCTCATTCCCCGTTTCTATGATGCAGGCGAAGGTTCAGTGAAGGTAGACGGAGTCGACGTCAGGAAATATACGAAGTCCTCACTTCTGGCAAAGATCGGCATGGTACCTCAGAAGGCTGTACTCTTCAAGGGAACCATCCGCGATAACTTAAGATGGGGCAATGAAGAAGCATCCGATGATGATATGTGGGAAGCTGTAAGGAATGCTCAGGCAGAAGACGTAGTAAAAAAGAAGGACGGAGAGCTCGATGCTTCAGTTGAACAAAACGGCCGCAATTTCTCAGGCGGTCAGAGACAGAGACTTACCATTGCCCGTGCGCTTGTAAAGAAGCCTGAAATACTTATAATGGATGATTCATCATCCGCCCTTGACTTTGCAACTGACCTTGCCTTGAGAAATGCTATCAGAAGTATGGAGGGCGGTCCGGTAATATTCATAATTTCCCAGCGTACCTCCTCTATCAGGAATGCCGACCGGATACTTGTTCTTGATGACGGACATCCTGCCGGACTTGGGACGCACGATGAACTCTTAAGATCCTGCCGTGTCTACCAGGAGATCTATTATTCACAATATCCTGAAGAGAAGCCTGAAGACTTCGTAATTGAAGGTTTATCATAAAGGGGGATGGGACAAAATGAAAAATAAAGCTGATAATATAAATAACTCAGAAAAGAAAACAGACCAGACAAAAGTACAGGCACCTGGCTCCGAATACAGAGAAACAGGGAAACCTGAGACCAGTTCCATGGCTGTCATGAAGAAGGTACTTAAGTTTATAGGGAGATACCGCTATCTTCTGTTATTAAGCATCATCACAGCCTCTGGTTCAGTTGTCCTACAGCTTTACATACCCATCCTGTTCGGCAATTCTATCGACTGCATTGTCGGGCAGAACAATGTTGACTTTGCCGAGATTAAGGGATATTTAAAGATCATTTTCATACTTTTGCTGATCGAGGCATTCATTACCTGGCTCATGAATATCATTAACAACCGCCTTGCCTTTAAAACTGTTGCAGATATCCGCAGCAAGGCTATCCGCCACATACAAAAGCTTCCTCTCTCCTATATTGACCGGAACTCAGAAGGAGATATAGTTCAGAAGGTAACAGCCGATGCCGACCAGCTTTCCGACGGCCTTCTTTTAGGCTTCGGCCAGCTTTTCTCATCAGCGGTCATGATAATCATGACTATCATATTCATGCTGACCAGAAACATACCTATCACTCTCATGGTAGTGGTCCTCACTCCTGTGAGCTTCTTAGTTGCGAAGTTCATTGCCTCACATACATTCAGCATGTTCCAGGAGCAGACCAAAGTCCGCGGCGAACAGACAGCATTCATCAATGAAATGATAAGCAATGAGAAAATTGTCAAGGCTTTTGACCATGAAAAAGAAGCTTCAGCGCACTTCAGTAAACTCAATGCGGACCTGAAGAAATATTCTACAAGAGCCATATTCTTCTCATCTCTGACTAATCCTTCCACCCGGGCAGTAAACTCTGTGATCTATGCCCTTGTAGCCCTCACAGGCGCATTTTCGATAATAAACGGACACCTGACCGTCGGCGGTCTTACAGTACTCCTTACATATGCCAACCAGTATATGAAGCCATTTAATGATATAAGTTCTGTATTTACCGAGCTTCAGAATGCAATGGCATGCGCCGCGAGGGTATTCTCTCTTATTGAGGCAGAGCCTCAATCACCGGAGCCTGAAGAAGAGCTTTCCGACGCAAATGGAAGGATCGATATCGAGAATGCAGCTTTCTCATATGTTAAGGATAAAAAGCTCATCGAAGACTTTAATCTTAATGTAAGACCCGGACAGACTATAGCAATAGTAGGACCTACCGGCTGCGGCAAGACGACATTTATCAATCTCCTCATGCGTTTCTATGACGTAAATGCCGGCACCATCAAGGTCGACGGGAAAGACATCTATTCTGTCAGCCGCCATTCACTCAGAAAGAACTACGGCATGGTTCTGCAGGATACCTGGCTTATGGACGGCACTATCCGCGAGAACATTGCTTTCGGAAAGCCTGATGCCGGCGATGATGAGATAATCGCCGCTGCAAAAGATGCCCACAGCTGGGAATTCATAAAGAGGATGCCGGAAAAGCTCGATACCTTTGTCACCGATGATTCACTAAGCCAGGGCCAGAAGCAGCTTCTCTGTATAAGCAGGGTCATGCTCACTAAGCCCCCTATGCTCATCCTCGACGAGGCAACTTCAAGTATAGACACCCGTACCGAGATCCTCATACAGAACGCCTTCAATAAGCTCATGACAGGCCGCACAAGCTTTATAGTAGCCCACAGGCTTTCAACTATCCGCCATGCTGATATCATACTTGTAATGAAGGACGGCCGCATAATCGAGCAGGGAAGCCACGACGAACTCATTGCCAAAGGAGGCTTCTACAAGACATTGTACAACTCCCAATTTGATACGGCTGCGAATGTATAATAAAAAAAGGTTAGTGAACATGCTTCACTAACCTTAAGATACATTTCATTTCAATTGAAATATAAAATTATTTCATCTCCACCCCGGAAGATATAAAAGCCTTATGATAAACTCCACCAGTCTTGCAGGTAAGAGCCTGAGTATGAACATAAGGACTTTATAGTCAAATCCTATAGCAACGCGGACAGGGGGATTCTTCTTTCCTGCCATTTTTACAGCGGCACGCGCAACAGTCTCAGGGCTCTTTCCTGTCTGTTCATCATGCCCCATTTTCTTTACGCTTTTGCTGCAGATATCAGCATATGGCGAATTCTCACCAATGATTATCCTTCTGCTGCCTGTAAAGCCCGTCTTTGTATCACCCGGTTCAAGAAGAACAGCCCTCACTCCGAACGGACGCATCTCCATGCGGACAGCTTCAATATAAGCTTCCAAAGCATATTTGCTTGATGAATAATGACTCTGCATAGGTATCGGCACTCTTCCGGCTATGGAGCTTATAGCAATTACAAGACCGCGGCTCTGCTCACGCATGCGCTTGAGCACCAGATTACAAACTGTGATATTCCCAAAATAATTGACGTTCATCTGGTCTTTGACATCCTTTGCATCGACCTCTTCTGCCGGTCCTGCAATGCCATATCCTGCCGCAAGTACCAGGATATCTATACCATCAAGCCTTCCAATTAATGCTTTTACAGATCTCTTATCTGTGATATCCATCCTTCTCATAATGAGATTGCCGCCATTGTCTCTTGGAAACTCTTCTTCAATGCAGTTCCTTGAAACACCTGTAACTATGCATCCGCGGTCGGCAAATGCGTCTGCGATAGACTTCCCGATTCCATGCGATGCTCCTGTTACGAGCACCCTCTTCCCATATATGTTTTTCATTTCAACACCTGTTCACATTCCTGTTATGCCGTACTTTTCTGCTTCTTTTCTGATCTTTTCCCTCATCTTCTCCTGCACTTCTTTTGTCTCTATCTTTATACCCGAATTATGAAGTCCTAAAAGCCAGCCCAGGAACTGGTCATTCACAGCAACGCGGAAGTTCACCTTATATCTGTCTTCGCCTTCTCTGATCACTTCCATATCATTGCCAAACTTGTCGCGCAGGATATTTGCATCATCGGCATTACAGGAAAGTGATACTCTTTCTGTCCTTCCGCCGAACATATTGAAATGAGACTTTGTATAAGTTTCCTTATCTTCCTCATCATAAGCCGCCTTTCCCTCCCGCTTTTCATCGGTAAGCTCAACAGATATCATCTTATCGACTCTGTAGATCCTTATTTCCCTGCGTGCATCAGAAAACGCGACCATATAATAATGCTCTTTATCATAGATAATGGCAAATGGGCTTGCTATAGAACGTGCGCCATCATGATGAAATTTTCTGTAATTTATGATGTCCTTTCCCGATCTCTCAAATGACCAGCCAAAGTATTTAAAACTGATCTTTTTATTATCTGAGATCGCATCCTGAATTATGTCCAAAGTCCTGTATATGCTCTCGTTATCTGTCTTTACTCTCTCCTGGACAAGGACTTCGCGTTTAAGGAGCTTTGCCTCATACATGCTCTGAAGAAAATTCAGTTTTTCACGCAGCAGTCTGGATTTTTTATTGGTAATATAGCTTGACGAAATGACCATATCAGCAAGGATCCTCAGCTCCACCGGATCAAAAAGCCTTTTATCGACATAATAAAAAACTTTATTCCCGACCCTGTGCTTTCTTATATGGAAGAAGAAATGATTTGATTCAAGAAGATCCTCATATTCGGGATCAGTCTCATCCACTGATATGATGCCGGTATTATCCAGATCTCCAAAATCATTCAGAAGTTCGATATCTTTAGAAAGAGTCTTTCTCTGAACCGGAATTTCATATTCATTAAGAGCCTTTATGATATCTTCGATCTGCATTTGATGATCTTTGTCAGTTCTTTCCAGCATTACCTTTGCAAGATACAGTAGTTTCAGCTGCTGATTATGCTGTTTCATGATCTCCTCCTTAAAAGATTGAAATAAGGACTTTATATTCAATCTGATATCATTTTCAGTAATTCTTATCAGATATTAAAATCCTTTTCAGATAATAAACCTTTTCATATTGTAAACAGGTCTGCCCTAAACTATTATTATACATGACTTTTATCTGTAATAAATATAAATAATGTGCTATTTTTACTATTAATAATTCATATAGTTTTAACTTTTAAAGAGGCATTTAATATTTACTGATAAATTCGACAAATAGTTTTACTAATATTTGGCATGTTAAAATTTTACCATCCTGTCACAGAGATTTTGCTTATGAAAATGCATTTTTTTGTGGTAGTTAAGCGCTTTTTGTGGCATAATATATAACATAAAAGATCTGGGCAGGTCTTTTCAATATGGGTCTTATTATACAAGGCTCAAGAAAAATATTATGGCGAAAGGGGTAAAATAATGATTTACACAGAAGAAGTTAAGAACATGTGCCCAGTTGCCAAGGGTGCAAAGCATGAGCCAGCTCCTATTCCTGAAGAAGGAAAGTGGGTTCACGCCAAAGAGATTAAGGACATTTCCGGTTTTACACATGGTGTAGGCTGGTGCGCTCCACAGCAGGGCTGCTGCAAGCTGTCTCTGAATATCAAGGAGGGCGTTATCCAGGAAGCTCTCATAGAGACTATCGGATGCTCAGGTATGACTCACTCTGCTGCTATGGCTGCTGAGATCCTTCAGGGCAAGACGATCCTTGAAGCTCTGAACTCAGACCTTGTATGCGATGCTATCAACACAGCTATGAGAGAGCTCTTCCTTCAGATAGTTTATGGTCGTTCACAGAGTGCTTTCTCTGATGACGGTCTTGCAATCGGCGCTGGTCTTGAGGATCTTGGTAAGGGACTTCGCTCACAGGTAGGTACTATGTATGCTACCAAGGAGAAGGGTGTCCGCTACCTCGAGATGACAGAGGGCTATGTTACAGATCTTGCACTCGATGAGAACAATGAGGTCATCGGCTACAAGTTCGTTTCTCTCGGTAAGATGACAGATTTCATCAAGAACGGTATGTCACCTAACGATGCATGGGAGAAGGCTAAGGGTCAGTATGGCCGTATCGCAGATGCTGTTAAGTTCATCGATCCAAGAAAAGAATGATCTGAAAGGAAGGAGAATTTATAACAATGGCTTTATTTGAAGGTTATGAAAGAAGAATAGATCAGATCAACAAAGTCCTCAATTCTTATGGCATTTCTTCTGTAGAAGAAGCTGAGAAGATCACAAAGGACGCTGGTCTTGATGTTTATAATATGGTAAAGGGCATCCAGCCTATCTGCTTCGAGAATGCTGCCTGGGCTTACACGATCGGTGCCGCTATCGCTATCAAAAAGGGCTGCAAACGCGCTGCTGATGCCGCTGCTGCTATCGGTGAAGGACTTCAGTCTTTCTGTATTCCTGGTTCTGTTGCTGATCACCGTAAGGTCGGTCTTGGTCACGGCAATCTTGGTAAGATGCTCCTTGAAGAGGATACAGAGTGCTTCTGTTTCCTTGCAGGCCACGAGTCATTCGCAGCTGCTGAGGGTGCTATCGGTATTGCCAACAATGCCAACAAGGTTCGTCAAAAGCCTCTTCGTGTTATCCTTAACGGACTTGGCAAGGATGCTGCTCAGATCATCTCACGTATCAACGGCTTCACATTCGTTGAGACCCAGTACGACTACAAGGCTGCAAAGCTTAATATCGTTTCTGAGACACCTTATTCAAAGGGACCTCGTGCTTTAGTAAAGTGCTATGGTGCTGACGATGTTCAGGAAGGTGTTGCTATCATGTGGCAGGAGAACGTTGGTGTATCCATCACAGGTAACTCAACAAATCCTACACGTTTCCAGCACCCTGTTGCAGGTACATACAAGAAGGAGCGTATCGAGGCTGGTAAGCCTTACTTCTCAGTTGCTTCAGGCGGCGGTACAGGACGTACTCTCCACCCTGATAACATGGCAGCCGGTCCTGCTTCTTATGGTATGACAGATACTATGGGTCGTATGCACAGTGACGCTCAGTTCGCCGGTTCTTCATCAGTTCCTGCTCACGTAGAAATGATGGGTCTTATCGGAATGGGCAATAACCCTATGGTCGGTGCTACAGTTGCCGTTGCTGTTTCTGTTGAGGAAGCTGCAAAGGCTGGCAAGTTCTGATAATTAACTTTAGATCGATCCTTAAATAGTATTAATGCACCCATATCTTAAATATAAGATATGGGTGTTTTTTATCGCAGACATAAAAAAGCTCCCGGCGGGATCTCCAGCCGGGAGCTTTTTAATATTACTTACAGATCTGGTAATGAGAATTTAATTATCAGATGCCATACAATATCATTTATATTTTACTATATTACATTGCCATGATCTTTGTTCCGGTCTTTCTACTCACAGGATGCCATGCAGCATCATCTGTATATTACCTGTCACCTGCTGTATAAGTTCCAACCAGTTCGCCTTCGCCAAGGATGTTTCCCTGAAAGCCATCAGAGATATCTATCATCTCACGGATCTTATCTATCGTCTCTCCTGATGCATCGAAGTTGCCTGGACGGCTGTCAGGTCTCTTCTTAAGGGCATATACCTTTACTATATACCTGTGAGTACCTGCCGGCGGATATGGCCCGATGTATTCTCCATCGTCCTCTCCTGTCTCAAGCTCTGTCTTCTTTGTAAACAGTCTCCAATGAAGCCAGTTGCTGCCATCCGGGTCTACCATATATACAGCATAAAATGTTGCCCCGTCTACAGGGTCAAACTTAAGCGCCGGTGAAACATTCTTTCCATAAGCAGTATTAGTGATCTTTGTGTCCCAGACACCGTCATGAATATCTTTTGACGATACGTTCATTTCTTTAATTTCCTCCCTTTTTGCCTGTCTCTTTTCTCCGGCCTTCTTACCACATCCGGTGACGATCAGTGAACATACACCTGCGAAAATGATCAAAGCCAGACAGGCTTTTCTGTTAATCTTATAAAAAATCATTAGCATTATACTAATACCGGCCTCCAATATCAATAGAAAATTTCATTATCTCTAAAAACGAAAATATTCTATCAGGTTTTTTCAACTCATAATAATATAATTTTCACCTCATAATATTATAATTTTCACCTCATAATAATATAAGTAAGGTAGATAATGTAGATGATGACCATCGTAATGCCTTCTGTACGTTTTACTTCCTTCCTTGTGCCACAGAATAGAAACATAAGAGCGGATACGAAGAACAGGACTATCGTGTCGACTATGGAGCCGCTTATGACCGATATCGGGGTGATCGTGGCTGATACGCCAAGGATAAAGAGGATGTTGAAGATATTGGAGCCGATGCCATTACCAACTGCAATGTCATTCTCACCCTTTTTGGAAGCTACAGCCGATGTTACAAGTTCAGGGAGAGATGTTCCGCAGGCTACGATGGTAAGACCGATCAGGGTCTCTGACATGCCGAAGAACTTTGCTATGACTCTTGCTGAGTCTACTACAAAGTCTCCGCCGAACTTGATCGCTATGATACCTCCGATAATATAAATAATGGATCTCCAGACCGGCATCGGCTTATCTTCTTTTTCTATCTCGCCGGCTGCTTCTTTTGCAAGGGTCTCTTTTCTTGACTTAAGCGCCTGAAAAACAGTGTATGTAAGGTAGAGGATAAATATTACAAGAAGAGCGATACCCTCGCCCCTGCCAAGTGTACCGGCAGGCATCTCTTCATTTGCATTCTTCATGAAGTCAAGACCTTCTGCCTGTGTTTTGCCCTTCATCAAAAGATCCGCGCCAAACAGACCAAGCATGGCTGTTATTAAGAGATTCAGAGGAAATTCACACTTTAGAAGTGAACTTTTCACAGGTACTGCTGCTATTATAGCAGCAACACCGAGCACGACAAGCGAGTTGAAGAGGTTAGATCCGATCACATTGCTTACCGCTATCTCATTAGAGCCGTTTAGGGCTGCAGAAGTACTTACTGCCAGCTCCGGAAGACTTGTTCCCATGGATACGATAGTAACACCGACTATGACTGACGGGATCTTCATAAGCTTTGCGGCGGCTGAACTGCCTTCTACAAAGAAGTCAGCCCCCTTGATGAGAAGAATAAAGCCGACGAGCAGGAGCAGTATGTTGAGAAACAGTGTCATAAGAATATCCTCCATTACAATTTTAAAAATTTTTTCCTCAGATCTTTACGGCAGCAAATGTCTTCTCTTCAAATGTACATTCCTTTAAGGCCGTAAGGCAGTAAGATGTAAGCTCTGGTTTCAGCACAAAAAAACGAGATCTTTTACCGCACAAAAATAAACGGTAAAAGTCTCGCTCTTATTCACGTTCCGGATCAGCTTTCTCTTATAGACTGCTAAGACCGCCGATCGTCCTGACGAAACCGCGACGCAAGAAAAACTTGCGGGCTACTCCCTTTTGCTTGCGTAATTATATATTACCCGCCGCTATTTTGTCAACATCAAATATTTATCGCAATATTCTTCCGGGCTGCATATATGCTTACATCCTCATACCGAAAAATATACATTCCCAACCATTCACTGTTTACTTTTATCATCAGCCTTCATGATTTTTAATAGCACTTTGTGGTCAGGGAAATACTTCTGGATGCGCTCTCGCTCACTTCTTCACGCAGCGCTTCTAACCTCAGACTTCCCTTGTCGGTCGTCTTCGCTAAGAAGCGGCGTTCAGAACGATCCAGAAGCATTTTCCTGACCATCAAAGTGCTTTTTTTAGTTAGTGAGGCTGATGATAACATAAAATCTGAACTTGAATATTTATCATTTATAAATGAGCGATAGAATTTCATTCTTTGAAAATTAAGGTTTGCGGAGGATGAGATGTAAGCAATACTGTGCATTGGAACCGGCGAGATGAAAATCATGCCTGGTAAACCAGCTTTTCAAAGCACGCAGGGCGAGCTTGTTTGAAGCATCTTCTGATATAACAGTGGTAATTGCTTTGATCACATTCAGAAGATGCGAGTTGAAAAGCACAAGTGCTAATCAAA
>JAZASR010000028.1:0-26840 GCA_036343175.1 Lachnospiraceae bacterium
AGCCATGAAGACAGTCGGGCTTCTCAGCAAGAAATTGCATGATGCCAATGTCCGCAATAAGCTTCTTTCTGTGGCAAGCCCAAAAGCAAGACTGGCGGGCTTCATACTCTACAGGAAAGAGCACACCACTGACCGTGAGCTTGTCATGAAGCTTGATACCATAGCGGCAAGTATTGCATTAAGGCCTGAAACTGTCAGCCGGAAGATGAAGGAGCTTGAAAAAGATGGTCTTGTAAAGAGAGTCGGGCAGTCGGGAATTGAAATAGTTGATTTCGATGGACTTAAGGATGCAGCTGATGAGTAAGCCTTAAAGAAACATGGCGGGAAATTCCTGACTTTTCATAGTCAGGGGCAGTCAATAAATAAGAGCAGTAATATAAGGCAGAAAGCTTGAGTTTTACGAGCATATGCCTGTATTTAATAATAAGCGCTAAAGGAGGATATTTTAATGGATTTTAATGAAGTACTTACGGGACGCAGAAGTATCAGAAAGTATAAGGAAGGAGCCATAACGAAAGAGCAGATCGAAGAACTCATAAAGGCTGCCCAGGCAGCGCCTACCTGGAAGAATTCACAGACAGGAAGATTCTACGTTGTGCTTTCCGATGAAAAGAAAAAGGAGTTTGCAGAGAAGTGTCTGCCTCCGTTCAATCAGAAGAATACAGAGAATGCAGCGGCTTATATAGTAACTACATTCGTATCACACAGGTCAGGCTTTGAGAAGACCGGTGAGCCTACCAATGAGCTTGGAGATGAGTGGGGTGCTATGGACTTAGGTCTTCAGGAGGAGAACCTTGTCCTCAAGGCTTATGAGATGGGCTTTGGCTCACTTATCATGGGTGTCCGTGATGGTCAGGCAATAAGTGAATTCTTTGATATTCCTGAGATCGAGCATGTCGGTGCAGTCATCTCAGTCGGCCTTTCGGACATAGCACCTGAAGCTCCTAAGAGACGTGACCTCGAGCAGATACTGAAAGTATATTGATTTTTTGGCAGATCCTGCTGCCGGAAATAAGAAAAGACCGGAAGTTTTGCTTCCGGTCTTTTTTCATGTAAATTAAAAAGTCTTTTTTAAGTATCACAGGAAGAACACAAGCGTATCGATGATAAATACAGGTATAAGTATTGCGCATGACCATCCCATATATCCGAAGAAGGATGGCATCTTTACGCCATTTTCCTTTGAAATGGAGCATACCATGAAGTTCGGCGCGTTTCCTATGTAAGTGTTTGCGCCCATGAATACGGCACCGCATGATATAGCCTCGAGCATCTTTACATGTACCATACCGACTGTTGTAGCTACACCTGTCGTCTCTCCAAGAGCTCCGGCAGTTGTAAGGAATACAAGGTATGTAGGTGTGTTGTCGAGGAATGATGAGAGAACACCGGTAGACCAGAACATCTGCCATGGTTCTGTAAGACCAAGAGATGCGCCTTTAGCCTTGAGTATCATGAGAGCAGGTACCATTGTGATGAAGATGCCTATGAAGAGGACAGCGACTTCTTCGATAGCTGCCCATGAGAACTGGTTTGCGTCACGGACTTCCTTCTTTGTAGTCTTGAATGAAAGAAGTGAAGCGAGAAGGATGATCGCAAGTTCTATGATAGATGGAACTGAGAGAACAGTACCAAGGATGTTTATGCCGATAACTGATCCGTCTGCATTCTGAAAAGCCTTAAGCCCCGGAAGTACGCCGGAGAGGATTACGGCGCCTACAATAGCGATAAGGAATATGATATTGTGTGCACCCTCGATCCTGAACTTCTCCTGACCTTCAAGAAGATCAGCATCTTCTGCCAGTTCGTTCTCAGCATCCTTGATTATGTTCTTCTCAACATTCTCTGTGAACTTGTGCTGTGCCTTCTTATCAAGTGCTTCAGGTCTTAATCCATCAGCAACGTCCTTTTTGTAGGCTCTTGTCTCGAAGATCATGTAAACGACAGAAAGTATGACTATATTGAAGAGCATCATTGGAAGAAGATGAGTCGTTGACCAGAAGAATGGTATGCCGCGCATGAAGCCCATGAGGAGAGGAGGGTCGCCGACCGGTGTAAGTGCGCCGCCTAAGTTAGCTACCATAAATATCATGAATATAAATGTGTGTGCCTTTCTCTTTCTCCATGAGTTTCCCTTGAGAAGAGGTCTTACTAAAAGCATACTTGCGCCTGTGGTACCTACCCAGCCTGCAAGAAGAGTTCCGATCAGGAGCTGGATCAGGTTGGATACAGGTGAACCGGAAAGCTCGCCCTTGATGGTTATGTTGCCGGCTACGCAGAAGAGACCGAAGAGGAGAAAAATGAATGTGAGATAATCCCCTACGACTACCTCTGTGAATCTTCCTGCTGCCTCACCGATCCCATACTGGATCGTAAATGGAATGAGGAATAAAAGTGACCAGCCGATCACAAAATACGGCTTTTTCTTGTCCCACCATTCGCCATTGATAAGCGGAATTACTGCAATTGAGAGCAGCATGCCTACAAATGGCAGAACGTAAAGGAGGGATAGGGTCTGTCCTAAATTTTCGTTCATTTTTTCCTTCCCGCATGTCAAACGCATGCATTTTGTGATTTTAAATATTTTCGTTTGCATGCTTACGGCGTTTTAGCCCAGGACGCAAACATATTGATGATAACATATATCATTGAGAAAATAAAGCATTATTATACTGTTGTTCCTGTTATAAATAGGAGTGGAATTAACATGTATAAGCGGGTTCATCAGGACTTTCATTTTACAGTGTATATCGGCTTTTTTAAATAAATTAAAAAAAGTGCTTGACATCAAAAAGCTCCTGTGCTAATATTCACACTTGTAAAGCAAAGGTGCTTTGAGAATCAATGGTTAATGATTTTCGAGGTGCTTTTTTTATTTATTGATCAATAAATAATTGACAGCAGAAATAGAATCACGAATTAAAGCAAAGGGGCTTTTGATGGTGAGAACCATCGGAAGCCTCTTTTTTCGGCAGCTGATGAACCTGATTTTTTAGGCTTAGTCTTTAAGGATCCACATCGAGTCCGGTGGCAGGAGATCCCTGGGATCAGGAAAAGGAAATCAGGAAGCTTCTTATAATTAGATCTTGGAACTTCGAATCTTAAGATCAGGAATGGAAGTTTTTAGCTTTAAAGCCGAATGAAAGGAGACAGCTATGGATTATGTACCGTCCAGTGTCGCATGGACACTTATTGCAGCTGCCCTGGTATTCTTCATGCAGGCAGGATTTGCTCTTTGTGAATCCGGTCTTACCAGAGCAAAGAACACAGGTAATATTCTTATGAAGAACCTGATGGATTTCTCCATCGGTACACCTTGTTTCTGGATCATAGGTTTCTCACTTATGTTCAATGGAACAGGCGCACTTATAGGAAAGCCTGATCTTTTAATATTTGGTAATTACACAGAAGCAAACAGTGTCGTTCCTCAGACAATGCCTCTATGGTGCTATGTAATATTTGAAACAGTTTTCTGTGCAACAGCAGCAACAATTGTTTCAGGTTCCATGGCAGAGAGAACGAATTTCAAAGCTTACTGTGTTTATTCAGCAATCATTTCACTTTGCGTATATCCTATCACAGGTCACTGGGGATGGGGCGGCGGCTGGCTCTCACAGATTGGCTTCCACGATTTCGCAGGTTCAGCCCTCGTACATAATGTCGGCGGTGTTATCGCCTGTCTTGGAGCCGCAATACTCGGGCCTCGTATCGGCAAATACGATAAAGATGGCAAGCCAAGAGCTATACTTGGCCACAACATGACAAGCGTTGCACTCGGTGTATTCATTCTCTGGTTTGCATGGTTCGGTTTCAACGGCGGTTCCACAGTAGCCATGGCAGATGATGCATCAGCATTCACAGCATCACTTGTATTCATGAACACCAACCTTGCAACAGCAGTTGCTACTGTAGTAGCTATGATCTTCACATGGCTCCGCTATGGAAAGCCTGATGTTTCCATGACATTCAACGCATCCCTTGCAGGTCTCGTAGCCATCACAGCTCCTTGTGACTGTGTAAGCCCTGTAGGTGCATTCTTTATCGGTTTTGTAGCAGGTTTCCTTGTAGTTCTTTCAGTTGAGTTCTTCGATAAGATCGCCAAGATCGATGATCCTGTTGGTGCTGTCTCAGTACATATGGTAAATGGTATCTGGGGTACACTTGCAGTCGGACTCTTCTCAGATGGCTCCGATGGTGTTGCAAAGGGTCTCTTCTATGGCGGCGGCGCAAAGCTCCTCGGTATACAGGCACTTGGTATCGTAGCAATAGATGCATTCGTATTAGTCGTAATGTTCATAGCATTTAAGATAATAGATAAGACAATAGGTCTTCGTGTACCAGCAGAGGTCGAGATCGACGGTCTTGATATCCATGAGCACGGTCTTGTATCTGCTTACTCAGGCTTTGCTATCACAGATGTAACTGATATGACAGTAGATGCCAATGAGAATACAGATCTTGGTGAAGATTCTTATGAAAATGCTTCTGAAGCTCAGAAGAATGCAGCTGTCAAGGTACATAAGGAAGCTCCTTTGGAGCCGGAACTTGATACCGGCATGCATAAGGTATCTATCATTTGCAAGCTCAATAAGTTTGATGAACTTAAGAAAGCTCTCAATAAGCTCGGTGTTACAGGCATGACTATGACACAGGTCATGGGCTGCGGTATCCAAAAGGGTACTACAGAAAAGTACAGAGGTATTACCGTGGATTCAACACTTCTTCCTAAGGTAAAGGTCGATGTGGTAATATCCAAGATCCCTGTTGATTCTGTTGTAGATACAGTTAAGAAGACACTTTATACCGGCCACATCGGTGATGGCAAGATCTTCGTATACAATGTGTCAAAGGTAGTTAAGGTAAGGACCGGCGAGGAAGATTACGCTGCCCTTCAGGATGTTGAGTAATGCTTAACTTAAGTTCTGATACAGGAAAAGCATCCGGGAAAATTTATCTGCCTGCATTAATTTGTCAGCTTTAAAATAGCTGAACTTCACATTCCTATTTTTTATTATATCGAAGGTTGGGGGAGAGCCAAAACGCTCTCCCCTGATCTTTTTTTATCAGTATACTATTCCGGACACTCACGGTTTGCTTTCATCATCAGCCTTTTTTTATTTCTATTGCACTTTGTGATCATGCAGTGACTTCTGGACTTTTCTTTCGCTTAGGTCCTCACTTTAGCGCTTCTAACCTCAGACTTCCCCTTTGGTCGTGCCCCTGCATATGAACTTGCCTGCTTTTGGCAAGTTCCAAAGGTTGGCTTTAGCCAACCGATGCGGACAGTCCAGAAGCCACTGCCTGACCATAAAAGTGCTTTTAAGTTAATGAGGCTGATGATATCAAGAAAACTTTAGCTCCGTAAGGGTTGCATTCGTAAAATTTGGTTGACGTTAAACGCCAACCGATTTTATCAGCAAGCGATAGAATTTAATTCTTCGACAATTTATCTCCGCAAACCAGGAATGTACAAAAAATCTATACATAATTGAGAACAGAGAAGGAATCAATTGTGTATAGGATAACGATGATACCCGGTAATCTATACATAATTGAGAACAGAAAAGGAATCAATCGTTTATAGGATAACAAAGATACCCGGTAATCTATACTTTTACGTACATCCCCGGTATGCAGTCAGGCGGTCAATTGACAATCTTCCGGATTATGATATAGAATACAGATAATTTTGTGCAAAGAATTGGAGAGGATCGGATGAGCAGCTGCACAGCAATATTAAAAAAGAATGCCGGCCGTACATTTAAAGCCGGCGGGCCCTGGATATATGATAATGAAGTGGATAGCGTGACCGGTGATCCGGAGAATGGAAGCATCGTTGATATTGCTGATTTCGATGGCTATAAGCTTGGAAAAGGCTTTATTAATACCAATTCCAAAATAAGAATAAGAATTCTTACAAGAAATACAGAAGATAAGATCGACCATGATTTCATTATGAAGAGGGTAAGGACAGCCTGGGAATATAGAAAAAAGTCAGTTGATACCTCTTCATGCAGAGTAATATTCGGAGAAGCAGATTTTCTGCCCGGTATCACTATAGATAAATTTTCAGACGTACTTGTGGTAGAGAGTCTTGCCCTTGGCATCGATAAGCTTAAGAGTGATATCATAGGCTGCCTTAAACAGGTGATGGAAGAGGATGGCATTATTATTCGCGGCGTATATGAGCGAAGTGATGCAAAGGTCCGCAGATCAGAGGGGATGGAACTTTATAAGGGCTTCATCGGACCTGAATTTGACACGAAAGTGCCTATAGTTGAAAATGGAGTAAAGTATATCGTAGATGTGGAAAATGGCCAGAAGACAGGATTTTTCCTCGATCAGAAGTACAATCGTCTTGCCATGCAAAGGTTCTGTAAGGATGCAGATGTACTTGATCTCTTTACTCACACAGGCTCATTTGCGTTGAATGCCGGGATCGCAGGCGCAAAGAGTGTACTTGGTGTTGATGCGTCAGAGCTTGCTATTGCTCAGGCGGAAGAAAATGCTTGTCTTAATGGTCTCTCGGAATCAGTGAGATTTCAGGTGGCTGATATATTTGATCTTCTTCCTGAACTGGATGCTTCAGATAAGAGGTTTGATGTGGTGATCCTTGATCCGCCGGCTCTTACCAAGTCCAGAAATTCTGTTAAGAATGCTGAAAAGGGCTATCGTGAGATCAACCGCAGATCCCTTAAACTTGTTAAGAATGAAGGATATTTTGCAACCTGCTCATGTTCGCATTTTATGACGGCAGATCTTTTTAAGAAGGTCGTGCATGAAGCTGCTGATTCGGCCCATAAAAAGCTCCGTCAGGTGGAATTCCGTACCCAGGCACCGGACCATCCTGTAATATGGGGTGCTGAAGGATCATTTTATCTGAAGTTCATAATATTTCAGGTATTTGATGATATCAGGAAATAAGCTTAAGTTTCAAAAGAGCATACTTTTTCGATAATTTCAGGTTTTCTTTCATCATCAGCCCTTTTTATTTTCAATTGCACTTTGTGGTAAGGTAAAGCTTTCAGGATGCGCTAAGCTTAAGTTTCAAAAGAGCATAAGAAAGGGGGCATAAAAGAAAGTAACAGAATAAGAGCAGGCATGATCAATAGATTAAGAAAGAGGTGAAGATAACGACGGAAGAGAATAAAGATCTCGATCAGATGATCGAGAAGATGTATGACGATAATATATGGCAGAGACCTGACAGGACAAAGAATTCCAATCATAGAAGATCTGCTAAGGCTAAACATATCGAACAGGAAAGATCTAAAGCTGTTTCAAAGGGTCAGGGAAAACGGAATAAGGGCAGTTATCAGAATAATAATAAGAATACCGGGAATAATAAAAACTTCCGAAATAATACGAACACACAGGGCGATACGAATAGCCGGAATAATAATTCGAAAATGACAGATAACCGGGATCTTAAAAGCCAGAGCAATGATAGTTCCAACAATAAAAGGACTGGCGCAGATCTGAAGAGAAGACCCGACAAAAATTCCAGTTTCTGGAAAAAGATAATGGCAAATGATGATATCAAGTTCGTTTATCGGGACGGCAAGAATATTATTCATGATAAATCCTGTGTAAATGCTTCATCTATTGATGAGGACCATCTGCATTATGCAAAATTCTATCCTTCTTATATGAAGCCCTGCACCATGTGCGAGCTTAAGAGCTATATCAGGAATTCCGCCCTGGATTTTGACAATTACGAAAAGTATAATGCTTTATTCAATGATCTCAATATGCCGATGAGCTTTGCCAGATACATATATGTGGAAAGGCGGATGGCTACAAGGATCACTGATGATGGATGCATAACTGTAAAATACAGGGATGATACCTGGAAGATACAGAGGATTCCGGGCACTGATAAGGTATGCCTTTATCACAACAGCTATGACGTTTATAATGGCAGGAGAGTGTTTACAGGCGGCTTTCACGTTCAGTCCACTTATACGAGCAATACAGACATCGTCACGGCCTTAAAGACCATAGACTCGTATTCATGGGATGTTCATAAGTCTGACAATGTCGATAAGCGTAAGAAAGCTGAAAGAGAAAAACAGAAAAGAATAAGAGAGCAGGAGATCAGACAGGATGCCCTTGAAAGGAAGGAATTCTACGAGAGCGTTACCAGAAAGAGCCTTCTTACAAGAGTACGTGAATTCTTCAGCGCAAGATACACTGAGGAAAATGAAGAAGATATTTCCGGTTCAGGATACTATATCCATATCGATAATTTTCACGACCCTGCAAAAAGGGATCTCCCTCACAATGGTCAGAAGTGCATGTACCTCTGGCGCGACCGCGATAACAGAATCAAATGGCAGGTCGGGGTTTTCGATAAAAAGAGCAATTCATTTACCGCTGTATTTAACGGCGCGACTATATATTCTTCCATGAAGAACGTAGTAGGATGGAAATATGTGTGGGAGATAGACGTAATTGGGCCTGAGGAAGAATGAGCAGGTTGGAAATAAAAGCCCGCTATTTCGTAAATTAAGCTTTAATAAAAATACAGACATTAATAAAAGAAAAAAGACCAGTCGCATTCATGACTGGTCTTTTTATCGTAATGATCAAATATAAGTCTTATATTAACAGTTCATTGATCGGTCGATCTTTCTTCAGATCTTAATAACCGGAATCAATAACATCCGAGATCAGAAATCAACATACTTTCCTTCTTCGTTATCGTTGATCACATAATAAGCACGGCGCTCAGCGAAGTTAAAATATGTCTTTAAAGATGTGATGGTACCGATCCTGTGACCTTCGTTCTTGTAAGCTTCCTTGATCTTCTTAACAGTATCCTCTACCATTATCTGCTCACCGTCGATCTCAAAGTATGACTCCTGAATAGGATCCTTTCTTAAAGCCATAGTAGTCTTGTCGATTTTTTTCTTCTTGCGCTTAGCCTTTGTGTCAGCATCTGCCTTCTTTGCTGCAGCCTTTACTGCCGGCTTCTCAGTTTTCTTTGCAGGAGCTTTTTTCTCTGTCTTCTCCAATGATGCCTTTACCTCTGCAACTGTCTTGGCTGCCTTAGTTTCAGCAACTGGCTTAGCAGCAGCCTCACTTACTTTAGCTTGTGATCTTACCATAATAGTTTCCCCCTGAATGAAAAATTTGGATATGTTTTAAGCAGGAAAAAACACCTGCCAATGAAATGTAAAAAACAATTTCTGTGATTATAGTAGTTTATAATGAAATGAAATGCAAGCATTTTTTTCAGAAATTTATAATTATTTTGTCGACAATTAGAAGGAGCTTATTATACCTAAATATTATCGGTTTATTTTTGTTAATATTGACAAAATATAACATTTTCAGACGGAAATTTTGTGCAAAATTACTATTATTGCCAATATATAAGTCCTGATAATATTTTACAGATGTTTTCCCATAATTGGATAAATATAGTATTGTCTATATTCTTAAAATTAATGTGATGACTCTTATATATGCTGTTGTCAGGCACTTCAGGCTTTCTGATCTGCTGCGGAAGAAAAAGTCCATTGCAGATGTATTGATCATCTGATATGAAGAAAAAGTCCATTGCAGATGTTTTGATTATCTGATATGTAGAAAAGTCCATTGCAGATGTTTTGATCATCTGATATGAAGAATAAGTCCATTGTAAATGTTTTGATTATTTGATATAATATGAATGTTGTGGTCTGATCATATAAGAATACATTGCGTTTTGTCACTCCTGTTTCCTTTACGGTCTCCTGCAGCATGACCTAAATGCACCTGTAGCTCAAAGGATAGAGCAATGGTTTCCGGAACCATGTGTTGGGGGTTCGAATCCCTTCAGGTGCGTATCTTTTTATTTGGAGAACATGTTATGCATTTCAGATATAAGAAAATAATATTGATATCGACGATGTTCATCATGCTGATCGGTATTACTACATTTTCGATGATCAAGCCTTTCTATACCGGAAAGACACATGATAAGAAAGTCCATGATACGGAAAATGCAACAGGGACGGCTATTTCACCTGACGCTGATCTTGCCGGGGTCGACGGCTTATCATCCGATCAGATCAGGTCGGATATCACGACTTTGATCTCCAATTATTATGATGCGAAGCAGAAAGAGGATATGGATGCTCTTTCATTGCTTGTCAATGATGCTTCTTATCTCGATGAGAACAAGCTCGATTCCGATGCAAAGTACGTCGAGCAATACAGGGATGTATCATGCACTATATATGAGCTTAAGGAAAAGGGTGAATACAGGGTATATGCCAGATATTACGTAAAGGCTTTTAACGTCAATACTCTTATGCCAACACTTTCGGCACTTCTTGTAAAGGAAGAGGACGGAAGATTTAAGATCGTACTTGGTACCATATCAGATAATGAAATAAAGGAAATAGATGCGTTGGATGAGTCTGCACCTGTAAAAGCGCTTTCTGCAGAGGTTCAGAATGAGCTGCAGAAGTGCATCAATGAAGATCCTGACGTTAAAGATTTCTATGAGATGCTTACAGAGGATTCATGATACAGGCCTCATAATTAACTAACTATATTAAGATGAGATAATGGAAACAAGATTAAATAAATATCTGTCCGAAGCGGGATACTGTTCCAGGCGTGAGGCCGACAGGCTTATAGATGATGGAAGAATTTATGTTAATGGGATCCCTGCGATAAAAGGACAGAAGGTAAATGAAAGCGATGATGTATCGGTCGACGGTAAGAAAATTACCCATGAGATAAAGCCGGTGGTCATTGCTTTTTATAAACCCCGCGGAATCGTCTCCACTACTGCCGAAGAAGAAAATGGAGAGAAAATAGTGAACGTTGTCGATTATATTGGATTTCCTGTCCGCATTTATCCTGTAGGCAGGCTCGATCGTGAATCTGAGGGGCTTTTGCTTCTTACAAACCAGGGAGAGCTTATGGACCTTTTGCTCCGGTCCAGATATGGCCATGAAAAGGAGTATTATGTAAGGGTCAACAGAACTGTGACTGCTGATGATATAAGGAATCTTTCTAATGGTATCCATATCGTAGATAAGGAACATTATATTGACAGGGTCACAAAGAAGTGCACTGTAAAGAAAGTCTCGGATGATGCTTTTCGCATAGTGCTTACTGAAGGCATAAACAGACAGATCAGACGTATGTGTGAATATTGCGGCATGAAAGTCATTACGCTCAGGCGGGAGAGGGTGATGAATATTACTCTTGACGGACTTAAGCCGGGAAGATTCAGGGAGCTTGAAGCGGATGAGATTACCGAATTAAAGCACGCCCTTGGTCTTTTCTCCTAAAACACGAGGAATAATTATGGAAACTGGCGTTATTAATAATAATTCGACACAAAAAAAGATAAATCGTATGAAAGAGCTCATAAGTATTCTTGATAAGGCTGCAAGAGCTTATTATCAGGGAACGGAAGAGATCATGAGCAATAAGAAATATGATTCTCTTTATGATGAGCTTGAAGGTCTTGAAAAGGAAACCGGCATCATTCTTTCCGGTTCACTGACCCAGAAAGTGGGATATGAGATATTAAGCGAACTTCCCAAGAAGGATCATCCAAAGCCGATGCTTTCCCTTAATAAGACAAAGAGTGTGGATGAGCTGGCTTCATTTGCAGGCGATAATAAGTGCCTGCTTTCATGGAAGATGGACGGCCTCACAGTAGTTCTTACATATGATAATGGAAGCCTTACAGAGGCGCTTACCCGCGGAAACGGCATCACAGGTGAGGTGATTACCCAGAATGCAAGGAATTTCAAAAATATTCCACTGAACATTTCTTATAAAGGACATCTCGTCCTCCGCGGTGAAGCAGTAATTCCTTATTCAGAATTCGAACGCATCAATAATGAGATCTCAGACCCTGAAGAGCAGTATAAAAATCCGAGAAATCTATGTTCAGGCTCAGTCCGTCAGCTTGATCCGAATGTAACACGTTCGCGCGGAGTGTATTTCTTCGCATTTGCTTTGGTCGATGCCAGTGAAAATGGCATCCCATATGACTTCCATAATTCCCAGGAGCGCAGATTCTTATTTCTAAAGGACTCAGGCTTCACTGTCGTGCATTATGAGATAGTAAATAAAAACAATATGCATGAGAAGGTGAAGTGGTTCTCACAGGAGATAGAGAAGAATGATTTTCCATCCGATGGCCTTGTCCTCCTTATGGATGATATCTCATTCGGCGAAAGCCTTGGCACTACCGCAAAGTTTCCACGCAACGCCATAGCATTTAAATGGCGCGATGAGACAAAAGAGACTATACTTCGTGATGTTATATGGAATGCTTCCAGGACCGGACTCATAAATCCTGTTGCTGTATTTGACCCTGTATCTCTTGAGGGCACTGTAGTTACAAGGGCATCTGTACATAATGTCTCGATCGTACGCGAGCTTAAGTTGGGAATAGGAGACCATATCAACGTCTATAAGGCTAATATGATCATACCGCAGATAAGTGAGGATCTTACAGGGAGCGGTGATCTTGCGATCCCGGATAAATGTCCTGTATGCGGTGCCTTGACTGTTATTCGTGAGGATCACGAGTCAGAAGTCCTTACATGCCCCAATCTGGAATGCCCGGCAAAGAAGATCAAGAGCTTTTCCTTATTCGTATCCCGTGATGCCATGAATATTGAAGGTCTATCTGAGAATACCATCGAGAAGCTTATAGATATAGGTGCGGTCCATGATTTCGCAGATCTTTTCAGACTCGACAGATATAAGGAAAAGATCATCTCCATGGAGGGCTTTGGTGAAAAGGCGTTTCTTAATCTGCAGAACGCTGTAAAAAAGTCTCAGAATGCGGAAACTGCGCACTTCATAGCAGCGCTTGGAATACCGGGAGTAGGTCTTTCAACCGCAAGGCTCATATGCAGAAATTATCATAATGATATGGTAAAGATCATGTCTGCATCGGCGGATGAGCTGCAGCAAATCGACGGGATCGGAGATATAACAGCCCGGGATTTATCTGTCTACTTCCATAATGATGAAAATAAAGCTTTATTAAATGAGCTCTTAAGCCTGATACATTTCACTGATACCGACGAAGAGGCTTTTAATGCCGATAATCCTGTGCATGATGCCGGGGGCCTCACATTTGTGATCACCGGCAGTCTGAACCATTTCTCCAATAGAAATGAACTTAAGGATATGATAGTTAAGGCAGGCGGGTCAGTCACAGGCAGCGTTTCCAGGAAGACTGATTTCCTTATAAATAATGATGCCGCAAGTACATCGTCAAAGAACACAAAGGCCCATGAACTTGGCATTCCGATAATAACTGAAGAAGAGTTTATGCAGAAATTCATGTAATTTAAGAATTTTTCGTCATATATTTGAGAATGCGCGGTAAATATTGTATAATACGCCGGGAAAAGCAAAAATAACTGATAGAATATTACCTGCCGGCATAACAGGTTAGAATTTTCGAAGAAATGAGTAATAAAAAGGATGTGATCTAATATGCCTATTAAAGTAAAGGATAATCTTCCTGCAAAGAAGGTGATGGAAGAGGAAAACATATTCATGATGGATGAGATCAGGGCCAATTCTCAGGATATCAGACCTCTCAACATCGTGATATTGAATCTGATGCCCTTAAAGGAGGATACAGAGATCCAGTTTTTGAGGATGCTTTCTAATACGCCGCTGCAGATACAGCTCACCTTCCTTACAACAGCTACACACAAAGGCACAAATACGCCTCAAAGCCATATTGATGAGTTCTATCAGACCTTCGATGATATCAGGGATAAGAAGTTCGATGGCATGGTCATTACAGGCGCCCCTGTTGAGACCATGGACTTTGAGGAAGTCGACTATTGGGATGAACTGAAGGAGATCATGGAATGGTCAAAGACTTTTGTCACATCGACATTGCATATATGCTGGGGCGCTCAGGCAGGTCTTTATTATCATTATGGTATAAGAAAGTATGATCTGGGAAAGAAGCTGTTCGGTATATATAATCACAGGACTATTCACCGCAAGGTCCCTTTTGTGCGCGGTTTTGATGATGAGTTCTATGCGCCGAATTCAAGATATACAGGCATGGTACACGAGGATATAGTAAATTGTCCTGATCTGACAATACTTGTTGATTCTAAGGATGCCGGCGATGTGATCATCATGGATAAGTCTGAAAAAATGTTTTTTGTCATGAGCCACCTGGAGTATGACCGCATGACTCTCGATAAGGAGTATAAGCGTGATATTGCAAAGGGTATGGATATAGATATCCCGTATAATTATTATCCTGATGATGATCCGACAAAAAGGCCTCTTCTTAAATGGAGAGCTACTTCAGAAATGATGTATTCCAACTGGCTCAATTATTATGTTTATCAGAATACACCGTATAAGCTTTGATATTTATACGTATCTTAAGCTGCTGTTTTAAAGAGCTTTAGAACAGATCTGCATACGTTTTTTTTGATCAGTCAACCTTATAGTTGATTAGAGGATAAAAAAATGCTATGCTAAAATTCAGTTTATGACGGACGAAATAAAGATCCGCTATCCTGAACGCTTATTAATAATAAAAAAGAGGTAAAAAGATGAAAGGTATTATTCTTGCAGGAGGTTCGGGCACAAGGCTCTATCCTCTGACAAAAGTCACTTCAAAGCAGCTTCTGCCGGTATATGACAAGCCGATGATCTATTATCCACTTTCAACACTTATGCTTGCCGGCATCAGAGATATTCTCATTATTTCTACGCCTGCCGATATCGGCAACTTTGAAAAGCTTCTTGGAAATGGAGAGAACTTTGGCATCAATCTGTCATATAAGGTCCAGCCTTCACCGGACGGACTTGCCCAGGCATTTATAATTGGCAGGGAATTTATCGGCGGTGATTCATGTGCCATGATACTCGGGGATAATATCTTTTATGGCAGCGGACTTGTAAAGCACCTGCGCACTGCAGCTCTTCGTCCTTTTGGCGCTACTGTATTCGGATATTACGTTGATGATCCTGAAAGATTCGGCATAGTCGAGTTCGATAAAGACGGAAAGGCTATTTCCATCGAAGAAAAGCCTGAGCACCCGAAGTCAAATTACTGCGTTACAGGTCTTTATTTCTATGACAACAGGGTCGTTGAGATGGCTGAGAAGGTCAAGAAGTCGGCCAGAGGCGAGTATGAGATCACAGACTTAAACCGTATGTATCTCGAGGAAGGTTCGCTCAACGTAGTTACTCTCGGCCGCGGATATGCATGGCTTGATACAGGTACCATGGATGCACTTGCTGATGCTTCCGAGTTCGTAAGAGTCATTGAGAACCGTCAGGGCATTAAGATATCAGCTGTTGAGGAGATCGCTTACAGGAATGGCTGGATAGACAAAGAGACCCTTATGAAGTCCGCGGAAAGCTATGGAAAGTCAGCTTATGGCAAACACTTAAAGCAGGTCGCTTCAGGTAAGATCCTCTATTGATCTTATATCTGCTCTTTATAAGCATTATTATCTGCTCTTTATTAGCATTATTACCTGCGAATGATATTCAGGTATTATTTGCGGATAAATATCACATATATGCAGATCAATGCTATTGCATTATCTTCTGCGAATGAATACTAAATAAAATATATTATACTTTTCTTTCATGAATAGTATTCTATGAAAATATCCGGGAGGGTCATTATGAAAATCATAGTTACAGGCGGTGCAGGATTTATCGGAGGCAACTTCTGTCATTATATGACGGGAAAGTACCCTGATGACACCATTATTTGTATTGACAAGCTTACATATGCAGGCAACATGGAGACTCTCGAGTCTATCATGAATAAGCCGAATTTCAAATTTTACAGGGCAGATATCTGCGACAGAAAAGCTATATACAGGATATTTGAGGATGAAAAGCCTGATATCGTCGTAAACTTCGCTGCAGAGAGCCATGTTGACCGTTCTATTACAGATCCTGAGATCTTTTTACAGACTAATATCATCGGTACTTCAGTTATGATGGATGCGTGCAGAAAGTACGGCATCAGGAGATATCACCAGGTATCCACAGATGAAGTTTACGGAGATCTGCCTCTTGACAGACCGGATCTTTTCTTTACTGAGGAGACGCCTATCCATACGTCCAGCCCGTATTCATCAAGCAAGGCCTCGGCCGACCTCCTTGTAATGGCTTATCACCGTACATATGGGCTTCCATGTACTATTTCAAGATGCTCCAATAACTACGGTCCATATCATTTCCCTGAGAAGCTCATCCCTCTCATCATTGCAAACGCTCTGAATGACAGGCCTGTACCTGTATACGGTGAAGGCAAAAACGTTCGTGACTGGTTATATGTTATCGATCACTGCCGTGCCATCGACCTTATCATCAGAAAAGGTACAGTCGGAGAAGTGTACAATATCGGCGGCCACAATGAGAAGGCCAATATAGATGTGGTAAAGATAGTGCTTAAGGCATTAGATAAGCCTGAGAGTCTCATCACATACGTTAAGGACAGACCGGGTCATGACAGAAGATATGCCATTGACCCTACAAAGATCCACAATGAGCTGGGCTGGCTCCCGGAGACCAAGTTCGAAGACGGCATCAAAAAGACTATTGAATGGTATCTTGCCAATAAGCCATGGTGGGAGCACATCATTTCCGGCGAATACCAGAACTACTATGAGAAGCAATATGGCAACAGATAAAACATCCATTTATGCTCTTTTAAAAATGCATCTTAAGATAATAAGATAACAATAATTACGATCGATGAAGAAGCGTCTGTAAATGCTTTTTTTCATCTATCGTTTTATAAAGACATAAGTTAATATAATAACGGAGGAATATTATGAAGGTTTGTGTTACAGGCGGAGCAGGCTTCATTGGAAGTCATACATGTGTATCACTTCTTGAGAATGATTATGATGTTGTTGTAATTGATAATCTTGTAAATTCAAGTGCGGAGTCTATGGAAAGAGTAAAAAAGATCACAGGCCGTGACCTTACATTCTATGAGATGGACATGCTCGATAAGGAAAAGCTCGACGGGATATTTGCAAAGGAAAATATAGATTCTGTAATACACTTTGCAGGCCTCAAGGCTGTAGGAGAGTCATGTGAGAAGCCGCTTGAGTACTTCCAGAATAACCTGATAAGTACCCTTAACCTGCTTGAAGTTATGAGAAAACATAATGTAAAGAATCTTGTATTTTCATCAAGCGCTACAGTTTATGGAAAGCCGGAGACTGTCCCTATCAGAGAAGATTTCCCTCTTTCCGTTTCCAATCCTTATGGCAGGACTAAGCTCATGATCGAGGAAATGCTTCAGGATATCTATAAGGCTGATAACAGCTTCAATATCGCACTCCTTCGTTATTTTAATCCAATAGGCGCCCATGAGTCAGGACTTATAGGTGAGGATCCTAACGGTATTCCGAATAATCTTGTTCCTTATGTAGCAAAGGTCGCTGCAGGCAAGCTTCCATGTGTAAATGTATTCGGAGACGACTATGACACGCCTGACGGAACCGGGGTCCGCGATTATATCCATGTTATGGACCTTGCAGAGGGACATATAGCAGCGCTTAAGAAACTTGCTGAGAAGCCGGGTCTTGTGATCTATAATCTTGGTACCGGTATCGGATATTCGGTGCTTGATATCATTAAGGCATTCGAAAAGGCATGCGGTAAGGAGATCCCTTATAAGATCACCCCGCGCCGTCCCGGTGACATAGACATGTGCTATGCAGATCCTTCAAAGGCCGAAAAGGAGCTGCACTGGAAGGCTGAATACGATATAGCAAAGATGTGCGAGGACTCATGGAGATGGCAGTCCATGAACCCTGACGGCTACAAAACTAAATAATATTTATGAGCATACTTGAAATATTTTTGATGGGTGTGGGTCTCTCCATGGATGCTTTTGCAGTCTCGGTCTGCAAGGGTCTTGCCGTTGGTAAGATAAGGCTTGATCATGTCTTAAAAGCAGGCCTCTGGTTCGGCGTCTTTCAGGTACTGATGCCTCTGATCGGATACTTTTTCTGCGGGATCTTTAAGGATTCAATTGACAGATATGACCATTGGATCTCATTTATCCTTCTTGTCCTTATCGGAGCAAATATGATAAAAGAGGCATTTGGGGAGGAAGAGGATACATCCGCAAAAATGGACATAAAGACCATGTTCCTGCTTGCTGTTGCTACAAGTATCGATGCACTGGCTTGCGGTGTTACAATGGCTTTTTCGGACGTAAATATCTGGGGAGCCGTGACTATCATTGGCCTTACCACTTTCGCGTTTTCCTGTTCTGGGATAAAGATCGGCAGCCTTTTTGGAGAGAAATATAAGAAGGGAGGGCAGATAACCGGAGGCATCATACTTATTTCACTAGGTATAAAGATACTTGTGCAGGGACTTATGTGATATCTTGTTTACTGATCCGCGGATGAAAAGTTTCCCTGATAACTTACTCTTTTGACATTCTTTTTCTTATCGAAAGGAGGAATCCTATGGAACCATATTATTGGCTTATACTGCTTGCAATATTTGTAATAGCGGACATATTTACCACGGCACTTGTGACTATATGGTTTGCGGGCGGCGCACTTATTGCATTTATTGCTGCGCTTCTCGGATGTCCTGTCCCGGGGCAGATCATCATATTCCTGGTCATATCTATAGTTCTTCTTATATTCACAAGGCCGATTGCGGTTAAGCACTTCAATGCAAAAAGAGAGAAGACCAATATCGACAGGATCGCAGGCTCAAACGTAAGAGTTACTGAAAGAATCGATAACTTCAAGCAGACCGGCAAGGTCATATACAACGGCATGGAATGGACAGCAAGGTCGATCGATCAGGACAGGACATACGAGCCCGGCGAGAATGTCGGAGTAGACAGGATCGAAGGTGTAAAGCTCATGGTTAAAGGGCCATTCAATGAAGATGATTGAGTTTTTTCGCTATGAGTGCTTTAATGCAGGTGGTCTTTTATTGATTAAATGAGATCACTTATTATCAGCAGGACAATAAATAAAGGTTTATTTAAGCTTTTATAAGCTATTAAGGAGGAGTCATATGGAATTTATTATCATTATACTTGCAATTATCTTCGCGATCTTATTCACGTGCATTAAGATAGTACCTCAGGCGAGCGCATATGTGATCGAGCGTCTCGGCGCATACCAGACAGTGTGGAATGTAGGTCTTAACTTTAAGGTGCCATTTATTGACCGCATAGCAAGGAAAGTAAGCCTGAAGGAGCAGCAGCTGGACTTTCCGCCTCAGCCTGTTATCACAAAGGATAATGTTACCATGCAGATCGATACCCTGATCTTTTTCCAGATAACAGATCCTAAGCTTTATACTTACGGCGTCGATAATCCTATACAGGCCATTGAAAATCTTACTGCTACTACGCTCAGAAATATCATTGGTGATCTTGAGCTTGATGAAACGCTTACATCCCGTGAAGTTATCAATACAAAGATGCGCGCATCCCTTGATGTTGCAACAGATCCATGGGGCATCAAGGTAAATCGTGTCGAAGTCAAGAACATCATCCCTCCTGCCCCTATCCGTGACGCCATGGAAAAGCAGATGAAGGCTGAAAGAGAAAAGCGTGAAGCCATACTTCGTTCTGAGGGTGAGAAGCAGTCTGCTATCCTTGTTGCAGAGGGTAAGAAACAGGCAGCCATTCTCGATGCAGAAGCAGAGAAACAGGCTCAGATCCTCAGGGCAGAGGCCACAAAGGAAGCCACCATACGCGAGGCAGAGGGTGAAGCCGAGGCTATAATAGCTGTTCAGAAGGCAAAGGCAGAAGGCATAAAGCTTCTTAATGAATCAATGCCTACTGACAAGGTAATAGAGCTTAAGAGTCTTGACGCATTTGAAAAGGCAGCAGACGGTCAGGCAACAAAGATCATCGTTCCGTCAAACATTTCCGGCCTTGCCGGAACCATTAAGACTATTACCGAGGTCGCCAAAGATTGATCAGTAAGATCCTGCAGATTGGGATCGTAAGACATTACTGCCCTTTTTAAGTGTGGCAGTTCACTTGTAAGAATTTACTGCCCTTTTAAGTGCGGCAGTTCATCTATATTAATATATGCACTTTAGGAAAAGGCATTCAGGAGGTTACTATGATAGATTTAACGGGCAGAGATTTCCTTACCCTGAGAGACTTCACACCGGAGGAGATCACATATTTGATAGACCTTGCGGCGCTTCTTAAGGAAAAGAAGAAAAGAAACGAGCTTATCGATCTTTATAAGGGCAGGAATGTTGCTCTTATTTTTGAGAAGACCAGTACCAGGACAAGATGTTCATTTGAGGTTGCTGCTCATGACATGGGCATGGGAACCACATACCTCGATCCTGCAGGTTCTCAGATCGGTAAGAAGGAGAGTATCGCTGATACAGCCCGCGTCCTTGCCGGCATGTTTGACGGCATCGAATACAGAGGCTTCGAGCAGGCAAAGGTAGAAGAGCTCGCAAGATATTCTAAAGTCCCTGTGTGGAACGGGCTGACTAATGAATATCACCCTACCCAGATGCTTGCCGATATGCTCACTATCCGCGAACATTTTGGATATCTTAAGGGTCTGAAGCTCGTATATATGGGTGATGCCAGATACAATATGGGAAATTCCCTTATGGTTGCATGCTCAAAGCTTGGTCTAGATTTTACAGCATGCACCTGCAGGGAATATTTTCCAAATGATGATCTTGTTAAAGCATGCAGGGGTTATGCTCAGGAGTCCGGAAGCCATATTTCTCTTGATGAGGATGCTGCAAATGCAACAAAGGACGCAGATATCATATATACAGATGTCTGGGTATCTATGGGCGAGGATCCTCAAGTCTGGAAGGAACGTATTGAAGCTCTCAGGCCGTATCAGGTAAATGAAGCTGCCTTTAAGAATGCTCATGAAGGCGCAATATTCATGCATTGTCTTCCTGCTTACCATAACCTTGATACTTCAGTTGGCAGACAGGTCTACGAAAAGTTCGGCATGAAGGAGCTTGAAGTTACTGACGAGGTTTTCGAGTCCGAAAGGTCAGTAGTATTTCAGGAAGCTGAGAACAGGATGCATACCATAAAGGCAGTCATGGCAGCCACACTCGGTGATAAATTTACCAGGTCTATATAATTTCTGCATACCGGGAGATCTTATTTGAATAAGACTTATAAGCCCACTTGCTTCAGACTGTGGGCAGTTCATTTTTCTTTTATGATAATACATTGATATATCATACTGCAAAAGTATCAGCAGTAATTTAAGCAGGATACGGGGGTCATATTTTGGGCAACAGAAAGAAGATCATAGATATACTTCGTGATAACCAGGGTTCATTCGTTTCAAGCTCTCAGATGGTAGAGGAACTTGGCGTTTCAAGACAGGCTGTCTGGAAAGCTGTGAACAGCCTTGAAAAAGAGGCAGGCTTCAATATTACCAGTATTAAGGGCCGCGGCTATAAGCTTGAAAAAAGTCCGTTAGAATTCAATGCACCGGGGATCGAATATTATCTTGATAATGATCTTTTTATTGATTATAAGGTAAGGTTCTTAAAATCAACTGATTCCACAAATACAAGGGTCATAGATGCAGCGGGAAAGGGTGCATCCGAGGGGTATTTCCTTGCAGCAGATGAGCAGACAGGGGGCAAGGGCAGAAGGGGAAGAAGCTTCCTTTCACCTGCAGGAGTCGGCATATTTATGTCTTTACTTCTCAAACCATCTATTGCCCCATCCAGGGTATCATGTGTAACTCTCCTTGCTGCGCTCGCAGTTAGAAAAGCGATCGAGGATGTCCTTTATGAGGCTGGCCTTTCAAAAGTAAAGGTCGGCATTAAATGGCCCAATGACATAATAATCGATGGGAAAAAGATCTGCGGCATCCTGACCCAGATGAACTGTGAAAAGGATTATATCAATTATCTAGTTACAGGTATAGGCATCAATGTAAATAATAAAGAAATGCCGGAGTCGATAAGGAAAACAGCTGCATCACTGTTTATGCTTACCGGAAAGAAATTTGACAGGAATAAAATATGTGCTTATTTCCTGAATTATTTTGCGGATATTTATGGACGCTTTTCAGCTAACGGAGATATGAGCGGTCTGAAGAAAGAGTATGATTCGGTCATGATAGATCTGAATAATGAAGTCAGGGTCTATTACGGCATGGTCGAGGATTCTGATCCGGAAAAGATCCGCAATGGAAAGGCTCTTGGCATTGATAGTGACGGAAGCCTTCTCGTTGACTTCGGTGAAGGACCGGAGAGGGTGTCGAGCGGTGAAGTATCTGTCAGAGGTGTATATTGATCTGAAATTGATATAGGCTTATGATTCCGCTGACTTCAGACGATGGGGTTTTCATAAAAAATGATCGATAAATATCATCTGGTAAGCTCTGATATTAATGATAAAGTAAGATAAATAAAGGATGTCAATATATGGATGAAGAAATAAGAGAAGAATTGGAAGACGACATGATCGGTGATAATATTGTACTTGCCGTATCCAATTCTTATGAGAAAATGTTTTATCTGGGAAGACGTTTCACAGGTCTCCCGGATCGTATAAAGGATGAGATAAAGATCCTGTGCGTCCTTTTTACAGAGGATGTAGGAGGGATACTTACCATGTCATTCGACTCGAATGGGAAGCTTGACCTGACTGTAACATCAAAAAATAATGATCCAGGTTTCGATGATATCGGATCAGTCATAAAGATCCAGAAAATGCAGAGAGAACAGGAAGAGCTGTTCAGTCAGCTTGAAACATATTTTCAGGCAAAGTACATGTAAATATCTGAAAACGAAATAATATTGTATCTGATAAGGTAAAGAAGCTGCCTGCTTATTAATATAATTTAAAGATCGATTATATTAAATAATAGAATGAGCCTAATATAAATTTCAGGAGGAAGACGATGCTGTTAGCGGTAGATGTAGGAAATACCGATGTTACATTTGGTGTATTTGAGGACAAGAGGCTGGTTACCAGATTCCATTTTTCTGTAAAACCGCCGCGTACATCTGATGAATATGGAGTACTCATCTGTGACATCATTAATCAGAAAGGAATAAGCGTAAAGTCGATAACTGATGTTATCGTGTCTTCTGTTGTTCCTAAGATAATGTATTCATTCAGAAGGGGAATAGTGCGCTACATCGGTGTAGATCCCATCATTGTGGGTGCCGGCATCAGGACGGGTCTTAAGATCATGACGGCCAATCCTAAGGAGACAGGTCCGGACAGAATAGTTGATGCTGTTGCAGCTTATGAGCTCTATGGCGGCCCGGTGATCGTTATCGATTATGGAACAGCAACTACATATGATTATGTTGCTGCTGACGGTACATTCTGCGGCGGAGCTATCTGCCCTGGTGTAAAGATATCAGCAAAAGCCCTCTGGGATGATACAGCCAATCTTCCTGAGATCGAGATAATGTCAGCAAATAATGCCATCGCAAAAGATACAGTTTCTGCCATGCAGGCCGGACTTTTCTTCGGTACAGTAGGACAGTCTTCATATATCATCAAGAAGATCAAGCAGGAGGCACATACTCAGAATATTAGGGTCATCGCTACAGGCGGCCTTGGAAATCTCATTTCTGAACACACCAGAGAGATCGAAGTCTATGATGCTGACCTGACTCTTAAAGGGCTGCAGATACTTTTTGAAAAGCAGAAAAGATAGCTGGTATATGTATGGATCTTTACGGGTTTGATATTGGAAATGTACATTTGAATAAGCTTATGGTCCTCGGTCCTATGGCAGGTGTTACTGACCTGCCTTTTCGTCTTATCTGCAGGGAGCATGGAGCCTGCTACTGTGTCAGCGAGATGATATCCGCCAAGGGAATCATGTATAAGAATAAAAATACTGAGCTTCTCTGGCAGACTAATGCGGAGGACAGTCCTCTTGGACTTCAGCTTTTTGGCTCAGATCCGGAGATCATGGCAAAAGAGACTTCCTATATTTCTGACAGGGATTTTCAGGTGCTTGATATCAATATGGGATGTCCGGTCCCAAAGGTCGTTAATAATGGCGAGGGCTCTGCACTTATGAAGAATACAGAGCTTGCTGCAAAGATCGTGGAAAAAATTACCCATGCAGTTGACAGACCGGTCACTGTCAAATTTCGCAAAGGCTTTGATGATGAACATATAAATGCAGTCGAATTTGCCAGGCTCATGGAGGAGGCAGGAGCTTCTGCTTTAACCATTCACGGCAGGACAAGGATGCAGGCTTATTCAGGCCAGGCTGATTGGAATATAATAAAAAAGGTCAAAGAAGCTGTAAATATCCCGGTCATTGCGAGCGGAGATATATTTGATACTGAGTCTGCCGTAAGATGTCTCATAGAGACCGGCTGCGATGCTGTTATGGCTGCCCGGGGAGCAAGAGGCAATCCATGGATATTTGAAAACTTTGACAGGTTCATGGATGAGTATGGTGGTGAGCTCAGTAAGGTCAGGTCCCGTATCTTCCTCAGAAAGAATAAGTCTGCTGGAATCGGGGAAGGGTCAGACAATGTAAAGAAATGTACTCCTAAAGGTCCTAAGCAGGGCACGGATGCTGATCCTTATATGCTGAAGCAGGAGATCAGGGCATTAATGACAAAAGCTTTAGAATATGATAAACCTCCTGATGCAAATACTATTAAAGAGACAATAATCAGGCATGCTGAGCTGCTTGTCAGATACAAAGGAGAATTCACAGGCATACGTGAAATGCGCAGGCATTTCTCATGGTATATTGCAGGAGTTAATGGAGCAGCCGGCCTCAGGCGCAGGGTCAACGAAGCAGAGACTCTGGATGATATAAAGGCGCTTACAGAATATATTGAATAAGTGAAAATTTCAAAATTCAGGAAAAATGCTTGCATTTACAGGTGATATTATGTTATTATACTAAATTGTTGTGGAGAGTTGTCCGAGAGGTCGAAGGTGCATCACTCGAAATGATGTGTTGGCGAAAGCTGACCCAGGGTTCGAATCCCTGACTCTCCGGCTTAGGTCATTTTATTTGATAGATCAGAATATATTTGATAAATTGATTTTTTGATATATCAGATATTTTTGATAGATTCGCGGAAGTGCTGGAATTGGCAGACAGGCATGATTCAGGTTCATGTTCAGGCAACTGAGTGAGGGTTCAAGTCCCTTCTTCCGCAATATAAACTAAAAAAAGTCTTGGAATCCAGTTATTTCAAGGCTTTCTTTTTTTAAAAAAATCTTACTATCTATATATCTGTAAATATTATTTTTACCACTTGACTTTAAAATAAAAAAAGCTAAAATAAATGCATAAATAAAAATATATCATTATTAATATATTGTTTCAGCACGATTTGTTAAATAAAATTAACCAGGCATTACTTTTTATGTAGGGGTTATGCGTTTATTTGTTGAAAGGAGGAGAAGAATGTATCTTGCATATGTATACAGTTTCTTCATTGTATGGTTGTCAGTCCCATAGATTTAATTCTGATGATCATCTATGGGGGGTAAAATAATGTTTTTTGATCTGTCTTTACAATTTAAATATTGGAAAAAGAACAAAAAATCTGCTGGGATTATTATTTTAATATTTGTACTGTGTATCATTTTTGTCTTTATTACTTTTTCTATGTTAATAACTCAATATAGAAGAGATTATCATGAAAATTATTTCAGAAATATTTCTACTTCGGATACTGATAATCAAAATTATGTTTATGGCGGTTATAATATCAACATTATAGGCGCTGAATATAAATTGTATGATATTTTAAAATCAGATGAAGGCAGAAAAATGATAAAAGAATATCATACAGGTGATATTTATGGAAAAGTCGGTAAATATGGGTACAAGTATACAATCGGATCAATTAGTGGCGGTGACTTTCAGGATTATGCAGGAATCCAATTAATAAAAGGGAAAATGCCTTCTAAAGCAGATAATTATAAGACAGTAAATAATATTGATATAAGAAGTCAGAGTATTGAAGCTTACTATCATAATAATTTTTCTAAAATGGCTGATTACTATTATATTGATGAAGATAATGACGGTCTGCCATTCAGCAGTGTTTCAGATGAAATAGGGGACAGGATATTTGCGTGGGCTGATTTTGGATGTCTGTGTTAAGGTAAATGAAAAAAAAGAGAGCAGCAATTTCTTCACTGTCATACAGGTTACTAATGCTGAAATAGAAAAAATGGAGAAAACTGATAAGCTTCTCTATACTATCTTTAAAAATTCATTTTGTAATGGTACTCTGATGTTTTCAGCAGAGGGTATAAAGAAAAAAGGACTGCCCTTGAATAATATCGATGTCATTTATTGTCCATCCGGTATCGGGAACAGTGAAAATATCATAAAGAAGCTGGATAATATCATAACTCCTCAGATGCATATCAATAAGATAACAAGGGATGAGGCTGTAAGCAGTCACAGAGTTCAAAGATTAAAAGAACTAGCAGTATCCATTACGATCTTTGCCCTGTTTTTTATTGTGGCAGTCGTTGCCAGCAATAAGCTGATAAAATATCAGCTGCTAGTAAAGGAAAATGATCTGAATATTATCAAAAATATCGGTTTCGACAAGAAGAGGCTTAAAGCTATCATTATTACCTCCTATTACAGTATCTCGGTATTTGCCTGTCTGATATCGTACCCTCGGCGATAAATGAGATGTGACGCAGGAGATCCTTAACTTTTCCCTATTAAAAATCCTTGGTAAATTGCAATAACAAGTTGGACACCCTCCGCTAGGCAGTAGCCTGGTAGATTCGGTCGATTTCCTCCTCGAAGATTTCATCCGGGGTTCTGTAACCCAGGATCTTCCGTGGGAGGCAGTTACACCAGGTCTCCACA
>JAZASR010000029.1:0-26263 GCA_036343175.1 Lachnospiraceae bacterium
AATAAAACTAAGACTTTAATTCATTTAGAATTTTCAGGTTTGTCTTGCTATTTAACTTTCAAGCTGCTGTTCACTTTATTATGATCACATCAAAAGTGAAAGTGAACTTTGTTCTGACAAGAAGCGTGAAAAAAATAAGGATCCTTGATATAAGCATCTTCACAAGCTTCTCAAAGGAACCTGTAACTTAAATCTTTTTCTCTGCTTTTTTCCGTCAGCGTGTTATATATTACCACGCCTTATTCTACTTGTCAATAACTTTTTTCAATTTTTTTGATTTTCGTTTTCTTAAGTCTGCTCTTGACCTTCATGGCGTCAGATCTATTTAGAAAACAAAAAACGGAGAAGGAGGGATTTGAACCCTCGCAACGCTATTAACGTTCTACTCCCTTTCCAGGGGAGCCCCTTCAGCCAGCTTGGGTACTTCTCCAGTTGCCTGATTATCAGTCATATTAACTTTACAGAAAAAATATCAGAAAGGATAAACTCCATCCTTTCTGATAAGTTTCAAGCAGCGGAGAGAAAGGGATTCGAACCCTTGCGCCCTTGCGGACAAACGGTTTTCAAGACCGCCTCGTTATGACCACTTCGATATCTCTCCGTATCATATTTTCGTGTCCCTATAATAATCTTTTATCAAGCTTCTCACGGACAACGCTTATGCATTATACCAAAGGTATTTCCCCCTGTCAAGGACTTTTTTAAAGTTTCCCATAAAAAGTTCTGTATTTCACTGCAGGTCACTCCAGAAGTAATCAATTTAACACCATTTTATCAAAAGACCGCTGCCCTGATACTAAAAATAAGCTTCCCAAAAACATCTCCATAAGCACTTTTATTATCAGCAATATCGGATCACCATAAATATTATTATAGAAGTAAACCTCAATAATCAAAAAAGTGTTGTTGACATCCAAAGCCTGGATCCCTGCATAAGCCAAAACAATCTCCATGCTTACAACAATATTTCTTGTCTTGATTATTAATAAAAAACTGATCCCGGCAAAGAAAAAGCATTGAACAGTCATAAAAAACAGATAAAACCAATATGACTTATCGAATGAAATTGATATAATATATGACAGGTATAATAATAATAAATAGATCCCTGTAAACAATAAAACCCGAGCTGCCCCCTGTTTTTTCCGTGAGAACGGATATGATAAGAACATTTCCCCGGTATCTTCATTTACATAATTATTAAACAGAGGTATAATCCAAAGTGAGATCAAAGGAGGAAAAAACAATTCAAGCGATCTTATTTTTATCAGTGTATCAGCAGTACTTTTTTGGAATAGCACTGCTAATCCGAACATAATAATAACAGGAATATACTTTATAAATCCAAGTTCCCGCAAATTATAATAAATCCACCGCATCATAAATTCTCTGCCTTTTTGATAAGATAAATATAAGAGTCTTCCAGATTTTCTGCCACTTGCCTTCCATTATCCAATGCATCTTCACAAATAACCCTGCTGATAAAATAATTATCCTGTTTCTTCTGTGAAACGACCCATACATTGTTATCGAAGGATATCTTGTTCTCTGATCTGCATTCCCATACTTTGCCTTTTACAATACTTAATAATTCACTATGTGTTCCCTGTGCTAATACTTCTCCGTCAGATAGCACCACAACATTATCACAAACTGCTTCAGCATCCTCTACGATATGAGTCGATATAAATGTTGTGCGGCTGCTTCCTATATTCAATAATAATCCCCTGAAATTCAGCCGTTCTTCCGGATCCAGTCCTACCGTAGGTTCGTCCAGGATCAAAAGCTTTGGTTCTCCCAACAGTGCTTGTGCAATTCCTAATCTGCGAAGCATGCCTCCAGACAAATTTCCCACTAAACTCTTTCTTTTTTCATTAAGATTTACATCATCTAATACTTTATCAACTTCATTTGATATATCTGCATTATTAATTTCTTTTAATAAGGCAATATGAGATAAGCTTTCTTCCACACTTAACCCTCTATACATTGAAAAATGCTGTGGAAGATATCCTATTTCTTTACGCATTCTTCTTGTATCATATGTCTGATCATCTATTAATATATTACCGGAATCCGCTTGCAAAACAGTTGCCAAGATACGCATAAGTGTAGTCTTTCCTGCCCCGTTCTGCCCAATCAATCCATAAATACCTTCCTGAAATGAAATAGAGACATTGTTCAGAACAGTCTTCTTACCAAATTTTTTACAGATATTCTCAAGTTGTATCATTATGATTTCTCCATTATTTCTTTTATATTTTTCTCTGTAAGCTTTTGTCCACTTTTTATAAAATCTGCAAAATTTAACAAAAATTCATATTGTTCCTTATCTGTTGCCTTTTCCAAATAATTTTCGACCATATCAATAATATAATAATATCTTTCATATCCCTCAATGTTCTTATTAGATTTTTTTGGTCATCCAATGTTTCTATCAAGTATGAATCACTTAAGATTCCCCTACGAACAGCTATAGTAATAAAAACCGTTTTATACAGAAACACATCAGTAATATCGCATTCAATTCCGGCATCTCTAAAAATCCTGTAATCTAATAAAGGATAGATGGTAAGACTGGGATCGCATAAATAGTTTCCATCAATAAAAGCTCTGGTTATCTCTATAACCGCATGATCATATGATGGGTAAATTACTTCTCCATGACCGGTATAAGTAGAATCACATGTAAAAAATATACTTTTAATGTCATTATCATTGTCATCTTCAATATTCAAAATTTCATTAATAGCTTTATCAGCCAAAGCGTATTTATCCAGATATGACTCTATGTATTTATCATAATTTTTACAAGCTGCCGGATATACCACATTGATTCCATTCTTTGTTGTCAATGTATTCATAAATTTGCTGCAAAGAACCGTCACTGCTTCGGCTTTTCCATTCCAGACAAAATTTTTCTTTTGCATTAAGCTGCAATAAACAATTCCTCTTCCTTCATAATTTATGTTAAAATCAATTTTATCTTTGTTGAAAATCTATTATACAAAACACAAGTAAGATATTCACTGCTTTCATTCACAGAAACTTTTAATTCTGCTTTAAAGGACAATGAATTTCTGTCGTTAATAGAAATATTTTCATTATTTATATGATAGTCTAAAAAATATTTAGGATCATTATCAGTCTTTTTCTGATAAATGTTGTAATCATCAGTAGCACAATAGTAATCATATTTTCCATAAATATAATTCATATTAAGAAAAACGCCAGATATTATTGAGCCAACTGCTGCAGTCATAACAACTTTGCCAATAACATTTTTATTATCGAGAATTAAAAAGAACACTGCCAAAGAAACTAAAAATAATAGGCCCACCAATATTTTTTCACTTTGCAGGTCATACCCGAACATAAGATTCATCGGCTTATATATATTTACCGGACCCAAATTAAACATATCTGCATACATATATAAATCAGTTGTGGTATCAATAAGCGGCTCCAATAGTCTTGGAAATACAGGCCCAAGAAAAAGCATCTGCAATACTAACAAGGCATATTTTATTTTTCTCTCTATCATGTATCCAATAATTTCACCGCCAAATGATGTTATCAGAAAAGGCAGGATCCAATAACACAATATGTATTTTATTGATTCTCTATCCCTAGGTAAAACATAAAAAAATTGAAACAGCATAATAAAAATGTAATTATCGTTATTACAAAAATCATACTGTTTCTCAAATTAATGATAAAATTAATTCTGATACAATCAAATAATCTTTTCATATCTTTATGCAATGGATTGAATTTATATGTCCACTAACCTTTCCAATTAATCAACAAGTTTACCAGCACCATAGCATTCACCACGTAAAGCTCCCTTAGGATTCAACTTTATGTAATAGTTGCCCGGACCATCCGGTACAGGCTTTTTCTCAAACAATTTCCCCCAGTAGGTTCCAAACATACAGCAAATTATCCCAATAATGGCAAGTGCAGAAAAAAGATTTTTCATAAAAACCTCCTTTATATTAATAGCTTAATAAGGCCCCGGCTTTTATAAGTTTACAGGAAAGGAGATATAGTTAAGCAGCGGCAGGAATATGCCGCCGCTTCTAATAATAATCAGACTGATTACAGCCTGACAAACACATATTATGATCAGACCATGATCTTTCTGTAGAGGGACTTGAGATCTTCGATATTGGTATCTCTTGGATTGCCTGGACAGCATGCATCAGCAAATGCATCTTTAGCAAGCTGATCGAGATCCTCTTCCCTGATCTTATCATTCTTCTCAGGAATTCCCACATCCTTTGAGAGCTGCTTTACTGCGTCAATAGCGGCTTTTCTGTACTCAGCCTGACTCATGTTGTCGACGCCTTCAACGCCCATAGCTCTTGCTATCTCACGGAAGCGCTCACCTGTATATTCCTGATTGTACTCCATAACTATAGGAAGCATCATAGCGCATGCTACACCGTGAGGTGTATCATAGTGTGCGCCAAGAGTATGTGCGATCGAATGAGCAATACCAAGGCCAACATTTGAGAAACCCATACCGGCAATGTACTGGGCAAGTGCCATTCCCTTACGGCCTTCAGGCTCGTTATTTACAGCTGATCTTAAATACTTTGAGATAAGCTTGATAGCCTCGAGATGGAACATATCTGTCATCTCCCAGGCTGCCTTTGTGGTATAACCCTCGATAGCGTGTGTAAGGGCATCCATGCCTGTTGCTGCAGTCAGTCCCTTTGGCATAGAGCTCATCATATCAGGATCAACTACTGCTACTTCCGGTATATCGTGCTCATCAACACATACGAATTTGCGCTCTTTCTCAACATCTGTGATAACGTAATTGATAGTAACCTCTGCTGCTGTACCTGCTGTTGTAGGAACTGCAATTGTAGGTACTGCATGATTCTTTGTAGGAGCAACACCCTCAAGTGAACGAACGTCTGCAAACTCAGGATTAGTAATGATGATACCGATAGCCTTTGCTGTATCCATGCTTGAACCGCCGCCTATAGCTACGATAGAATCTGCTCCGCAGTCTTTAAATGCCTGAACGCCTTCCTGAACGTTCTGGATCGTAGGATTAGGCTTGATCTTTGAATAAAGAGTAAATGGAATACCAGCATCCTTTAAGAGATCAGTGACCTTTGCAGTAACCTTAAACTTTACGAGATCAGGGTCAGAACATACGAATACATGCTTGAAGCCCCTGCTTTTTGCTACGTTTACGATTTCCTTGATTGCTCCTGCTCCATGATAGGAGACAGTATTTAAGACTATTCTGTCTGCCATTAAAAATACCTCCGTTTCCTGCCTTTCCAGGGCAGATCAAATGATAATAGCCCTTTTCCGATCAGGGCCATGTTTTTGTTACATATTATATTTTACACTAGCAGACCACCACATGCAAATAAATAATAAATAATAATTAAAAATACCGGGTATAGACGGGTAAATTGACTAAATTCCATATTTGGAATAAAATAGAAATGATATATGCTGTTTATAATATAATAAAAAAAGAGGATGATTGCATGAAAACTTATGAAGAGATTATGAATGATTTCACAAATGTATATACGAAGAAGTGCCTAGAGAATGACGCTATCGACGCATCTCTCTTCGAAAAATACAATGTCAAGAAAGGCCTGCGTGATAAAAACGGACGCGGTGTCCTCTCGGGCATCACTAATATCTCGCTTATAAAGGCAACTGAAGAAAAGGACGGCCATGTTATACCTATTGACGGCCAGCTGTATTACCGCGGCTATAATATCTATGATCTGGTTAATGGAGTCAGAAATGACGGACGTTTCGGATTTGAAGAGGCCGCATATCTTCTTCTGTTCGGTGAGCTTCCCAATGCTGAGGAGCTGAAAAAATTTACAGAGATCCTCGCTGTCAACAGACGTCTTCCTTCCAATTTCGTAAGAGACGTCATTATGAAAGCGCCGACGCACGATATCATGAATTCTCTGACAAAAAGCGTACTGACACTTGCTTCATATGATGAGAATGCATCGGACATTTCTCTTTCAAACGTACTGCAGCAGTCCATTATGCTTATAAGCGTATTTCCAATGCTGGCGGTCTACGGCTACCAGGCATACAATTATTCTGAAAATAATGAAAGCCTTCACATCCATCGTCCGGACCTGTCTTTAAGTCATGCTGAGAACATTATGAGGATGCTGAGGCCGGATAAGAGCTTCACAGAGCTTGAAGCCCATGTACTCGACATTGCCCTTATCCTCCATATGGAGCACGGCGGCGGAAATAATTCCACATTCACCACAAGAGTCGTTACTTCCGCGGGTTCAGATACATATTCTGTTATAGCCGCTGCACTTTCATCACTTAAGGGACCCAAGCACGGCGGTGCAAACATAAAGGTCATCCAGATGATGCAGGACCTTCGTGAAAATGTACGCGATCTAGATGATGAGGATGAGATAAGAGATTATCTGCGGAAGATCGTCAGAAAAGAGGCATTCGACGGAAGGGGCCTCATTTACGGTATAGGACATGCTGTCTACTCGATATCAGACCCAAGAGCTGTTGCCTTCAAGTCATTTGTAAAAAAACTTGCCGAAGCAAAGCACCTTTCAAAGGAATATGATCTTTACAGCAAGGTAGAAAGAATAGCTCCAGAGGTCATTGGCCAGGAAAGCCATATCTACAAGGGCGTCAGCGCAAACGTCGACTTCTACAGCGGATTTGTATACTCTATGCTCGGCATACCTGAAGAGCTGTTTACTCCGATATTTGCAATGGCACGTATAGTCGGCTGGAGCGCTCACAGAATGGAAGAGCTGATAAACGTCGACAAGATCATCCGTCCGGCCTACAAGAGCATCATGGTTCCCAAGATATATACAAAGCTCAGCGAAAGAGACAAAAAGCTTTCTTCCAAGGTTGACGAAGCTCTGAAGATATCCATGAAAGATGACGAAAATGACTGCTGATGATCAGATCGTCTGTGCAGATCAACAGAAACAGATCATAAAAAGCCGGGTTTTAGCTGCTGATGATCAGATCGTCTGTGCAGATCAACATAAATGTAGTATTATATCAAAGCATCATAACTTATATTATTGCAGAAGATATTTAATATGCCATTATTAAGGATCATCAATATGCAGTAACAGCGGGGATCCAATCATTAACAAAAAAGAAAGCAGCAGATTATGAGAGAATTAGATATTGACAATATTAATAAGCATATTGGAGAGATTGCAGATAATTATTCTGACAATGCCCTCTATTTCATGTCCAGCGGCTGCATGCCTAACAGGAGCGCTATCGTGCACATCATTATGGAGCTCAGACAGCTCATGTTCCCCGGCTACTTCGAGGAAGACCACCTGGGCAATGAACTGACTACAAGGTTATTCATAGGAAATCTCCTAATAGAAATGCATGACCAGCTCTATAAACAGATCTCAGCAGCTCTTACCCAGCATACAATGGCCACAAAAGGGACATTCAACCAGTCTGATGTTGCTGAGCAGACAGAAGAAATATGTGAAAACTTCTTCTCTTCATTCGGCCGCCTGCAAAAAATGCTGATGAAGGATATACAGGCAGCTTTTGACGGCGATCCTGCAGCGAAGACCAAGGAAGAGATCATTTATTGCTATCCCGGCCTGCTTGCCATCTTCATCTACAGATTTGCCCATGAGCTCTATAAAATGAAGGTACCATTCATTCCGCGTATTATGACAGAATATGCTCACGGTCATACAGGCATCGACATAAACCCCGGCGCTGAAATCGGCGAGTACTTCTTTATAGACCACGGATCAGGAGTTGTAATCGGAGAAACAACTGAAATAGGCAACAATGTAAAGATATACCAGGGAGTTACTCTCGGAGCTCTATCGACAAGGAGCGGACAGCTTCTCCGTGATGTAAAGCGTCACCCTACTATCGAAGATAACGTAACAATATATTCCAATGCATCTATACTTGGCGGCAAGACAGTAATAGGCAAGGGCTCTGTCATCGGCGGCAACTCATTCATCACAAAAAGCGTGCCTCCATACTCAAGGCTTACAGCAAACAGCACCATGGAGATCAAGCCGATCGACCATAAGCCGGATGACGTCTTTGACTGAAACAGAATGCCGGTAATATCTATAGGCCGATGCAGCTTAAAAAAGCACCAGAACTTAAGTTCCGGTGCTTTTTTTGTGCCCGTTTCATAAGACTGAAATAATCATATGTTGATATGATTAACGTTAATGCATAATTATTTTATTATCAATTTCGCATATTTTTGTTATATGTTGTTGCGATTCATTGTAAAAAGTTTTATTTTGTATTCAACGGTTGATCAATCCATAAAACAGAAAGGTTTTAAGAAAGGGGAAACTCATATGAAAATTGAAAATTCAATTTTAAAGAAGATCACTAAAGGAGCTGCAATACTTTTCAGCGCAGGACTTATAATCACCGGACTCACAGGATGCGGCTCTTCTTCTTCTTCTGCATCTTCGGCAAAGAAGGGTGACACGATAGAGCTTACGAACGTTTCATACGATCCTACAAGAGAGCTTTATCAGGAATACAATAAAGTATTTGCTGATTATTATAAAAAGAAGACAGGCAAGACAGTGAACGTCACCATGTCCCATGGCGGCTCAGGCGGACAGGCAAGGTCAGTCATAGAGGGCAACAAGGCGGATGTGGTCACGCTTGCACTTGAGCATGATATTACAGCCATTCAGGAAGCTGGCTTAATAGATGAAGGCTGGCTTAAGGAGTTCGATAAGGATAGTTCACCTTACACTTCAACAATTGTTTTTCTCGTCAGAAAAGGCAATCCAAAGGGCATAAAGGACTGGGATGATCTTATAAAGGACGGAGTACAGGTTATAACGCCGGACCCTAAGACCTCAGGTGGAGCTTGCTGGAATTTCCTGGCTGCATGGGCTTATTTCGACAGCAAAGAGTCAGGAGATACGGATAAGGTAAAGGAAGATATCGGAAAGCTCTATAAGAACGTCCTTGTGCTCGATTCCGGCGCCAGAAAGTCGACAAATACATTCGTTGAGAACGGTCAGGGCGACGTACTTCTGGCCTGGGAGAATGAAGCTTATCTTTCTATGAAAGAACATCCTGATGATTATGAGATCATATCACCAAGCGTCAGCATCCTTGCCCAGCCTTCTGTTGCTATAGTCGATAAGAATGCAAAGTCAGACGGGGTAGAGGAAGTGGCACACGATTATCTGGAATATCTTTATTCCGATGAGGCACAGGAGATCGCTGCAAAGAACTTCTACAGGCCATCTAATAAGGAGATCCTTGAAAAATACAAGGACCAGTTCGATCTCAATATGAATCTTGTAACTATCAATGACTTCGGCGGCTGGGACCAGGCATTCAAGGATTATTTTCAGGACGGAGCGATATTTGACCAGATCTATTCTAAGGAATGACCTGTCATAACGTTCAAATCAAAGTCTTGAATATCCATTAATAATGCATCTGCATTGATGACAATGGGTAATAAAACAGCATTAATGACAATGGAAATGCAACAGCATTAATGACAATTGTAAATACAACAACATTAATGACAATGGGGTCATAAACATGAAACCATGTTATCAGCAGATATGACAATGGGGTCATATCTGCTGTATTAAAAAGGTGATATTATGAAAGAAATAATACAGAATAATATCAGCCTCATGAGAAGCCGGATAGTCAAGATAATTCGGCCGGAAAAACCGGGTGTTGTCCCGGGATACAGGCCTGTCTGGCTGTTCACTTCAATATTGCTGCTGATATTTATATTAGTTCCTTTATCGACTGTCGTCATAAAGGTTTTTGAAATTGGAAGCTTTAAGGAATTCATATCAGTAATCTCCAATCCTCTCGTCGTATCAGGCTATAAGGTAACCATTCTCTGTTCCCTGGCTGCTGCAGCCGCCAATGCCGTATTCGGGCTGATCCTCGCATGGACACTGGTGAGATATGACTTTCCTTTTAAAAATATTATTGACGGACTCATAGAACTGCCCTTTGCCCTGCCGACCAGTGTAGCCGGCATAGCACTTACCTACCTTTATTCAGACAAGGGATTTTTTGGACAGTTTGCGGCAAAATTCGGCATAAAGATCGCATATACGAAGGCCGGCATCATCATCGCCATGATATTTGTCGGGATCCCCTTCGTTGTAAGGTCTGTACAGCCGGTACTGAAGAACCTCGACAAGGACTTCGAAGAGGCCAGTGTGACTCTTGGCGCCGACAGGAAGACAACATTCTTAAAGGTCATATTTCCTGAGATCTTTCCATCACTCATAGCCGGCTTCTCTCTTGCTTTTGCCCGTGATCTTGGTGAATACGGCAGCGTTGTTTTCATAGCAGGAAATATACCTAAGAAGACGCAGATCGTACCCCTCATCATAGTCAGCAAGCTGGAGCAGCTGAACTATTCAGATGCCTCAGCAATTGCATTCGTGCTCCTGCTCCTGTCTTTCACTGTGGCGATCATATCGAACGCTCTTCAGCTGCATTTCCAGAAGTACGTTAAATCGGATAATGTTTCAGGTATAGCCAAGACCATAATACCTCTGAAATTCAAGGTTTCTCACATCAGAGAGATAGGGCTTGTGACTATCGACTATTTATTCATCATCATCATGCTGATAGTGCCGCTTCTTACGGTAGTTATAAATTCACTCAAGGACGGAGTCAGAGCCTACTTTAAATATATTTCCAATCCTTATACAATGAGCGCATTCAGGCTGACTGTCTTTGCATCATTTATATCAGTAATAGTCGTGACTGTATTTGGAATACTTGCGGCATTTCTGCTGACAAAATACAATTTCAGAGGAAAACAGGTATTTGCATCGCTTATAGACATACCTCTTTCCATATCTCCGGTCATAGCCGGTCTTGCCTATATACTCACATTTGGAAGCATAGGCTTTCTGGGGCCGTTTCTCGAAGCTCACGGTATAAAGATCGCTTTTGCTGTACCCGGTATTGTACTCGTAACGATCTTTGTCACATTCCCGTATGTATTCAGGGAGCTTTTCCCGGTAATGAACGCCTACGGAAATGATGAGGAAGAGGCTGCTTCGCTCTTTGGAGCAGGCTTCTTCAGCATCCTGCATTCCATAACTCTGCCGAACTTCAGATGGGCGCTCTGGTACGGGGTGACCCTGGCCTTTGCAAGAGCCCTTGGTGAATTCGGTGCGGTATCGGTAATATCAGGCCACTTAAGAGGCAAGACCAATACCCTGCCCCTGCAGGTAGAGGTACTCTTCAATGATTTCGATACTACAGCATCATTTGCAGCAGCCAGCCTGCTTGTCATTACGGCTGTGATAATACTTATAATAAAGAGCTTTTTCCTGAAAAAAGGAGGCCAATAATGGATAATAAGATCGTAAATAAAAATGGAGCGGCTGAAACTTCAGTCAATAAAGCTGCCAACGAAGAACAGAATAATAATTATGTCGAGTTAAGATCCATAACAAAGAAATACAATGACTTTATCGCATCTGATAATGTAAGTTTTTCTGTAAATAAAGGCAGCCTCACAAGTCTTTTAGGCCCGTCCGGAAGCGGCAAGACCACGATCCTCAGAATGATAGCAGGACTTAATAACCCCGACTCGGGAGAGATCTTCATCAATGGCAGGCAGATCAATGACCTGGCGCCTTCTAAAAGAAACATAGGCTTTGTATTTCAGAATTATGCCCTGTTCAGGCACATGACCGTAAGGGAAAATATAGGTTTCGGACTCAAAGTCAGGAAGAAATCAAAATCCGAGATAAAGGACAGAGTCGACGAACTGCTTGAAGTAGTGTCCCTGACCAATGAGGCTGATAAGTATCCCTACCAGCTTTCCGGAGGTCAGAGACAGCGTACAGCTTTTGCAAGGGCTATAGCCGTTCACCCGGACGTGCTTCTTCTGGATGAACCATTCGCAGCTATTGATGCCAAGGTAAGGCGCGAACTCAGGACATGGCTTAAAGAGATGATCGAAAAGCTTCACATTACCAGTATCTTTGTGACACATGACCAGGAAGAGGCATTTGAAGTTTCTGATAATATTGTGCTGATAAATGCCGGACATGTAGAGCAGGAAGGGGCGCCGGAAGACTTCATAGAGAGTCCGGCCTCTGACTTCGTAAAGCATTTTATCTATATCCGCAAATGATGTCACCGGTTGGCTCTCATCTGATCTTCATGTATCATTAGCCTTTTTATTTCTATATAGCACTTTGTGGTCAGATATATAATATTTAATGGTATAATTCATAATAAATAATATACTCTTTTTAGGAAACGAGGAAAATCTTATGAATATACGACAGTTAAAGATCTTCACTACGATCTATGAGAAGAAAAGTATTACCGGCGCAGCTGAGGCACTGGGCCTGGCACAGCCGGCAGTATCGCTTTCCATTCACGAGCTTGAGAATGAGTACAACACAAAGTTCTTTGAAAAAGAGGGACGCAGCATCAGAACCACTGACGCCGGTGAAAAATTTTATCCTGATGCGGCCAGGCTTATATCCCTGTACGAGGAAATGGACCAGGAGCTCAGAGACTGGAATAAGAACGGGAGGCTTAAGATCGGATCAAGTATTAGTATAGGGGCCTGCCTTATGCCGGATCTTTTAAAGAGCTTCGGTCATATATACCCGGATATTGACCTGAGTGTAAATATAGCGAGCTCGGACCGCATAGAGCGAAAGCTCCTTGAAAACAGACTTGACTTTGCCCTTATAGAAGGTACTGTCCACTCCGATAAGATCACCTGCGATACATTCATGGAGGATGAGCTTGTTCCTATATGCAGCCGCTTCAATCCCCTTGCTGACCGTAAGGATGTCGACCCGGAAGAGCTTAAAAGTCAGAAGTTCCTCATGCGTGAAAAGGACTCCGGTACACGTGAAAAAACCGACCTTGGTTTCTTAAAGGTCGGTTTTAAGATAGATCCTGTTATAGAGAGCACCTCAACTGTTGCCCTCATAAATCTTGTAGCCGCCGGCATAGGTGTCTCGGTCCTTCCAAAGCGAATGCTTGACCGCGATCTCCGCTCCCACAGGGTCTGCACCTTCTCAGTAAAAGGCGTCGACCTGAAGCGTTCCTACTCGATCATCTACATGAATAATAAAACTATTGCTCCTGCCATGCAGGACTTCTTCGATCTGGCACGCAAATACCCGGAAAACCACACTATGGCTGCTGTGTAAAAGCCTACTCGTTAACCCGGCCGAATACCTGACAGTATTTTTTCAGCTTTTCCGCAAGTTCCTTTGTAAATGAACCCGGCTGCGCTCTCCAGCTCCAGTTATCGGCAGAGAGTGTTGAGGGAGTATTCATCCTGGCCTCACTTCCAAGACCCAGAACATCCTGAGCCTGAACCATAGCAAGCTTTGATGGTGAAGCCCAGGCACCTCTCATAAGACTGAAGTTAATGCCTTCGTCCTCGGATACACCAAGGTATGTGTCAGTACGTTCCTTTGACTCCTCTGTCAGAGACCTGTACCAGCCGAGGGCTGTATCATTATCATGGGTTCCTGTATAGAAAACAGAGTTTTCAGGGGCCTGATGCGGCATGTAGCCATCACCGTCACGGCCGTCGAAGCCGAACTCGAGTATCTTCATACCCGGAAAACCGGTATTCTTAAGTAGTTTCCTTACTCCGTCATCTATAAAGCCAAGATCCTCTGCAATTATTGCTACATCCCCGGCCTTCTTCTTAAGGACCTTGAAAAAATCCTCTCCCGGTCCCTTGACCCATTTGCCATTCCTGGCTGTTTTCTCGCCGAATGGAATAGTATAGAAGCTTGAAAAGCCCCTGAAATGGTCTATTCTAATAACGTCATAATTCTTCGCCGCTGCTTTGAGCCTCTTTACCCACCAGCTGTACCTGTCTCTCTTCATTCGTTTCCAGTTATAGATCGGGTTTCCCCAAAGCTGGCCGTCTGTTGAAAATGCATCCGGCGGACAGCCTGCAACCTTTACAGGCGTAAGATCCTTGTCCATAAGGAAGTTTTCAGGACTGCTCCAGACATCCGCACTGTCATAGGCAACATATATAGGAAGATCACCTATTATCTTTATGCCATTTTCATTTGCATATTTTTTAAGGCTTCTCCACTGCATGTAGAACAGGTACTGAAGAGCCTTGTAAAATCTGACATCCTCTGAATATTTATCGGAAGCATTCTTTAATGCGGCCGGCCTGCGTAATTGAAGTTCATCCTTCCACTCGCTCCAGGGTCTGTCACCATTTGCATTCTTGATCGCCATAAAAAGAGCGTAATCATCAAGCCAGTATTTATTTGCCTTTTTAAATTTCTGATAAGACTCTGAATCCTTTTTATTTACTCTGTCACATGCAGGTTTAAGCACCTTGAATCTCTTTTTATAAAGTGCTTCAAAATTTACCCGGTCAGGTCTGCCTTCCCAATCGATCTCTGATAAATGTCCTTTATCAAGAAGTCCTTTTTCCGCAAGCATATCAAGATCTATCATATATGGATTGCCTGCAAAGGTCGAAAATGATGAATAGGGAGAATCTCCATAGCCGGTAGGGCAAAGAGGAAGTACCTGCCAGTATTTCTGACCGGATTTCTTTAAAAAGTCGACGAACTCCCTTGCCTCCTTACCCATTGTGCCAACGCCATAAGGAGATGGGAGGCTTGTTATATGCATTAATATTCCGCAATCTCTCATAATTATTCCTTCAGGGTCATACCTTCCCGGTACTTTCCCCGGTTTTCAATATATATGGAACTATCTCATGTACTGCTTCTGTTCCGTTTTCTATGCTGTTAATAAGTATTTCTACACTTCTGAGCGCAAGTCCGTCCGCGTCCTGCCTTATGGTGGTAAGTCCGGGAACTGTGTAGTCTGCGATCTCTATTCCATCAAAGCCTGTAACGCTTATATCTTCCGGACATTTTTTTCCAAGTTCATTGAGAGCCCTTATAGCCCCGATCGCCATAAGATCACTCATTGCAATTATGGCTGTAAGATCCGGAAACTTCTTTATAAGATCCCTGGCAGCCACGTATCCGCCGCGGAGTGAGAATCTTCCATATGCATAATTCTTATTAACATCAAAATTCATCCTGTGTTTTATGAATGAACTGTTAACACCAATAAGACGCATTGATGACGGGCGCGAGAGATCAGGATTGCCGCCTATGACACCTATATTTTTATGACCGAGATCCAAAAGATAATCAGTCATAAATGATGCCGCTCTGAGGTCATCGACTGAAACACTTGACACGTTCTTAAGATTAAGCTCGGAAGCATCGGCTGTTACTATCACCGAGGGAATAGAAATATTGTAATCTTTGTTAAAAAACTCGAGGTTGGATCCAAGAAAAATAATTCCGTATGGATTGCGCTCGTTCAGTATTTCACGGGCCTTTTCCACCTCATTATCATCCTGGTCTATATAATATGGTATAAACTGATATCCCTTTGTCTGGACAGCCTGATGCATTCTTTCTATAACTGACTCAAAAAGTGCATTGCTGCGTCCTTTTACAATAACTGCAATACCATAGTGGGACTGTATTTTCAGCCTTTTTGCATTTTCATTCGGCTGATAATTGTGCTCTTCTATGACTTTCATTATCCTGGCACGGGCCTTATCGCTGACGCTCCCATTATTATTAATAACTCTGGAAACAGTTCCAACTCCATATCCGGATTCCGATGCTATCTCTTTTATGGTCATGATCTGCTTTTGCTCCCCTGTGGTATTATATGTATTTTATCTTTACTGTTTATTTGTATTTCTATCTGCTTTTATTCTGCCTCTGTTTTTCTTTCTGTAATTATTCTGCCTCTGTTTTCTATCGGCCTTTATTTTTTATCAGCTATTTAATTTCATAATGCCCGCAGATATTATACACATAATAATACAATATTGGCAGAAAAATGGAACATTTTCCATTTTTCTGCCATGAATGTATGAACAGTAATAAGAATCTGTCAGCCTTTGACTGCTCCGGCAACTACACCTTCGATGATGTACTTCTGAGCAACTAAGTAAAGCACAACTATAGGGATAATATCGATCATGATGCAGGCCATAAGTGGTCCCATCTGAACTGAGCCATAGCTTCCTCTGAAGTACTGGATCGCCATAGGAATGGTCTTGTACTTCTTGATATCAAGAACAAGTGTTGGAAGAAGGTAATCATTCCATACCCACATGGTCTCGAGGATAGCTGTTGAAATGATAGTCGGCTTGAGTATCGGCACGACTACAAGGAAGAATGTCTGGAACGGGTTAGCTCCATCCATCATGGCTGCTTCCTCGATCTCAAGAGGAATACTCTTTACGAATCCGCAGAACATGAATACTGCAAGTCCTGCGCCAAAGCCTAAGTAAACAACACAGATCGTCCATGGATTGTTGAGCTTAAGACTGTCGGCAGTTTTAGCAAGTGTAAACATTACCATCTGGAATGGAACGACCATTGAGAATATGCAGAGGTAATAGAGAATGCTTGAAAACCTGCTGTGAACTCTTGTGATATACCATGCACACATTGAACAGCAGAGCATAATGAGCACTACTGACATAATGGTGATGAGTGTTGAGTATCCAAGCGACTTAAGGAACTCCATCTTCTGAATTCCGTATATATAGTTATAGAAGCCGACAAATGTCTCTTTTACCGGGAACTGAAATACCTTATCTGTAGAGATACCCGACTCACTCTTTAAGGAGTTTATAAGGATCAGAATGATAGGATAAATATAAAGAATACTGATTATCGAGAAAAATACTGTTCCGACAGCTCTTAATACTTTTTTCTTTTTCATTACTGCTGTACCTCCTTAGAACGTGTTGCATTGAGCTGTATAAGTCCTATAGCCACAACTACTATAAAGAATACTACAGCCTTTGCCTGGCCGATGCCCTTCCACTGAGGTCCGCTTCTTGCATAGAATGTATCATAGATATTGAGGGCAAGCATCTGTGATTTCTTCATAGGCTCACCGCCAGTAAGTGATAAGTTCTGATCGAAGAGCTTAAAGCCGTTTGTGAGTGAAAGGAATGTACATATAGTAATACTTGGCATCATCATCGGGATCTTGATGCGGGTAAGTATCTGCCATGAATTTGCGCCATCGATCTGTGCTGCCTCGATGTAGTCAGGCGATACATTCTGAAGACCTGCAATATAGATGATCATCATGTAGCCTATCTGCTGCCATGCAAGGAGTATGATCAAAGCCCAGAAGCCATAGGTCGCATTGAGCGCGAGGAGCGGCTTTGAAAGTGCCGTGAGTACGCCGTTAATAAGGATCTGCCAGATATAACCAAGTACGATGCCGCCGATAAGATTAGGCATGAAGAATATGGTCCTGAATACATTGGTTCCCCTGATCTTCTTTGTCAGCGCCAGCGCTATGGCAAATGCGATCAGGTTTATAAGTATTGTAGAAGTAATTGCAAAGAGGAATGTGAACCAGAATGCATGCAGGAACGTTGCATCCTGCCATATTTTCACATAGTTCTGAAAACCTACGAACTTTACGTTATCTACCGTTATAAACTGGTGGAATGAAAGAAAGATACCCCAGATGAAAGGCCAGAGGAATCCAATAATAAATGCCAGAAATGTTGGCAGCATAAATAACGGCCACCATTTCTTTATGGATTTCTCCTCCATGGTCTCAGCGTGCTTCCTGGGGCGATTTTTTAATTTCTTAACTGCTTCATTTTCTTTGGCTTTTGAAGCATTTAAATTCTTGTTGCTGCTCATACTGATCTCCATTCATAAAAAACACTTCAGATACCGGAATATTCCGGTACGTTTTGCGGTTTCAAAATTCAGCGTTAATATTTACTGCATGAAAAAAATTAATATTGATATCTGCCGGCTGAAAAATTGCTAAAAAAAGAGCCAGGCCACTCCAACAGTAAAGCAGCATGGCTCATTCTTTTTACGTCATATCATATTTAATTGAGGGGGCAATCTTTTAAATCTGATCTGCGTATGTACTAAATTTATGGTTACTTTATATAAAGACCGGACAGTCTTTATACCTTAAGATCACTGCTTGTTGAGCTCAACTTCAGCTTTCCAGTTGTCTACGAATGCAGCCTTGACATCGTCCCAGCTTCCGCCTGCTGCATATGCAGTAAGTGCAGAACCAAGCTGATTCTTCCATGCCTCTGAAGGCATGGTTGAGAAGCACCACTTAACAGAAGTCTTACCATCAGCAATGTAGTTGTTAGCTTCCTGGATAAGAGGGTTCTTAGCTACATAATCGCCTGTGAATGTATCAAATGGAGTTACGAAGCCCATATCCTGGCTCATTGACTTACGTCCTTCATCGGAAGTGATTACCCAGTTAAGGAAATCAAGTGTTGCCTGGATATCTTCCTCAGAAGCATTCTTATTAACACACCAGAAGTTCTCAGAACCTGTGCAGAGACCTTCATTGGCATCATCTACACCAAAGTAGATAGGAAGCATACCGATGTTGTCATCGCCGAGATCCTTGATCTGATCATAAGCCCATGTACCGTTCTGATAGAATACTGCTTCGCCGTTCTTGAATTCGTTTGTTGCATCATCGCCTGTCTTACCCTTGATCTGATCAGGCTTGCAGGTTGAATCTGTGATGTAAAGATCGAAGATGTTCTTGTAGTTGTCAAGGTATGTACCCTTGATAGCATCTGACTGCTCGATACCATCCTCTTTATACTCATAGTAAATAGGAAGGTTTGCAAGGTGAGTCTTGAATCTCCAGTCAGAAGAAGCATCCATGCCGGCTGATGTGAATGCGCCCTTAACTCCGAGCTCATCCTTACGTGCCTGAATGTCGTCTGCAACTTTCTTAAGATCATCAAAGCTCTGGATATCATCTGCTGTATAACCGGCCTTCTTAAGAAGTTCCTTATTGTAGATGATACCGTAAGTCTCGATAACGTATGCGATACCGTCTACCGCATCTCCATCCTTAAGCTCGAAGTCCTCAGATGTGAGGTGCTTTGCAAGCTCAGAATCCTTGAGATCATAGCAGTAGTCCTTCCAGTTGGCAAGACCAACAGGACCATTGACCTGGAAAAGTGTAGGTGCATCTGACTTAGCCATCTCACTCATAAGAGTGGTTTCGTACTGGCCTTCAGCTGCTGTAACTACAGTAACCGGAACTCCGGTCTCCTTTGTGTACTCCTTGGCAAGATCCTGCCACTGCTGATCCTGCTCCGGTTTGAAGTTTAAGTAGTAGACCTTTCCATCCTTAGATGATGCTGTTGATGCAGAAGCATCTGAAGATGAAGATGTTTCCGTCGCATTTGATGATGTGCTGCCTGAGCTGCCGCAGCCGGTCATCATACCGACTGCCATGCAGCCTGTGAGTGCAAGTGCAAGTAACTTTTTTAATCTCATAATATTTTTCCTCCGTTTTATTTAAATAAATGGAATCCACTTTCGTTGCCAGATCATCCATTCATGTGTTTCCCTTTGAAATTGTTTTTGGAACTTGTTTGGATCATCCTGTTATTTTGTGGAACCGTTTCCATCTATTTGTTGTGACTATAATAGCAAGGTGACCAAAAAATTGCAAGTACTTTTTGATACTTTTTAGTCGATTTGTTCAATTTATACAAATGTTTGATGATTTTATTGTGCATGTTGTACAATTTCATTATTGGAACATATTCCAATATATGGGTGTTTTGCCTTGGAAATATTCCAATATATAGGCATTTCGTCTTGGAAGTATTCCAAAATTGAGGTGCCATATCATTCTGATAATAAGAAAATAATTTTCGAAAATGGCTGTTTGCGGGTACGGGTGCAAGCTAAGCAGCTTAGCCAGCACCCATACCCGCAACCGCAGTTGATCGGGAAAATTTAATTGGAGTAAACATTAAAAAAGCCGCCTTACGGCGGCTTATGATCAAATGATCTCTTTTATCATGAGTTCAGGCATTTCATTCAGATCTATTATTCTGTCCCCGGAGATAAGGGTCGGCCGGGACAAGGCATGGTTATTGATGAAGATCACACGTCCCTCGGTCCCATCATTGAGGCGGACGTTTTCATTGATATATGAGTCAGCTACTCTCTTTAAAAATACCAGCAGGTACTTGCTTTCAAACTTTGTATAACCATCCTTTTCAAAGAGCTCTATAACTTCAAACGGAGACTTTGCTTCCTTATAGACACGAGGCGAGGTCATGGCATCGAATACATCCGTAATCGCTATTATCTTGGCAAAAGGATCGATCCTGTCACCTGTAATTGAAAATGGATAGCCGGATCCGTCGCACCTTTCCTGGTGGAGAAGTACTGCATTCTTTATATGCGGGTCAATGTTCTTATCCTTAAGGAACATGTAGCCGTATTGAGGATATTCCTTTATCTTTTTGTACTCATCTTTTGTAAGTCTGCCGGGCTTTTTGATGATCTCCGCACTGATACGGAGCTTGCCTATATCATGAAGCAACCCTGATATTGTCGCGATCTCGATCTGATCCTCAGAAAAGCCAAGCCAGCGGGCAAATATATTTGAAAGAAGAGCAACGTTTATCGAATGTGAATAGGTAACATCATCGAAACGCTTCAGGCTCTGGATCATCTCAAATGCATTCAGGGTATTGCTTGCATTGTCGAGAAGGTCAGTCATGGAATCATAGAGCGAATGGGTATCAATGGCGTCATTCTGCAGAAGGACTTCATTGATGTAGACTCTGAAGTTCTTTACTTCATTATCGAAGCTCCTCTGGAACTCCTTGAACTCAGGTGTGTTTACGACACGGGCAGACCGGGAGCTTGAAGGAAGCTCGTTGGTCCCGGCAGGGCCTGAGAGCGCATTGTCATCTATGAACACCCTTAATACAGAGAATTTCTGAAGTCTGTTAATGACAGACTCGGTAAGAACAGTACCCTTACCAACTACTATCTGGTGCCTTGAATTGTAAACGTCCTGTCCCAGTACCATACCCGGCAGGAGCCTGCCTTTTTCTATCAGCTGCATAATATCACCTCACTTAAGGCCGCAGTAAAAATAATCTCAATAGTTCCAGTCACATCCTGCTTTAAGCCGGGCATCAGCAGTTCACGGGTCTGCCGATCTGCAATTACCAAAGACAAATGCACCTGTAAATATAGATATCCTGCAATTACCTCACGTACATCAACTATTCTCCAATTATAAAGCGGACTTAAACGTTTTACAAGATACAGGAAGTCAACAAATTGTAAATATTTCGTTAACAAAAATGCGTGTTTCCATACAGGTCTATAAAAGCATGCCGATAATAAGCAGCAGTATTATTGCCGGAAGAACTATTCTGAAAATGATCTTAAAGATCCCCCAGGCCATCCTGATCGCAAAGAAGACCAGACGGACAGCCGCAGCGATTATTGTAAGAGCAAGTATTATTGTGATCATGTTTATCTATCCTTCTTATTCCGATATCTATAACCCGGATATCTTCAGTTCAATATCTTTAATACAATATTTGATCATTAAAATCCAAGATATCAATATCCTGACATAGCCTCCTTAATTTAATCACATAAAAACATTTTTTCATATTATAAATACTATGTAAATAAATAATTTTTTCATACTATTCATATCTCAGTGCATCGATAGGGTTCATCTTTGCTGCCTTTTTTGCGGGATAGTATCCGAAGAAGATCCCGACAGCCATTGAAAAGCCAAGTGATACAAGGATAGATGCAGTCGATATTGCAAGTCTTATATTTGCAACTTTGGATATCAGCATTCCGATAAGTACACCAAACAGAACTCCTATTATACCGCCAATCAGGCACAGAATGACGGCCTCAGATATGAACTGCCATTTTATCTGACTGTCTGTAGCGCCGAGTGCCTTTCTGGTACCTATTTCACGGGTACGCTCTGTGATGGATACCATCATGATATTCATAACCCCGATGCCTCCTACCAGGAGTGAGATCGCGGCTATAAGAGCAACTATTAAAGTGATCTTGCCCATTACGTCATTGATCTGACCGGTCACGCTGGAAAAAGCAAGTACCATGATATCTACATCTTCGCCTGCTTCTTTATAATAATCTTTCATGAATTTTTCTAGTTCTTTTGAAAAGGAATCTGCATCTTCCCCTTCCTTAGCAAGTACATCAAATCCATTAATTTCTTCATCGTGTGTTATGGATTTTATGATCTTATAATCCGAATAGCAGTCGTACTGATCAGTGTCCTCCCCTGTAAGGGAGATCTCAACTGCGCTCTTTTTCTTATTTGAGGTCTGATAATAAACGCCAACAACAGTAAACATCTGGTAGCCGGTATCGGTATCTATGTCGATATTCTGACCAATAGCCTTATCAGGACCTCCATAGAGCTTGTCTGCCATTTTTTCTGTTATCACCATAACAGGCCTGCCAGCAGTATAATCCTGGCCGGATGGAAACCTTCCGGCACTTAATTCCACTTTTTTCATAACGAACTGGGCAGGAGTGACTCCGATAAGGTTAATGGATGCCGCATGATTATTTACACGGATCTTTACAGGTTCAGGTATTGAATTAGTAACAGAAATTGCTGTGATCCTGTCACCGTACTTTGCCTGAAGGGTCTTAAAAAACTTTTGATCCAGATGATATTTCTGAGAAGCCTCATAGGTCTGAGCGTACATGGAACAGGCGATGTCATTTGCATTTGCAACGTCATTCATAGCCTTTGAGGTCTCGCTCTTAATGGAATTTCCAAGGGTAATTATGGTTATTACAGATGATATTCCAATGATAATGCCAAGCATAGTCAGAAAAGACCTGAGTTTATTTGCTGATATATTTTCAAAGGCAAGGCGGATATTTTCTTCAATCATTAATGTCGCCTCCATTCAATAGTACTGGAGATGAATGATCGGGCACATCGGTATCTGCGACGATCATGCCGTCAGATATAGTTACCTGGCGTTCAGTCTCTGTTGCAAGCTCATGTGAATGAGTTATCAGAACTATGGTCTTATGCTGCTCCTCGTGCAGCTTATGAAAAAGATCCATAACCATATGACTGGTTCTGGAATCAAGGGCACCAGTCGGTTCATCTGCCAGTATCAGTTCAGGATCATTTGCCATGGCACGGGCAATAGCTACTCTCTGCATCTGTCCTCCCGAAAGTTCATCCGGTCTGTGTTTCATGCGTTCTCCCATACCGACAAGCTCCAGAAGTTCTTTTGCACGTCCTATTCTTTCATGTCTTTTTACGCCTGCATACATAAGCGGAACTTCTACCTGAGCTATGGCTGTTGTTCTTGGTATCAGATTATAGGTCTGAAATACAAATCCGATCTTCTGATTGCGGAGATGCGAAAGCTCATTTCCATTGAAATTGCGAACATCCTGACCGTCAAAAATATAATCACCTTCGCTATGTATATCGAGAAGACCTATAATGTTCATCAATGTGCTCTTTCCCGAACCGGATTCGCCGACGATAGAGGCGAACTGCCCCTTTGGAACTGCCAGATCTATACCATGAAGGATCTCAAGCTCATTTTCTTTTCCCTCGTAGTAGCGTTTCCTGATATTCTTCATCTGAATAAGATTTTCCATATGTTGAGATGTTCCTTCCCGGTGCCTTATCAATATATGCTGTCTTCAAGGCTTGTATCTTCAGCTATTTCAGAAGCACTATTCCGACTATCTTCGCTCTTAAGTTTCATTCCTTCTTTTAGACCGCTGCCGCTGACCTCTACATAGTTCTCATCGCTTACACCAGTCTCGACCGGAATTTTATCGGTTTCCCCGGTTTTTTCATCTTTTATGACCTGTATGTATGATTTCCCGGCATCATCGTTCACAGCATCAATTGGTACTGACAGCACGTCTCTGACATCAGTCAGGATGAGGTTGATCTTTGCTGACATTCCGAGTCTTAAGCGCTGATCGGTATTAATAAGTGTGAGAAATACCCTGTATGAAGCCCTCTGCTGTCCTGATGCTCCAGCCTGAACCTGAGACCCTGACATAGTATTTTCAGATGACAGCGGAAGATATGAAATAAAAGTGACCTTAGCCGGAAGTACTGTATCCTCAGTCGCATCTGTCCTCACTTCTGCTGTCATGCCTTCTTCTATATTGCTGATATCAGCTTCGTCTACGTCCATCTGCACGCGGTAATTTGCAGTATCCTCTATTATTACGGCAGTATCACCTGTGAACATCTTTCCAGGCTTTACGCTTACAAGTGTTACTACCCCATCTGCCGGTGCAGTAACTATGCCCTTCTCCAATTCTTTTCTCTGCTTCTCAAGCTCTGCTTCAGAAGCCTTCTCGCTGGCATCTGCAGCAAGCCGGGATCCTTCAAGTGCATTCTCCTGAGCGTCATGAGACTGGCTTAAGGCCGACCTGGCATCATAAGTAGATGCCGCAGCCCCTTCAAGGGCCCTCTTTGCGGCAAGTTTACTATCCTTAGCTGCCTGCAGGTCAGTCTCGGCCTGCTTCCTGTCAGCCTCTGCTTCAGCCTCCTTCTGTCTGGCATCAGCAAGAGTGGCCTCCATTTCAGATAAGTCATCGGAAAGATGAGTACTCTGCCGGGTCAGATCATCAATCTCCTTTTCAAGGGCAGCTGTTTCTCTAAGCTCCTGTGACTTCTTCGCAATGTCAGAATCATTGCTGCCTGCATTCGTATTGCTGCTCCCAGGGATAAGAGAGCCGGATGGAGCAAAAGAACCTGCGTCTGCACCAGCAGTATTATTAGCCTCACTCTGTGTATTCAGTGCATCAAGACTGTTCTGAAGATCAGCATTTCTTTTCTTCTCAGCTAATGTTTCTGACTTCTGATCAAGCTCTGCTTTAACGTTTGCCAGGCTCTGCTTTACTTTGTCGACTTCAGACTGGGCTGAAGCAACAGCGGCTTCTGCTATATTTTCCTTTTCCTTACGGTCCTTAAGATCTTTCTTCGCCTCTTTTAGCTTATGCTTTGCCGTATTCAGATCAGCAGAAGCCTGGTTCTCAGCCCTCTCTGCATTCTTAACAGCAGACTTTCCGCTCTGATCGGCCTGATCAAGAGAAAGTTTCGATGCCTCGATTGTATTCTCATCAGTTTTTTTCTGGATTTCTGCCTGAAGCTCCCTGGCATCTATATCCTCTGAAAGGTCACTTGTATCAAAGGTAAAAAGGATATCTCCCTTCTTTACCGGATCTCCGACTGCCACATTTACTTCCTTCACGGGGCAGGTCGCAGTAAGACTGCCGCCCGCAATTTCTTCAGAGCCAAGACTTACAAGACTCCCCTTAAGTGAGACCGTTTTCTTAATGTCTCTGGTTTTTACTGTCTCATATTCTTTATCAGCCTGCTGATCATCAGCATTCTTATCTGCATTTGACATAGCAGCAGCTATAATTGCCGCTGTGGCAATTAATACAAGTACTATAATCAGGACTATTATCCATCTTTTCTTTTTCTTAAGTTTCAACTGAAATTCCTCCCTGGGCGTAATAAGTCCCTGTAAAGCGCCCCAGGGACCGCCCCCTCGAATTACAAATCATCTGCAGCTGACTAAAGCGTGACCGCCTCAATATCCAAGTTCTTCTCCGACAAGTATCACCTTAATTCTGTCCGGGATTTTTGATGCGCGCGTGATGACTTCCTGGCAGCAGATCGTGTTCGTCAGGCAGTCACCGCAGCGGCCTGTCTTTGCGCACGGCGTGTCACAGTGCAGGCGCACACAGTTCGGAGCCGAAGCAAAATTATGCGCCCTGCTTATACCTTCCCCGACATTGGCAACGACCTTATTCATGCCCGCGATCACGATAACCTGCTCCGGCCCATAGATCAGGTAGCATACCCGGTTTCCACGCCCATCGATATTGATGAGTTCACCGTCCAGCGTGATCGCATTTGTGCTCATAAGAAATGTGTCCGCGCAGGCAAGCTTTCCCTTAAGTTCTCTAAGCTCCTCCGGCGTGCGATAGTTCTCGCGGCAAATAAGCTCATGCCCAGCCGCCTTGATCCTCTCCTTCAGATCGGAATTATCGATCGTCATTGACCCGCCGTATCCGACTTTCTTCTTACCCTCTCCGATCAGATTCAGAACCAGGTCTTTTGCTTCCCCGATCGTCTGGCAGTAAAAGCCCTTCATGTGCCTGAGCTCCAGCTTTTTAATAATGCTGTTCGCCTGGTTCTCATAAAAAATCTTCTTTGGATCCATTATGTACTCCTCTCAGTTTTATCTGGTGACGGTCTCTCTTTTTATCCTTTCATCACTACTTTATATTATAGTGATTATAATAATATAATTCAA
>JAZASR010000030.1:0-25520 GCA_036343175.1 Lachnospiraceae bacterium
GTTACTTCTCCTTTTTTCCTTCAGGACATTGTATTAACTCTGTCTTTCCCTTATTAAACAGTATGCCGCCTTCTGAAGAATAATTAGGGTTATTTTCGTCTACATCGATGGATGTGAGACCGGTACAGCCAGAAAAAGCATAAGCACCGATCGATGTTACGCTGGCTGGGATCGTTATCGAACTTAGACCGGTGCAGCCAGAAAAAGCCTCATCACCGATGGATGTTACTTTATATTCTTTTCCATCAAATGTTATTGTATTTGGTATCACAATCTCAGTATTGGTTCCTGAGTAGCCAGTTGCCTCAGCTGTTTGATCTTGCAAATTCAAAGTAAATTTAAATCCATCATTAGTAGTGATATCTTCTGTTGTCTGCTCTTCATTTTCCTCTGCATACACTTCTGCGGAGTTAAAGTTTACCCCACCACTCAATGTACTGACTGTGAGCGCCACAGCCAGCGCAATGCCTGTAAATTTCTTAAGTTTCATATAAAAGCTCGTCCTTATTAAAAAAATGTCCCTTATTAGCTGGTATTTTCTAGATCACATAGATCGAATCATATACTTACCAAACCAGGCATAAAATATAATATCACATAATTTACGAAAATTTATTTCGAAAGCTCATTTTTTTAATAGTGTTTGGAATCTTAACAGTCCTTTATCCTAACTGTATATCACTGAATAACCGATAGCCGCCTTCTTAAAAAATCCGAAGCCTCAAATGCCAGCTTTGCCCGGCTTCATGTTATGTGATGTTTTTTCATCCGTTCCTCAAATATACCCAATATCAGAAATTGCTGCCATTCCATCCCCAGCTGGATATTGGCTGGTACGCCACATAGATGTGATCGGGGGCTATGCCAAGAACGTCACCGAAGATCTTTGTGATTTCCACGGCATTCGCAGCAAAAAAGCTTTCCCTCTTTAAGGTCAGCGTCCCTGCCGGATGGGGCAAGTTCTTCATTTGTTCTGCCCATCCCGTTGGAACCGGAAGTTGCAAAAGGGAACTTGTCTTAAATTCCATGAATAATATTAAGATAATCCTGCCTGGAATCTACCACAGCATAGATAATTACCTCATGATTATCGTCATCCACCTTATAAAAGACCAAATCTTTCTCTAAAATAAGAACTGTGTATCCCTGACGTTTTAATATAGGATATCTTGGATCAACCCCTAAATATGGATTGTCTGCCAGTTTCATTATTTCCGATTCTATGTAATCTAATTTTTCAAGTGCTGCTTTATTACCAAATTTTTCAGCAATGTAAAGAATTATTCTTCTAATCCCTGAATCGGCAGTATCGGTACGGACAATATTATATTTCAATAATTATCCCTCCGTAAGCAGCTTTCTTAGATCTGAAAAAGTTTCACTCATCGGTGCAACCCTGCCGTTTCTTACATCTTCATCGGCTTCAGCTAATACCTCAAGCAATTCTATTCTCGATTTCATATTTTTGTATTCCTCATATGCAAGGGATACGGTATCTCCACGTCCATTAACGGTGATAATCACAGCTTCCTTGTCATCTCTACAGCTCTTGGAAATCTCATTATAATGATTTCTCAAATCCGCGGATGGTCTTATTGTTTCATTTAACGAAAACATAGCATACACCTCCTTATAGGCATATTATATCATAATTATGATATAGCGTTAATAGAAATATTCTAAGCTTCCATCGTACTATATGCTGTCGTTACTATTATAAGGAATATGGATCTGTAACCTTTTTCTTTATTGATCCTCTCTATCTCTTCCTCGATCAGCTCACCAAACTTCTTATCATCGATATTCAGAAAACAGATAAAAAGTGTTATGCAACCCAGCATGTATTAAGTCCCAATGTCTGGGCAAATAAAACCAGTTTCTGCCCATAGTATCCTACCTCAACGTCTTTTCCCTTCGGGCCGACAATAGCCATGTAATTGCAGCAGCCGACAAACTGGCCATAAGAAGGTTTATTCCCATCGAAAGCCTTTGGTTCGCTAATGAAAAGTTGAATCTCCCTTCTTTCAGCAGCCTCTTTTGCCTGATCTGTGATCTTCTATGGAGCAGGCATCAGCGCTGCCATACTCAATGAGACCGACCTCTGAAGGATCAAGTGTAACCCTGCCGTCTTCGAGAACAAAGGCAGGGATTCCTATATCCCCTATTTCCTTACTGTGATTGAATGCAGGGTTATTGTCGCGAAGCCGTGTAAAAGCGCCCATATTACGAACATGAGAGCCTATATTGATGTACTCGAATTCATCCGGTTGGTCCTTGATCTGCTCGTATATGTAGTCACAGTAAGGACATGTTGGTAAACCATAAACTTTAATCATTCCGCACCTCCTGATTTCGTTAAATATCTGCTGTCTTCAGATATATATTTTCCTTCCGGTCATCTATCCAATCACATATATTTTTGTATAATATACCATATTTCAATGTAAATAATTTGGCTGCAAAGGACAGGCTAGTGTGACAGTATGTCTTCGTCCAGCAGGAAGTCCTCAATGCCGATATATTGAATACCATTTTCGTCGACCCATGGCTTGATGAAGTCCCTTACGACCACCACTTTTCGGAACGAATCCGGTATCCTGACCAGCGAAGCGGTCTCCTGCGTACGTGTAGTAATCCCGCCAGACCCCGCGTTTATCTCCCTGATAGTTTTCATAAACTTCCGCAAACGAAAGGGGATTCACACGGATCTCATCACTTCTGTCGCGAAACTGCGTCAGAATATCCGTAGAAAGCATTTTGGAATTGCTTCCTGTTACATAGGTGCCAGGGCAATGATCTGGTCTTCCCCGATTCCGGTACGCAGTAGATACGCCCGGTACAGATTGAACAGGAGATACGACTTGCCGCTGCGCCTGAGCCCTGTAATAACCTTTACTCTTCCATTATCTTTTTTTCGGATCAGTTGATCCATATACTGTTTTCTATTGTACTGCATCGATATGTTCCTCGATTTTTTGCGGAATCCGCATTTTTTTCTTGCTCAATTTCAGTGGATGCCTGCTTCAGGGACAAAGCAAGGATTACACCATCCTTTTTTTATTAAATAAAAATGGGTGTGCCATACCTTTATTTATAAAAAAGCTGCCCTTGTCAATATTTTAATTTCCCGATCTCGGCCTCCGGTATCTCAGATGCGCATCTGGCATCAAGTATAGACAAAGTCTCGTCTGACAGAGCATTTTCAAACCAGATCAGGGCCTCGTCCGTTGAATTCTTCTCTTCATAAAATTTTCCAAGCTCACAGCACATTTCCTTTGTAAGACCTGTTCCGGAGTCCTTGAGGCTCATGCTCATAAAGAGCGGCATATCACCCGATAGCCTGGCATAATGCCCCACGATGACAAAAGCTTCCTTGAGTTCATCAATATCACGTTCAGGATCTGTCGTTACAGAATAATAGAAAGAAAAAGCCTTCTTAAAGTCTTCTTCTGTGCCGCTCTTCATAAGCTCCATAGAATACATATGCAGGAGACGTTTATCTATTTTTTTATTGCTTAATGTACCTGTATCTGATGCTGATCTCCCTGCCTGTTCTGCCGGACCTGTCATCATATCATCTTCATCATCAGATCCGCTGTATGTAAGTTTTTCAAAGTATGAGAAATCCCGTCCGGCATGATCACTTACAGGGCGGTGAAGTATCACGATATCACTGTCAAATACAAGGGGCTCCGTGCGAACGACCTCATGTATGGGATATATCCAGGTAAAAGTTCTGAGGCGCTTGAAAAGCTTTGGCCTTAACTCCCTTTTAACATTATAGACAGTATTGAAATCATTATCATTGTCATAATACATCTGTACCATATCTATCTGAGGATCAAGGACCGCCTTAAGACTCTTAAAAAGTCTCAGATTTTCCTCATCTATGATCTCATCGGCATCAGCACTGTAAATATAGTCTCCGCTGCATTTTCCAAATGCAAAATTTCTGGCATCAGCAAAACTTCCTGTCCAGGCAAAATCATATATTTTATCTGTATAATTCCCTGCGATCTCTTTTGTGGAGTCGGTCGATCCAGTATCTACGATGACTATCTCGTCCATAATATCTTTTATGGAGTCAAGACAGCGCGCAAGGACAGCTTCCTCATTCTTAACTATCATACACATGCTGAATGTAAACATATTTATCCTCCCCGGGAAATAAAAGCTGACACGCTCCGGTTAATGATCACCCTTTTTTACGATAAGACTTATGTAAGTTCCGATCATGTTCCTGTTGCAAAACTTCTATGATCATTTCAGGAAAATAATATAACAAAAAAGACGATGGCCTGATCTGCCACCGTCTCTTCTTTCTATCCATGATCCTTTATAAAATACACAGTCTGGAAGTTATCAGTCTGACATCCAAATAATGCTGCTGGATGCTTTGATCACAGCTTATAGACAGTTGCCTGTATAGAACCATTGGCCTCTGTAATATCACCTACAATATTGCAGCTGTAACGATAAGTAGTCTCCTCAAGCTCTCTGGCAAAGGTAGCATGCGTATAATAGTCACCTAATGCTTCGCGGATGACTATCGTGGATCCATGGGAAATATTATTATACTTCGCCCTGAATGTCTGGAAGTTCATAACTTCGCCGCCTGATTTCTTCTTTCCAAAAAGTCCCATAATGCCACCAACCTTCCCTTTTTTACAGCAGCCGATATCAGCTTACATTACGACCTGTATAGTAAAAGCTGTCCGCACGATCAGATGGCTGCCTGAAATATAAATTACTTTTATTATATAGTCAAAAAAAGGCACTGTCAAATTATTCATATAAACAGTGCCTGAAAATTCAGTTAAAGATCCGGATCGATCAGCTGAACATCTCAAGGTTCAGCACAAGTGAAAGTAAGATGAAGAGCACTGCTGTGATCCTTGTTGCGAGTACAAGTCCGCCTTCCATAGAACGACCCTTGTTCTTGCCCCAATATGTCTCAGCTACACCTGAAATAGCTCCTGAAAGTCCTGCATCCTTACCTTCCTGCATAAGTATCACAACATTGAGTGCAATACCATCAATAATGTATAAAATAAGAAGTACGGCTTTTAAAACTGACATTTTAATATCCTCTCTGAATTCATAAATATATGTGGAAGATCGATCCACATGACAAGTTAATATTTTATCATATGGCTTCTGAAAAATCAACCGCAAATTTCTGCATATTATTTCTTAATGAGCAGTGACTTTCCTGTCATTTCCTTAGGGATCTCCATGCCCATGATCTCAAGAATAGTAGGTGCAATATCGCAAAGCTTGCCGCCCTCCCTGATAGTATAGGATGGATCATAATTTACAAGAATAAATGGAACAGGATTCGTCGTATGTGCTGTGTGAGGAGCACCGGTCTCATAGTTTATCATCTGCTCGCAGTTTCCGTGGTCAGCGCAGATAAATAATGTTCCGTCAACTTCTTTTACAGCCTCTACTGCCTCGCCAACGAACTTGTCCACTGCCTCAACCGCCTTGACCGCTGCTGCCATAACACCTGTGTGACCTACCATATCCGGGTTTGCAAAGTTGATGATGATAGCATCATACTTACCGGATCTGATAGCTTCATTGAGTCTCCTTGAGACCTCAGGTGCGCTCATTTCCGGCTGAAGATCATATGTGGCAACGGACGGGGACTTTACAAGAGAACGATCCTCATGCTCATATGGTTCTTCGACGCCTCCATTGAAGAAGAATGTTACGTGAGCATACTTCTCTGTCTCAGCAAGGCGGAGCTGGGTCTTTCCGTGAACTGAGAGCCATTCGCCAAGTGTATTTGTGATATGCTCCTTAGGGAAAGCAATGATCTTATTTGGAATAGTCTCATCATAGTCCTTGAAGCATACATATGTAAGCTTAAGGAAGCCTGTCTTTCTCTCGAAACCCTTGAAATCAGGGTCGCAGAATGCGCGTGTTATCTGTCTTGCACGGTCAGGACGGAAATTAAAGAATATAACCGAATCATCATTCTTTACTGTTGTAAGAGGCTTGCCATCCTTTGTGATGACGCATGGAATTACAAACTCATCTGTAACATCTGCCGCATATGAATTCTCAATGGCTTCCTTTGCAGAAGCTGCAGTATTGCCCTGACCAAGAGTGAGGGCCGTATACTCCTTCTCCTCACGATCCCAGTTATTGTCACGGTCCATAGCATAGTAGCGGCCAGAGATAGATGCTATCTGACCAACGCCTATTTCCTTCATCTCATTCTCAAGCTGTTCTATATAGCCAGCACCTGACTTTGGAGGTGTATCACGGCCGTCAAGGAAACAATGAACATATACGTTCTTAAGACCATTTTCCTTAGCCATCTTGAGAAGTGCATAGAGATGTGTATTATGTGAATGAACACCGCCGTCTGAAAGCAGTCCCCAGATATGGAGATCTGAGCCCTTTTCCTTACAGTTATTCATTGCTTTAAGAAGCGCTTCATTCTTAAAGAATACCTTATCCTCAATATCCTTTGTTATCTTTGTAAGATCCTGGTATATGATCCTGCCGGCGCCCATGTTCATATGGCCGACCTCGGAATTTCCCATCTGACCATCCGGAAGACCTACTGCAAGCCCGCTTGCATATCCCTTCTGAAATGGATAATCTCTTTCAAGTGCATCAATATTAGGTGTGTCAGCCTGTGCTGCTGCATTGCCCTCTGTCTTCTCATTGATTCCGAATCCATCAAGGATCATAAGTACTGTGGTTTTCTTGCTCATAATACTCCTCTCTTCTTTCTCATGCCGGATTAAAGACAGGCTTTAACGGCCTCTGACCGGCTTTTCCTTTAAATTTTCCTATATATAAGTCCATATAAGGACAGTTATCGCAAAAATCGACCAACCTTTGCTAGTATATGACAATCATTTATTTAAGTCAAATAAAATGAAATAAAAAAAGCCATGAGGAGCTTTATGCTCCTCATGGCTTATAAATATCAGGCCTGCTTTTAAAGCTGTGAGTATATCGTTCGCATGATAGCTGTGAGAACACTTCCCGCAGCTATAAAGCCTGATTGTTTCAGAATGATAATATTATTTAATGATAATATTATTTAATGATAATATTATTTATTGTAGTTTACGATCTTACCGAAGTCCGGTTTAAGAGATGCACCGCCGATGAGACCGCCATCAATGTCAGGCTTTGCAAGGAGCTCCCTGCAGTTGCCGGCATTCATAGAACCGCCATACTGGATACGGATCTCATCTGCAGTTGCCTGATCATAGATATCAGCGATCGCTGCCCTTATGGCACCGCAGACTTCCTCAGCCTGATCAGCTGTTGCAGTCTTTCCTGTACCTATTGCCCAGATAGGCTCATAAGCGATGACCATCTTCTTAGCCTGGTCAGCTGTTACGCCCTGAAGGTCTGACTTTATCTGAAGTCTGATCCAGTCAAGTGTAACACCTGCTTCTCTCTGCTCGAGTGACTCTCCGCAGCAGAGGATAGGTGTGATGCCTGCTTCAAATGCCTTTCTGACCTTCTTATTAAGAAGCTCATCATCCTCCTTGAAGTATCCGCGGCGCTCTGAATGACCGATGATAACATACTCAACACCGGCATCCTTAAGCATGGCTGCTGAAACTTCGCCTGTGTAAGCGCCTTTCTCCTCAAAGTACATATTCTCAGCGCCGACGTGTACGTTAGTTCCCTTTACTGCTTCTGCAACCGGGCAGATATCAATAGCCGGAACACAGTAAACAACGTCAACATCAGGGTTTACTACAAGATCCTTCAATTCATTAACAAGCTGAACTGCCTCAGATGGAGTCTTATTCATCTTCCAGTTGCCTGCAATTATTTTCTTTCTTGCCATTGTATTGGTCCTTTCAGTGTATTAATAAGCAATTATATATCTCAAGCATTGTTTGCTGCTGCTACGCCAGGGAGCTCTTTGCCCTCGAGGAACTCGAGTGAAGCACCGCCGCCTGTCGAGATGTGTGTCATCTTGTCGCCGAATCCCATCTGGTTAACAGCTGCAGCTGAATCACCGCCGCCGATGATAGTTGTAGCATCTGTATCAGCAAGTGCCTGAGCAACTGCCTTTGTACCTGCAGCAAGTGTAGGATTCTCGAATACGCCCATAGGTCCGTTCCAGACTACTGTCTTGGCACTCTTTACTTCATCAGCATAGAGCTTTGCTGTAGCTGTACCTATATCAAGACCTTCCATATCGGCAGGGATCTCATCAACAGGAACTACTTTAACGTCTACAGGTGCATCGATAGGATCAGGGAAGCTTGCAGCAATGGTTGTATCGATAGGAAGAAGAAGCTTCTTGCCGTTCTTCTCAGCCTTCTCGATCATTTCCTTACAATAATCGAGCTTTGTATCATCAACGAGTGACTTGCCAACTTCCTTGCCCTGTGCCTTAAGGAATGTATAAGCCATGCCGCCGCCGATGATGAGTGTATCGCACTTCTCAAGAAGGTTTGAGATAACATTGAGTTTATCAGCAACCTTAGCACCGCCGAGTATAGCTACGAATGGTCTTACAGGGTTATTGACTGCATTGCCAAGGAACTTGATCTCCTTCTGCATAAGATATCCGACTACGCACTCTCCCTTGATGTACTTTGTAACACCTACATTAGAGCAGTGTGCTCTGTGAGCTGTACCGAATGCATCATTTACGAATACATCAGCAAGAGAAGCAAGATCCTTTGAGAAAGCATCTCCGTTCTTTGTCTCTTCAATTCTGTAACGTGTATTCTCGAGTAATACGATATCTCCGTCCTTCATGGCAGCTACTGCAGCCTTTGCATTCTCACCGACAACGTTGTCATCCGGTGCGAATGTAACAGTCTGGCCGAGGAGCTCTTCAAGCCTTTTTGCAACAGGTGCAAGTGAAAGCTCAGGCTTAGGCTCTCCCTTTGGCTTGCCGAGATGTGAGCAGAGAATGATCTTTCCGCCATCTGCTACAAGCTTCTTGATAGTAGGAAGCGCAGCTACGAGTCTGTTCTCGTCTGTGATCTTTCCATCCTTAAGAGGTACGTTAAAGTCGCATCTTACAAGAACCTTTTTTCCTTTTACGTTGATGTCATCAACGGTCTTCTTATTAAGTTCTGCCATTTTTTGTCTCCTTTTTTATTTGATTTTAATTACTTTACATACTGAAAAACGGGCCCGGCTAATTCTAGCCAGACCCGTCTCAAGTTTCGACATATAGTACTAAACTGCGATCACAGCCATCTTAATGCCAAAAGAATTCATCATAAAGATGTACGATTCGAAATACTCATTAAGCTAACTCTGAGAAGTACTTAATAGTACGAACCATCTGTGATGTGTAAGAGTTCTCGTTGTCATACCATGAAACAACCTGAACAAGTGTCTTGTCTCCCATAGGGATGACCTTTGTCTGAGTTGCATCAAAGATTGAACCAGCCATTGAGTTGATGATATCTGAAGATACGATCTCATCCTCGTTGTACTCGAATGACTCTGTCTCTTCCTTCTTCATCTGAGCGTTAACTTCATCAGCTGAAACCTTAGCTGAAACAACAGCATCAAGAATAGTAGTAGAACCAGTAGCTACAGGAACACGCTGTGCAGCACCTGCAAGCTTGCCATCAAGCTCAGGAATAACAAGGCCGATAGCCTTAGCAGCACCTGAAGATGTAGGAGTGATGTTAGCAGCGCCTGCTCTTGAACGACGAAGGTTGCCCTTTCTCTGTGGTCCGTCAAGGATCATCTGATCGCCTGTGTAAGCGTGGATAGTTGTCATGAAGCCTGCTTCAACAGGAGCAAGATCATTAAGTGCCTTAGCCATAGGAGCTAAGCAGTTTGTAGTACATGATGCAGCTGAAATGATCTGGTCATCAGGTGTAAGATTCTTGTGGTTAACATTGAATACGATAGTCTTAAGATCCTTACCGGCTGGAGCTGAGATAACGACCTTGCGGGCACCTGCATTGATGTGTGCCATTGACTTATCCTTTGAGCAGTAGAAACCGGTACACTCAAGAACAACATCGATCTTAAGATCGCCCCAAGGAAGCTTGGAAGCATCCGGCTCCTTGTAGATCTCGATCTCCTTGCCATCAACGATGATAGAGTGATCTGTGTTCTCAACCTTTCCCTGATATCTGCCATGTGTAGTATCATACTTAAGAAGATAAGCAAGCATCTCAGGGCTTGTTAAATCGTTGATTGCTACTACCTCATAACCTGGTGCATTGAACATCTGTCTGAATGCAAGACGGCCGATACGACCGAAACCATTAATAGCTACTCTTACGTCTGCCATTTTTGTAATTCCTCCTGAATTGTTTATTCTTTTATTTAAAGTCTTTAACACATGGAGGGTGGTCGGGCTTATCTTTATCAGCCGGACATCTAACGCCCGGTCATTAAAGAAAAGCCCTCTGTAAACCCCTCTGTATAAAAGGCCTTTCATACATTCACTATTGTATCCAAAAAAGGGCAGAAATTCAAGTATCTTTTTTGTCTGACGCTTAAATTTTATAAAGTTTACAATAGCATTTTATTTAACAAGATCATCAAGATCCTCTATCTCCTGAACTGTCATACCTGTATATTCAGCCAGCTCAGTGATCTCCGGCATCCTGCCTATCTCTTTCTGCATATATCTTCTTGCCTGAAGGAGCAGATTCTGCTTGGAAATAAGGGCGGCATTCCAGTCCTTATCATCGACTTCACGTTCGATCATGTCCTTTATTCCGGATATAACTGAAGAGGAAATATAATTATCGATCTTTTCAATGTCAGCTTCTCCATTATCCGTCTTAAATGTCTCCTTATCGGCACAGATCTCATTCACGGCCATTAAGAGGTCTAAGTTTCCTTCGGCAACTACGTCCTCATAGAATACCTTTTCCGTCATATATGCGGACGACATGGAAAGCACAAGAGGAAGCTCCCGCGTGACTATTTCATTTACGACAGAGCTGTCGCCATCCGTAAGCCTTTTATAGTATGCAGTCTTTTCATCCTGAGAAAGCGTTTTGAGTTCTGACACCTTTTCTTTATATGCGTCAAAAGCAGGACTTCTGTGTTTTTCCTCAGAATGATCCGACAGATCATTTTTCTTCTTAAGATCTTCCTGCTCAAGATCTTCAACTGCCTCCATAAGCGACTCGGCCAGTGCAGAACTTTTTCTGTCAATGCCTTCAGTTTCACGTTTAAGCGAAACCACGCCTGAATGATGACGCTTTTTATGGGCGCCTGGCTGCTCAGCAGCATTGGGCGCCTTATAATCATAGCCTTCTATCCTGATACCGGACTGGACCAGATAATCCTTTATTGCCTTCTTCTGGGAATCATCAAGATCCATAGAGTCTATCATATCCGCTGCATCCTTTTCTGAAAGGACCCCGTTCTGCGAATATGCTATGGTCTTGATATCATTGATGATCTCCATGAAATCTTCTGTATTTCTGAACTGTTCTGACAAATATATTCCTCCCGGGGAAATTACAGTTTCTTAACAGAAAGCACAACATGCTCACCGTTAAGGTTCCACTCTTTCTCGAATCCGTCAGTTGAGCCTTTTGTAAAGTCTGATGCCATGGCAGCCTTCATGATCTCTTCCCTGTGAGACTCAATGATACCTGCGACCTTGTCATTATCCTTAACGCCGATAGAGATATGGTCCATAACTTCGAAGCCGGCATCCTTACGCATAGTCTGAAGCTTGCTGATGATCTCACGGACGAAGCCTTCCTCTATAAGCTCAGGGGTAAGAACTGTACTTATGGAAACTACTGTTCCGTGGTCCTCGAGCGTCTCGAAGCCCTCTGTCTGAGCCTGCTCTATAAGGAGGTCTTCCTTTGCGATCTGCTCCTTCTGACCATTGAGCTCTATGGTAAGAGACCCTGTCTCGTTGATCTCATCCATAGCAGCCTTTCCATCGACATCAGCTAAGATATTCTTAACTGTGTTGATGTCCTTGCCGAAACGGCGGCCAAGGCTCTTAAGAAGAGGCTTGAATGTGTATGAAGAGAATGCTCCGGTATCAGCGACCTGTGCTGCCTTCTTTACATTAAGCTCCTCTTTAATGATATCTACATAGAAGTCTGAAAGATCGATATCTGCCTTAAAGAACATCTCATTAAGAGGCTGGCGGTTCTTTATGTTGGCTTCATTTCTGCATGCACGGCCAAGGTTTACGACCTTAAGTACCGCATCCATATGAGCCTCCAGGTCCTTATCGATATGAGCTTCATTTACCTCAGGGAAGTCACAGAGGTGAATAGACTCAGGCGCGTTCCTGTCTATAGTTACGACCAGGTTCCGGTAGATCTCCTCAGTAATGAAAGGAACCATAGGAGCTGCAGCCTTGCTGATGTTAACAAGAGCTGTATAGAGAGTCATGTATGCATTGATCTTATCCTGCTCCATGCCCTTAGCCCAGAAACGGCTGCGAGTACGGCGGACGTACCAGTTGCTCATGTCATCAACGAACTCCTGGAGAGCCTTTGCTGCTTCAGGGATCCTGTAGTTTGCAAGGTCAGAGTCAACTTCGCCTATTGTGGTATTGAGCTTTGAAAGCAGCCACTTATCGATGACAGCGAGACTGTCATAATCGAGCGTGTACTTTGTGGCATCGAAATTATCTATATTTGCATAGAGTACATAGAAAGCGTATGTATTCCAGAGGGTGCCCATAAACTTTCTCTGTCCTTCTCTTACGGCCTTCTCATGGAACTTATTAGGGAGCCATGGCGCTGAATTGATGTAGAAGTACCAGCGGATGGCATCTGCGCCAAACTGATCAAGAGCCTCCATAGGGTCTACCGCATTGCCCTTGGACTTGCTCATCTTCTGGCCGTTCTCATCCTGGACATGTCCGAGGACGATAACGTTCTGATAAGGGGCTTTATTGAAGAGAAGCGTTGACTCAGCCATAAGTGAATAGAACCAGCCGCGGGTCTGATCAACAGCCTCGGATATGAACTGGGCAGGGAACTGCTCATCAAAGAGCTCTTTATTCTCAAATGGATAATGATGCTGGGCAAATGGCATGGCGCCTGAATCGAACCAGCAGTCGATAACCTCAGGTACTCGTCTCATGGTCTTGCCGCAATGAGGGCATCTGATAGTGATCTGATCGATATATGGTCTGTGGAGCTCTACTGTCTTTGCATCCGGGTTGCCTGAAAGTTTCTCAAGTTCTTCTCTTGAACCAATGGAGATCTGGTGGTGGCAGTCCTCGCACTCCCAGATATTTAACGGAGTACCCCAGTAGCGGTTTCGTGATACGCCCCAGTCCTGAATGTTCTTGAGCCAGTCGCCGAAACGTCCCTTGCCGATAGACTCCGGGATCCAGTTTACTGTATCATTATTTCTTACAAGGTCATCGCGGACAGCTGTCATCTTGATGAACCAGGACTCTCTCGCATAGTAGATGAGAGGTGTATCGCATCTCCAGCAGAACGGGTAGTCATGCTCGAACTTCGGCGCTTCGAAAAGGATATTCCTTTCTGCAAGATCCTTAAGTACGAGCGGATCGGCATCCTTTACAAACTTTCCTGCAAAAGGCGTTTCCTCTGTCATGCTGCCCTTGCTGTCCACGAACTGAACAAAAGGAAGATCATAATTCTTTCCGATACGGCTGTCGTCTTCACCGAAGGCAGGAGCTATATGAACGATACCGGTACCATCTGTCATGGTAACGTAGGAATCACATGTTACAAAATGTGCTTTCTTCTTCTGTTTCTCAGCAGCTTCGCCAGCACATTCATATATTGGCAGATACTCGATGTTCTCAAGCTCTGAGCCCTTGCATAAGCTGATGACCTCATAGTCAGGAGCCGTGACGCGTTCAGCCTCAGCGCATGCTTCCTTCTCGTCCATACCGGCCTTCTTATTGACTTCAAAGGCATTCTTCTTTGCAAGACCCGAAAGCACTTTATCGGCAAGCGCCTCAGCAAGATAGTATGTATATCCGTCCGCAGCCTTTACCTTCACATATGTCTCATCAGGATTTACGCAGAGAGCAACGTTTGAAGGAAGGGTCCATGGAGTTGTCGTCCATGCGAGGAAGCAGGCATTCTCATCCTTAAGACGGAAACGCACTATTGCTGAACGTTCCTTTACTTTCTTATACCCCTGCGCAACCTCGTGAGATGATAAAGGAGTCCCACATCTTGGACAGTAAGGAACGATCTTGAATCCTTTATAAAGGAGACCCTTGTCCCATATCTGCTTTAATGCCCACCATTCAGACTCGATGAATGAATCATGATATGTTACATATGGGTCATCCATATCTGCCCAGAAGCCGACACGTGAAGAGAAATCCTCCCACATGCCCTTGTATTTCCAGACTGATTCCTTGCATTTCTTTATGAACGGCTCGAGACCGTACTCTTCGATCTGCTCCTTGCCATCAAGGCCAAGGCTCTTCTCGACCTCAAGCTCTACAGGGAGTCCGTGTGTATCCCAGCCGGCTTTTCTTGGAACGTAGTAGCCCTTCATGGTCCTGTAACGTGGTATCATATCCTTGATAACACGTGTAAGGACATGTCCGATATGAGGCTTGCCATTTGCTGTCGGCGGGCCATCATAAAAAACGTACTTAGGGCAGCCTTCACGGGCCTTCATAGACTTTCTGAATATGTCCTCTTTATTCCAGAAATCTTCAACTTCTTTTTCTCTTCCGACGAAGTCAAGGTCGGTTGAAACTTTTTTATACATCATTTCCTCCTAATGTTCTGGCTTAAGCCAGATAATACTTTGATCAGCTTAAAAAGCGAAAAGGACGAGGCCGTAAATTCATGTTAAATGAAATAAAAAAAGATCCCGTCCAAAAGGACGGGATCCCAAAGAATCACATTCAACCACCTTTTATCCTATACGGCTCTTAACAAGCGATATATTTCCCGTGTAACGGCAGGTTCCGGCGGGGTGTACTTTATAAATATTGAAGCATCAGATCATATCATATTCTTAACAGATACGATATTCAGAAATAGTGACTGATCATATTATATTTAAGGTTCCACCTGCAGCTGATGAAAGTGATATCGGACATTACCTTACTTAGCGGTTTTCCACTGTCTCCGCCTCACTTTAAGCAGTATTAAAGCCGACCTGTCTTCCGTCATAGCCATGCAGAAAAGATAATAGACCACTTTTTTTGCTTTGTCAACCTTTATCAGGGACAAGAGGTAATTTTTTAAGCAGCTGGATCTCTCATTCATTAAAATGTGTATCGAAGCATACTCTTGAGCTGATATAAGGCTTTATCTTCTCATCGCGGACCTTAACATGGTCAGGATTGCCCTGATACATCTTAAGCGCTTCTTCAGATTTAAAAACGCACTCAAGGGCTATATCACCGTCGGAGCCATCCATTGGCTTATCATAGACTTTGAGGCTCTCCATATCGGCGATCCTGCCATTAAGATTTTCCAGGCCGCGTTTAATTTCAGCCTTGACATTCTCCTTCTGAACGTCATCCATATCACTTTTAAGATTCCATACAATAATGTGCTTTACCATAACTGTTCCTCACTTTCATTTGTTCTGAATTGAATATCAATCTGCAAGCCTGATCATGATATCATTGGTCCTCTCGACGAACTTTGCCATCTCATCTGCAGAAAGAGGGCGGTTCGCAATAGCCGCAAGATCGTAAAGCTGCTCACAGATAAGCTTTGTATCGTCTCCCTCAGGATTATCAAGGATGAACCTTACAAGCTTGTTATTAATATTTAAAACAAGAGTCTCCTGACCGCGGTAGGATCCCGGATCAGCATTGCCTGACTCCATGGAATACATACGCATCATGTCCTCCATGCGGCGGGAATCCTCTGAAAGTGTCATAATGGATGAAACCTTTTCATCCTTAAGGCTCTTTGCTTCAACAGTCAGATTATTCCTGTCGAGTGCTTTCTTAAAGATATCTGCAAGCTTCTTTGTATCATCCTCGAGTGTCTTCTTATCGGCTTCGCTTGTTACCTGGTCATCGACCTTTGAATCGATACGCTGAAATTTTACCTTAACTTTCTTCTTTTCTGTCTTAACTTCTTTCTTTTCAGCAGAATCATTACTATCAGCCTTGCCTTCATCAGCCGGCTTCCCGTCTGCATCTGAAGCTTCAGCAGCTTCTTTATCGGCACCGGCAGACACAGGTTCTGTATTACCGGACTCATTCTCAGCCGGGAAGTCAACGTCGATATCAAATGCTTCAAGCTGACTTATGAATGGCTGATCTATGGTATTGCCCATAATAAGGGCATCCATTCCCTCGTCCTTAAACATCTTTACATACTGACCCTGCTGCTGAAGGTCTGTTACGTAATAAACGATATATGGCGGTTCTGATTTTTCCTCATTATTGTCACTGTCATGCTGATCTTCTTCAGCAGGTGCCTGCTTTGCGCCAGCTAAAATGTATTGAGGAAGCGAGATATATTTGCCATCAAGGTTCTTAAAGATGATATATTCTTTCATCTTATCACGGAACTTCTCATCGCGAAGGCATCCGTATTTAATGAATGGGCTGATATCATCCCAGTACTTATTATAATCGTCGCGCCTGGTCTTGTACATACCGATAAGCTTGTCTGCGACCTTCTTTGTGATATAATCCGAGATCTTCTTTACAAAGCCGTCATTCTGAAGGGCAGAACGTGATACGTTAAGAGGAAGATCAGGACAGTCTATCACACCTTTAAGGACGAGCAGGAACTCAGGTATAACTTCCTTTATGTTATCTGCTATAAATACCTGGGTATTGTAGAGCTTGATGGTCCCTTCGATATTCTCATATTGAGGATTTACCTTAGGGAAATAGATAATACCCTTGAGATTGAATGGGTAGTCCATATTAAGGTGGATCCAGAAGAGAGGCTCACGGTAATCGTGGAATACCTTGCGGTAGAAATCCTTATATTCATCCTCTGTACAGTCCTGAGGCTGCTTCATCCAAAGAGGATGGATATCATTAACAGGCACCGGACGCTTATTTATCTTAACCTTCTTCTTCTCGGGAGTCACAGTAACTGTTTCCTTTGAGCCGTCTTCCTTTGTCTTCTCCTCAGTCTTTGCAGGCTCAACGATATGCTCTACTACAACATCTGTATCCTTAAGGTCCTCTTCATCGATAGTCTCATACTCCTGAGGAGCGCCCTCCTTCTCAACAAAGATCTCATAAGGCATGAATGAGCAGTACTTTTCCAGTACCTCTTTAACTCTGTATTCATTTGCAAATTCTATTGAATCATCCGAGATCTCAAGCGTGATGGTCGTACCGGGCTCCTTGCGGTCTCCGTCTGACATCTCAAAGTTAATGCCCCCTTCTGAGACCCAATGCACAGGCACAGCACCTTCCTTATAGGAAAGCGTATCGATCGTTACTGTATCTGCAACCATGAATGCTGAATAAAAGCCAAGTCCGAAGTGACCGATGATCTGGTCTGAATCGCCCTTGTCCTTGTATTTATTTAAGAATTCAGAGGCGCCTGAGAATGCTACCTGATTAATATATTCTTTTACTTCATCGGCAGTCATGCCAATACCATTATCTATAAACTTCAGGGTCTTTGACTTGTCATCGACAAGTACGTGAATAGAAGGCTTGTAACCATCAGGAAGCTCTGCCTCTCCGAGAGCGTCGAGCTTCTTTCTCTTTGTGATGGCATCAGCGCCATTTGATACGAGTTCCCTTACAAATATATCATGGTCTGAATAAAGCCACTTCTTAATAATAGGGAACATATTTTCCGATTCGATAGATAAACTGCCCTGTTCCTGCATGTTAAAACATCTCCTTTTCAAATTGTCAGCAGACTGAAACGACTGCTAAAATTACATCTGGAAAATATGATAATACCGTGAAGACCAAAAGTCAATAAAAAAATTAGCACTCATTCTTAATGAGTGCTAATAAGATATGTGAATAAAAATATCACCCAGATAATTCAATTTTTTATCTCTCTCAGATAGCGGGAAACGGCGTCTTTCCAATCCGGGAGAGGCGTGAAGCCGGCTGAGACGAGCTTTGTTTTATCGAGACGTGAGTTTTCCGGACGCGCTGCCTTGCTGAGTCCGTACTCTTCTGTGCTTACCGGCCTTACCCTGGTATTTAATCCTGCCTGCTTATATATCTCACAGGTGAAGTCATACCAGGAAATATATCCTCCCTCATTGGTTGCATGATAATAGCCGTATTTCTCTGTTTCAGCCATATCCACAAGGAGACGGGCAAGATCGAATGTATATGTAGGCGTGCCTATCTGATCACTGACCACACGTACCTCATCATGGGTATTTGCCACATTCAGCATCGTCTTTATGAAGTTCTTTCCATTGAGACCGAATACCCAGGCTATCCGGACTATGAAGTACCTGTCGAGCGTCTTTGCTACATTCTGCTCTCCTTCAAGTTTGGTCTTTCCGTAATAGTTCAATGGAGCATAATTCTTATCATCCGGTTTCCATGGACGCTCGCCCTGTCCATCAAATACATAATCTGTCGACAGGTATATGAACTTTGCATCGACATTTTTTGCAGCCTCTGCCATATTCAGGGTGCCATCCGCATTAATGGCATGTACCTTCGGCTTATTTTCAGGATCCTCTGCCGCATCAACTGCCGTCCAGGCTGCACAGTGGACTATAACGTCAGGTCTCACGCTCTCTATTACATTTAAAACCTTTTCCTTATCTGTTATGTCAAGGCTTATGTAATCAGCTGCAGCGGCAGGTGTACCATCGGCAACTCCGCTGTATTCCGGCTGTATATCTGAGCCTGAAGCTTCATATCCTCTTTTAATAACCTCATTCATTACGTCATGGCCGAGCTGGCCGCATACACCTGTTACAAAAAATTTCATATTGACCTCCATAAAATGATCTGCATATGTAATGTGCAGATGATCCGCAAAATGATCTGCATATGTGATGTGCAGATGATCCGCATATGTAATGTGCAGAATTTATTTTGATTATAGCTGTTAGATGCTTTTTATTCAAATATTAAAATGGTCTTGGGTCATTCTACATCTCCAGCTCATCGGATCCGAATGTGACCATGGTATCTCTTCCAAACATGTTTATCAGTACCAGGTATGTGCCTTCAGCCGAATCCTTTCCCATAAGCTTACCGCGTATACCATTAAATACACCTTTCGTGACAGTCACTGTTTTATATCCATTCAGATCAGGGCGCTCATTGCAGAACCTTTCGAAGTCCTCATCTACTTCAGCTAAAAAGCTCTTTGCCTTTTCTTCCTTGTATTTTTCAACTATTTCAAGGCCTATCTTTACCCTGGTCGCACGGCCGCATATCATAACATCCAGATCAGCCTGCCTGTGATGGCGGTCTATCTTCTTTATCCTACCAATGAAATGAGACAATGCCCCCTCAGTAATGCAGACCTTATCGCCTATAATGAAGCCCCTTGAAAACCTTACGATATGGTCATCGCCCATAAGGCTCTTTAAATAGTTCTCTTCCTCTTCATTTATCGGTCTTATTTCATCAGCACTTTTCAGGAGTCTCTTGAAGTATCTGAACTTCTGAAGCCCGAACTGAAGCGCCATCACATCATGGCTGTCGACAAATATATAGCTTGGAAAGAGCCTTTTCTTCTCTATAGTCTCTATTCCGTCTTTTTTACGCCTTTCTTCATACATAGGTATAAAGATCTGATCATAGCAGGACTTATCGAGTCTCTGTCTCAGGTCATCTGCAATAAAATGCTCATCACCGGTCATGACCTGCAATATATACCACATGCAGCTACCTCCACCCTTTTAATGTCTTTTAAGAGTTCATTCTATCTCAAATGGGAGAATATCTCAAGGCAGCGACGGAAAAGTATACTTTTTGGGAAAATAAGATCCCGGCAGGTGAAGCTTCACCTGCCGGGATCCCTTTGATCTATAAAACCTGTAAATTTAGTGCCTGCCGATCAGGCTCTCACTCATACAGCTGCACTGTTCTCAGGAAAGAAAAGTCCTGAGATACTGCTGAGCCTGCAGGTATATGATCTGGTCTCAACGTCTGCCGATTCCATGATCTCCTTGAATTCCTGCATAGTCCTGTCGGAACTGCCTGAGTTGTTTGCTGAAACAACTGCATTTCTTATAGTTACCCATTTGTGTGACATAGTAATTCCTCCTTTTTGACTCATCTGTACATTCTCTCAAAATACAGATAAGACCAGAAACACACCAGAAAGCAAAGATCATGAGAACTTATTTAGTAAAAAGTAAGCTCAGATTATCAACCTTTACTTTGGTTGAGCATACTAGCACCTTGGAAATTTAAAATCAAACAGGAATTCTTACAAAATTCTTACATCAGGCCTCCAAAGCACTATAAATACGGGGTTTCTTCGAGCTGGCATACAGTTTCTGTAATTTGTCTAAAAAATTATAAAGCAATAATATTTTTTCATGATATTTATTCCCCTGACGCCTTTCATTATGGAATTCCAGGGCATTTAGTGATAAAGTAAATGATAGAAAATTATGATTACAGGAGTTCTGCATGATACAGGATATATGGCCTCACAGATCATTTAAAGAATATGCTCTGATAGCCGGATTTACAGAGATTGGCGAGACATTCGAGCAGACCGTGGCCCGCGAGGTCTTTGAAGAAAGCGGCCTCAGGGTAAAAAATATCCGCTACTATAAGTCCCAGCCATGGGGAGTAGCGGATGACATACTTGCAGGCTTTTTATGCGATGTTGACGGTTCTGACACGATAAACATGGACAAAAATGAACTCAGGATCGCAAAATGGGTGACCAGGGACGAGATCGAGCTTCAATCCAATGATTTCTCGCTCACCAATGAGATCATGACCATGTTTAAGAATGGGAGGATATAAATTTCGTATCAACTCTTTCTATCTCCGGATGCTTATCAAGCCACTTAGATGCATAGGGGCAGGTCGCTGAGACATTATTTCCATCATTTTTTATCTGTTCAACCGCAGCTTTTACAAGCTTTCCGGCTATGCCCTGACCGCGCAGTGAATCATCCACGAATGTGTGATCTATGACCGAAGTTCCATCCGAAGCCGGGAATGTCACCTCCGCTATTACTTTACCATTCTCATCTTCAGCGTAAATACGCCCTTTTTCATGCTTAAATTCCATGATAAGCTCTCCTTTCAGCAATATTAGTCTTAATTACGTTAACAAAAAGCATCGTATTTTCATGATACCGAAGCTGCTGAAATCATTATCTAATATAACATTTTTTCCGTAATACTGAAAGGTGTTATATATCTGAAGATCAAAGAACATCTAAATGTACAATTAAAAGAAAGCAAAGCTGACACCTATTGAGTACAATGCCATAAAAGCGCAATATAGCCACATAAGTGCTATATAAACGCTGTACCAGCACCAATGCAATGGCGATGCTTTACTATTTTATAAAATGATCCTGTAAAGATATGTTACAATAGGGGAGTTTTAATAATTATGATCATACAAGGAGCAGCCATGAATCTTCTTAATATGGAAAACGTCAGCAAAGCTTATACGGACAAGGTTCTTTTTGATAAAGTGTCGCTGGGCATATCTGCAGGTGACAGGGTAGGACTCATAGGAATAAATGGAACGGGCAAATCGACTCTTTTAAGGATCGCGGCAGGGATAGAGGAACCCGATTCCGGTCAGGTGACTCACGCGCGCAATTTAAGGATCGCCTACCTTCCCCAGAATCCTGTCTTTGACTTGGGATTGCCAATACTTGAGAATGTGGTAGTCTCAGACTTCATGAAGCTTAAGGATACAGGCAAAAAAGAAGGAGGTCATTCCGGATCCGCAGACACAGCGGACCCGGACTTTAAAGAAAAGCTCGAAGCACATCTGAATATGTACGGGGCCAGGGCAAAGATCCTTCTGGCACGCTTTGGCATAGATGACCCGACTTTAAAGGCCGGCATACTTTCAGGAGGGCAAAGGAAAAGAGCAGCTCTTGCGGCTTCTCTCCTCTTTGACTCCGATATGATGATACTTGACGAGCCGACAAACCACCTGGATACCCAGATGAATGAATGGCTTGAGAATTACCTTAAAGGCATGAAGCAGTCCCTGCTCATGATCACCCATGACCGGTATTTTCTTGACTCTGTGACAAACCGTATCGCTGAACTATCACACGGGAAGCTTTATACCTACACAGGCGGCTACCTGAACTACCTGGAGCTTAAAAATGAACGTGCCCAGATAGAGGAAGCTTCAGAAAGGAAGCGGGCTTCCATCTACCGCAAAGATCTGCAGTGGATGATGAGGGGAGCAAGAGCAAGATCTACAAAACAAAAAGCCCATATCCAGCGTTTTGAGGAATTAAAGAACAGAGAAAGACCTGTATCGGATAATGAAGTTGTCCTGGACTCAGTTTCAAGCCGTATGGGCAAACAGATCATAGAAATAGATGATATTGGAAAGAGTTACGGAGGTAAAGTCCTCTTCGACCATTTTTCCTATAATTTCCTGCGCGGTGACCGAATAGGCATCATAGGGCGAAACGGCTGCGGGAAATCGACACTCATTAAAATAATAGCTGGTATGGTCGAACCTGACTACGGACACGTGACCCTTGGCCAGACCATCAGGATAGGCTGGTTTTCCCAGGAGTCCGAAGAACTGGACCCGGAGATGACAGTAATAGAATCGGCAAAGGAAATAGCGGAATACGTTCATACCAATGACGGTGTGATCTCTGTCAGCAAAATGCTTGAAAGATTCCTCTTTGAAGGCAGCATGCAATATGCAAAGATAGGCCGTCTGTCAGGAGGCGAAAAGAGAAGGCTTTCCCTTCTTCACGTACTGGTAGGCGCACCTAACGTGCTCATACTCGACGAGCCGACAAATGACCTTGATATCAGCACACTGTCAATACTTGAGGACTATCTTGACACATTCGACGGAGTCGTCATCATGGTAAGCCATGACCGCTATATGCTTGACAGGGCAGCAAAAAGGATATTCTCATTTGACGGGAAGGGAAATATAAAAATAAGCGAGGGCGGATATTCGGACTGGCTCGAAAAAAATGGCGGCAGGGACCAGGCACTTGGGAAACTCAATACAAATAAAGACGGGATACCGACCGGGAAGCAGGGAGCAAAGTCTGACGGCGCCTCTCAAAAAGCCGGTGCCAATGTAAATAATAATGCAGACCTTGGATCTGGAAATTCAGGGAATTCCGTATCAATTAATACTGCTGGCGGAAAGAATACATCTGACGTTGAAGACAGAAAAGACAACAGCCGGAAGAAGCACTCCGGCAAACCGAAGATGACCTACAAGGAGCAGCGTGAGTATGAGACCATCGACAGCGACATAGCTGCGCTCGAAGACAAAATAAAGGATCTGGAAACCAGGATCACGGAAGCCGCGACCGACGCAGGACGCCTTCTGGAGCTTTCCAGGGACCTGGACGCTAACAAGCAAAAGCTGAGCGAAAAAGAAGACCGCTGGCTCTATCTCACTGAACTGGCAGAACAGATCGGGAATTCGTGAGAATGATATTTATGGCATTGTTAAACAGGCACGGTCTGCAGGCCGTGCCTGATATATCATGTGATCATCTCAATGAACTCGGAATGCTCCTTTAGATAGCGCTCTTTTGCCCTGTAGTCAGGGATGACTTCCTCTACAAGCTTCCAAAAGGCTTTGCTGTGGTTCATTTCTTTTCTGTGGCACAATTCATGCACGACCACATAGTCGCGGCAATCCTCCGGACAAAGCATCAATGCGGCATTGAAGTTTAAATTCCCTTTTTGTGAGCACGAGCCCCACCTGGTCTTCTGATTGCGGATAGTGATCCTTCCATAGGTCACACCGATCACCGGCGCAAAGTGCTCCACTCTTGCCGGAATATCTTTCATTGCATCAGAAAAAAGAAGGTCTGTCTCATCTTTTTCAAGATGACGGACCTCCTTCTTTTTCTTAAGGCGCTTTTGAACGAGCGTCATGTGTTTATTGATCCAATCTTTGTGATCGGTCACGAATCTATCCGCCTCATACATTGGACACCTGAATGGGGCACGTACAACGATCGACATATCATTATCGATCTGCAAAGAAATGGTCTTCCTCGAGCTCTTTTTTAGAGTGTAGGTGAAGCCTCCTGCCGTGCGGATCCAGGTTTTCCGGATAGATGAGTTATTTCTTTCTGTATAACGATCCATATTAAATCTTAATTTTCCGTTTTTTTACTTCAGCAGATGAATATCTCCGATTACAGGTATTTTCACACATGTACCGGTTGCTCCGCCGTATACCCCGACTGCGATCATTATGATGCACAGGATGGCAGCCGCCCTGCCAAAAACAGGTATACAGGTAAGGAGGCTCACTATATTTACGACCAGGCCCTGGTTTATGTGAAATCTTTCAAAGTCGTGGAATGCTTCATTGGACTGCTTATTGGTGCTGTAAAGAAGCATAGCTATGCCAAACCCTATTACTGTTACATAGCTTAAGACTGCTATTGTTTTGGATGATGAATCATTGACAGGCATTATTAAGCTTTCCTCCAGAGAAAATCAAGCTGACAATAATATTAAAAAAAACAGCCGGTTACAGGTACTTATAGAACTCCTCGGCATAGCTCCCAAGATAGCCGTCTACTATACCAAAATCCTTGCCGCGGTAATTCCAATATGCCCTTCCAATACCACTCTCTTCGAAGACAGTATTTATATCTTTGATATATTCGACCGCATCGCGTGGATCAGCCTTGTCAATAACGCCATATTCACCGCAATAGAGCGGAGCATCGAACCTGGCGGCAGCATCGAGTGCCTCTTTAAATATGATGCGGTAGAAATCAGGTCCCATCTGGGAATCAGGGGTAAGTGAATCACCCTTTCCAAGGAAATTGTCCGGATTGCCTTCAAGATAGGCTCTTTCTGCTGCTTCTGAATAGCGCTTTCCAAGGGATTCAGATACCTCCTTGTAGTGTCCTATGGTATCATGATAGGTCTTGCGGAAATCCGGTGTCATATCGTCGACCCAATAGGCAGCCTGGTGTGTAAATATCATAGGATCATAGCAGTGGAAGTTGAATACTATATAGTCATCAGCAGGCTTGCGGAGGAGCTTTACTGAAGTTACGTTGTTATATACAACTCCGCCGTAAACTATCCAGCAATCCTCTGAAACTTCCCTGATGGCCGCAACCGCTTTATCAATGACGTCATTCCAGGCATCATAAACGTCTGTAAGTACTATTTCATTCAGAAGTTCAAATGCAACAATATCTGTATCATCCAGGAATTCACGGACTATCCTCTGCCAAAGTTTAAGGAAGCGGGCCTGAAGCGCATCATCATAGAAGAATTTCTTACGGTCGACCCATGTCTTTAAAGGATCAAATGAATAACCATAGGTCTCATGCAGGTCTATGATCATATTAAGACCGTTCTCTCTGCAGAAGGAAACAGCCTCATGCAGCTTCTTAAAGCCGATATCACGCGGATCACCGGCTTCATTCTCAAGAAGCACATAATCCACGGGTATGCGGACATGGTCACATCCCATATCCTTTACCCTCTTAAA
>JAZASR010000031.1:0-24675 GCA_036343175.1 Lachnospiraceae bacterium
GATATATTCCATATTATCCGGCACCTTAATGTTTGTAACAGGGCATGCAGATTCGAGTTATCTGTTCGTTCATTTCTTCCCTCTCAGTCACAATGTGGTGTGGTTCATTACAACATATTGTTTGATGTTGTTGGTATCTCCATTACTGAATCTTATTCTGCAAAAAATTGATCGAAGGCTTTTAACACTATTTTTGGGAGTTGTATTTTTTATAGTATGCGTTGGGAAAACCGTATATCCAAAGAGTATTTTTGGACTCAGTAATTTCGGATGGATCTGTTGGTTCTGTTATCTCTATGTTTTGACGGGATATCTGAAAAGTAGCCAGATGAAACTCAGTAATAGAGTTCTGTTGCTTGCGTTCCTGATATTTTACTTCATACCTCCTGCATGGTATTGGATATTTGATCATAGGAGCTCTAACGGATTTGTTCAGAATCTGATGGTTTACGGTTATGATGCTGACTTCTTTTATGGACAGATTGCTACGCTGCCATGTGTGATATCTTCCTTTTCGTTGTTTTTTATCTTCCTGAACTTAGGGGCGAAAGATGAGTGTAATGTAGAAGAATCCGGGATTGCAAGGATAATTGTTTTTGTTGGCCGGTATACCCTAGATGTTTATATTTTACTTTCAATTGTAGGGACAAACGGGAATTTGTGGTGGGCGGAAATACTGGATATGGAGCAATATGGTTCTAATCATCTGCTTTTGATTAGAGTATATGGTACTTGCCTTTGTGCTTTTGCAGCCGCAGTTCTTATTGGTTTTTTAAGAGAGAACATTTTTCGATATATTAAAAAGAAGCTTGATGATGTACGGGGCAAGGTTTACACAAAAATTGTTTAACGAGAACTATGATGGCTGGATTTAAGGATGCTTTTTAATTCATATCAGTATTTTGTATTTTTCCCGATAGTAGTTACCATATATTTCCTGATACCTCAGAAATATCGTTGGATCTGGCTGTTGGCAGCGAGCTACTATTTCTATATGAGTTGGAATCCGGTATACGCACTTCTGATAGCCGGGTCTACGGTAATTACTTGGAGAGCAGGGATACTGATCAATCATGAAGAGACAATCGGAAGAAAAAAGGTAGTACTGGCTATCAGCTGTATTCTGAATCTTGGCATACTGTTCTATTTCAAGTACTTCAATTTTCTGATTACGCAGATAAATATCGTTGCTGATCATTTACATACTGGAACTCTAGATATAGCTGCCGATATTATCCTGCCTGTAGGGATTTCGTTTTATACTTTCCAGGCAGTAGGATATACAATAGATGTATTCAGAGGAGAAATAACCGCTGAAAAAAAATTGTTTCGCTATGCTCTGTATGTGTCATTCTTCCCGCAGCTTGTTGCAGGACCGATTGAGAGGAGCAGGAATCTGCTTCCTCAGCTTCAGAAACCTACAAGGTTTAGCTTTGCAAACATGAATACTGGTCTCATTTATATGGGACTTGGATATCTTATGAAATTGGTCATCGCTGACAATGCAGCGGTTGTTGTGAATACGGTTTATGGAAACATTGAGCTATATTCCGGTTGGTACCTTGTGGTTGCTACAATTTTGTTTGCATTTCAGATTTACTGTGATTTTGGAGGGTATTCTTTGATTGCCATTGGATCAGCTAAGGTCTTGGGCTTTGATCTTATGGAGAATTTCTATACTCCTTATCTTTCAAGAAATCCATCTGAGTTTTGGAGAAGATGGCATATTTCGCTTTCATCATGGTTCCGGGATTACGTATATATACCACTTGGCGGTAACCGTAAAGGCGAGATAAGAAGATGCCTTAATCTAATGTGTGTTTTTACACTGAGCGGTCTCTGGCATGGTGCCAGTTGGCATTTCGTAATCTGGGGGGGGTATTAACGGATTATATATTGTGTTATATACCCTGCTAAAAAAACATGTTCTTTCAAAGCAGAGCGTCACAACCGGAACTCCGATTGCAAGTAGGATTATTCAGACGGTCATTACCTTTATCCTGATAGACTTTGCCTGGATATTCTTCAGAGCCGATAGTACATCGACAGCTTTTTCTGTTATAAAGAGTATCCTCAGTGCGTCAAATCCCTGGATTCTTTTTGACGGATCACTGTATGGGTTGGGACTTGATGAAAAACAGTTTGCGGCACTGATCATTTCTTGCATTGTTCTTGGTGTATTTGATATTGCAAAGCACAGAGACATTAGGATGATAGAACGACTGAAAGCACAGCCGGTATGGTTTCGGTGGACGATTTACTATATAGCCATTGTGGCAGTGATTGCTTTTGGAGCTTGGGGTTCTGCATATAATGAAAGTGCATTTATATATTTCCAATTTTAGGGGGCATACTTTTAGAGAGATTCTGAAGATTGTTCTGTTTCTGGCAGGACTATTGTTTTTGATTATAGGGTTGACGATTTTTCTTAGGAGTAAATATCCGTTTGATATAAGGCAACCGTTTTATGATACTGCTGAAGAGGCTGATTATGATGTATTGATGATGGGTACAAGCCATACTTTCTGCGCATTGCAACCTATGCAGCTATATGAGGATTATGGGATTTCCTCATATTGTTTGGCAACAGGCGGAGAACGAATCGAAGCCACATATTATTCTCTGGCGGATGCATTTGATCATTCCTCGCCAAAGCTGGTGGTGCTTGACCTTTACTCGATGGGATATTGGGATGATGAGAATTACCCTGTTAAGCAGGAAGATTTGCATTCTATTATAGACCCTATGCCGTTGGGCGATGTTAGAACAGCTGCAGTCAATGATCTTGTAGAAGAATCACGAAAGATTGAATATAGATTTCCATTATCAATTTATCATGGAAGATGGCACAGCCTTACAGAAAGTGATTTTCATGATACTGTTTTTCACAAGGAACAACTGGGGGCACAATTATGTAACGGGAGATCCGCTGCTGTTCCTCCCACATTAGTTGCGAAAAATGCTCATGCTGATTATGACAGTAATGCTACAAGATATCTAAAGAAGATACTTGAGCTTTGCCAAGAGAATAATGCTGAGATACTGCTTGTTCTGATTCCATATAATGCCAATGAAACTTTCCAGCTTGCGGCCAATCAGGGAGGAGTAATAGCTTCAGCATTTCCTAATGCAAGATATGAGAACCTATTGTACAGGAATGGTGAGATCTGTATAGATTATTCTATTGACTGTGCGGATGAAGGTTCACACTTGAATCCTTCCGGAGCAAGAAAGGTTACGAGTTGGCTTGGCAGATATATCCGGTCGCATTACGAACTGCCGGATTGTCGCGATGAAAGAACGGCAAATTATGATTTCTGGCAGGAGGCATATATTCGCTATCTGGGATATAAGGACAATCAAATCAGGAACATCCAAACCTGTCAGCTGAACAATAACGACTCAAAGAAGCAGGAAGTTGTGCCCGATATTCGTCTGTATTGTTTGCTCGCGTGGCTCAATGACAAGGATTATAGTGTCCGGATGTGGATAGACCCTGATTCCTCGAGACTGAAGGACAAAGTATTTATTACGTATTGCAAAGAAATCTTTGGGAAGGAGTTTCCTGAAGGATTTTTTCAGGGTGAACGACAAATCAAGTATGGAACAGGCACATATGCTGATGGTAATTTCGATGACGTTGGAATGGTTGGGTACTCGCTGAGATTCAGTGTAGACAATAATGTAACCGGCCAGCATGTGTGTGATTTGAATTATTAATAAGCAATGGTAAAGCGAGAGAAAAATATTGAATCATAATTCCATAGATCCACTCTTGGTTAGCTACGTGGATCTCTTAATTTCACGATATCCCAAATTAGCTTCTATTAAGGAAGCAATTGTTAATGCTTACCAAGTCATGGAAGAAGCGTACGCGGCAGACCATAAGCTCCTGGTAGCAGGTAACGGCGGTTCAGCAGCGGATTCGGAGCATATAGCCGGTGAGCTCATGAAAAGGTTCAAGACTCCGAGACCAGTAGATCAGGCTTTTGCTGAACGTCTTATCGAAGCTGATCCTGAGCGCGGACCTGCTTTAGCAAAGAACTTGGAATGTTCTCTTATGGCAATTCCTCTTGTAGCTCACGAAGCTCTGACAACTGCTTATATAAATGATGTTGACGGCTACGGCGTATTTGCCCAGCAGCTATTCGGATTTGGCAGGGCTGGCGATGTTTTTTTAGGTATTTCCACCTCCGGAAACAGTCAGAATATTATGAATGCGGTGGCTGTCGCTAAAGCGATGGATATCAAGGTAATAGGGCTTACCGGAGCCAATGGCGGTGAGCTGGCACAGGCAGCCGATGTAGCGGTGAAGGCTCCGGAGACAGAGACATATATGATCCAGGAACTTCACCTTCCAATATATCACACATGGTGTCTGATGCTGGAAGATCATTTTTTTGGGAAGAAAGATAAAATTAGATGAATCAATGCCGTGTCGAACTACTTCTATATATAATTTCGATTGCGCTTACAGCTTGCAGGAGCTCTTATCCTGATTAAATATTATCGATCAGGCAATACTCAAAGTGCTGTCGTTGACTTTGTGAAAAACTCTCATGGAGGCATGGATTTCGGAGAGTTTGATGAAGATGGAACTTATGTGACTTATGAGAAGGAAACCCTTCAAGGAGCTGCATACGAAATATATTTGAACAGAGTGGCATTTGGGTACATTGCTGCTGGTTATATTCTTGCAATATTTGGGAATCTTGGTGAGGCCAATCGTTTCCTTATCGGTGTATGCGTTGTTGCCCTCAGTGTCATCCTACTTTGTGTCGGACGAAAGATATGCGACATCTTTTCAAAGAAGAAATTTACGCATAGTATACGAGTAAAAGATGATTGAGGATAATAAAATCCTTACTGTCATAATGGCTGGCGGCCGTGGCACAAGGATAGCGGAATATAGTAAATTTTTAACTGGCAGGGAAGTTCCTAAACCTATGCTGCCGATTGATGGAATTCCAGTCCTTGAGCTGGAAATCCGTAATCTCGTAAGTCAGGGATTTACTGATTTCCTTATCACGGTATCATATCTCGCCGATATCATTATGAATTACTTCGGTGATGGAAGTAAGTTTGGCTGCACCATACACTATTATATAGAAGAAACACCTCTCGGCAATGCCGGGGCATTATGGAGATGTTATGACGACCTTACTGATGATTTTTTACTTCTGAATGCGGATAGCATATTTGATATCGATTTTCAACGCTTCGTTTCTTTTCATCGTGAGCATGGCGCTCTTGCTACTTTGTTCACGCATCCCAATTCACACCCGCATGACAGTGGCTTGCTAATGACTGCTGATGATGGCAGTGGTGTCGTAAAGCGGTGGTATACAAAAGAAGATGAGAGGCCGCAGTACTACAACAATCGAGTAAATGCAGGTCTTCATGTACTGAATAAGTCTGCACTTGATAAGGCGGCAGAGATTGGTACCATCCCGGTGGACCACATCGGAGAGACAGATGCTGATGGAAATATAATAAAAGTAGATCTTGACAGACAAATTCTGAAGCCGCTAGTACAGAACACTGACTGCGTGATAGCTTATGATTCTCCGGAGTACGTTAAGGATATGGGTACCCCTGAACGGTTTGAGCAGGTCAGTGCAGATTTCCAGGCCGGGATTGTGAGCAGTAAGAATTTATTAAATCCTCAAAAGGCTATTTTCCTCGATCGGGATGGAACTGTAAATAAGTATGTGGGTTTTCTGCGCAATATTCGCGATTTTGAACTTATTGGCGGTGCAGCGGAATCTATAGCTCGCATCAATGCCTCTGGATATCTCTGTATCGTAATCACAAATCAGCCTGTGATTGCAAGAGGCGAGGTAACAGTTGATGAATTGAATGAAATTCACAGAAAGATGGAAACACTGCTCGGAAAGTCCGGAGCTTACATTGACGGTCTCTATTATTGTCCACATCATCCAGATAAGGGATTTGAAGGTGAGGTAGCAGAACTTAAGATAAACTGTGATTGTCGTAAGCCGAAGACGGGACTAATCAATAGGGCTGTGAAAGACTTCAACATAGACATTAGCTCCTCCTATTTTTTCGGTGATGGTAAGAACGATATCCAATGTGGTCTAAATGCCGGAGCTGCGGCTACAGCACTCTATGTAGGACCGGGGTCAGAATCTGCTGCAGAACATGAGCAGCCGGGAGAATATGGCCAAACCTATACAGTGAATAGTCTGAATGAGTTTCTGAATTTGATAGGGGTGTGATCAACTGTATGGTTTTCTCATCTCTTTCCTTTTTGCTTCTTTTTTTACCTGTAGCAGTCCTTGGATATGTCCTGATACCCAATCGGTTTGCTAATGCCTGGCTTCTTGCGATGAGCTTGTGGTTTTATTGGACAGGAGACTCAAAGCATATAGGATTGTTGCTTGCCACAATAGGCATTGCCTGGTTGGCGGGTATACTGTTGGAAAATTGTCGGAGTAACAGGATTCGGGGCATTATTCTGATGGTTGGAGTAGCTGCGCTGCTCATATTGATGTCCTACTTTAAATATTGGGCATTTATTCTGGAAAATATCAATGCTATATTTCATAGAAACCTCTTGGTTCCGGAGATAGCTTTTCCGATTGGAATTTCCTTCTTTATATTCCAAGCAATTTCTTACATGGCGGATGTTTTCCGGGGAGAAAAAATCATAAAGAACCCGATTGATATGGCCTTGTATATCGCCTTCTTCCCCCAGCTGATTGCTGGTCCGATTGTGAGGTATCATGATATCGCAAAATATCTGGATGTCCAGTATCGAAAGCCAAGACTTCAGAACTTTGCAGATGGAATGTATCGCTTCTGTATAGGCCTTTCAAAAAAAGTCTTGATCGCTAATCAAATTGGGGGGGCGGCAGACATTGTCTTTTCAGTCCGGAACATTTCTGAGTTTTCTGTGCTCTATACCTGGCTGGGAGCAGTGGCTTATACTCTGCAGATTTATTTTGATTTTTCCGGCTATTCCGATATGGCAATCGGTTTAGGAAAATGCTTTGGCTTTGAATTCCTTGAAAATTTCAACTACCCCTATGCAGCCGATTCTATTCGGGACTTTTGGAGGCGGTGGCATATGTCCCTTTCCGGATTCTTCCGGGATTATGTCTACATTCCCCTTGGCGGCAATCGTTGTAGCGCCGGTCGCTGGATTCTCAATATGATGGTGGTGTGGCTGCTGACCGGAATATGGCACGGAGCCGACTGGACATATATACTTTGGGGCGTCTGCTATGGCTTGCTGTTGATTATTGAAAGGTTTCTTTCGTCATGGACGGCGAAAATACCGTCACCGATAAAGCATTTTTTAACAATGGTGATTGTAACCCTATTGTGGACTATGTTCCGGGCAGATTCCCTGAATCAGGCTGCTGAATATTACCGTAATATGGTTGGAATCGGTGCAGTTGGATTTGTAGATCGGGCTTTATTGTTCCAGTTTCGGAATTTTGCCCTGTTATTGACTGTCGGAATCCTGTTTTCACTACCGGTCATGCCTTGGCTGCATAAGAAATTTTTGGTAGGGAAAGCGGCAGCTGCGCTCAATGTAGTGGAAGGTATGGGGCTTTTGGCCTGCACGATTGCCTCGGTTTCCTATATTTATATGGGAAGCTATAATCCTTTTCTGTATTTTATGTTTTGAGGACGATTGAAAATGATGAAGAAAATAAACCTTTTTGTGATTCTTTTTCTTTCATTTTCTATCGGTCTGTATGTTCTTCAGGCAAGCGCCCGACACGGTGTCCTTTCTTCTCTTTTTCATCCGGATGTGATGGAGATGTCTGTGGAAAACGCATTTCCTCTGAAAGCACAGGCTAAAGAGATCTATGGTGCAGCAAACCTTTTGCTGAGTCCAAATGAAATCCACAAGGATGGTTCGTGGATTGTGAAGGACAAAGATAGCTTTCTGACAGGCGTATTTATGTCGAAAGCGGATATTGATGCTGAGGCGGGGAAACTGGAAGAAATGCAGAACTTCTGTGACAGGAATCGGATAGGTTTTCTATATGTCAGTTATCCTACCAAAAGCGACTATGATATCGACAGCAAGACTTATGGAATTGATACAAATTCAGAAGAGAAGAGAAAAGCGCTTCTTTCAGAGCTGAAGGGAAGGGAAATCAAGACCCTGGATATTTCGGGTAGGATGAAAGAATCCGGGTACACCAGTGAAGATATTTTTTACAAAACGGATCACCATTGGAAAACACCTTATGCCCTATTTGCGACAGATTGTATTGCAGAATATCTGCAGGAGAATATGGGAGCAAAAATTCAGACAGGGCTATTATCACCGGAGAACTTTGCATTTACAGAGCATAGGCAAATTTGGCTCGGAGAGACTGGCCGGGCCGTATCAAAAACTTGGACTGGAACATTGGATGACTATACAGAAATTGAACCTGATTTTCCTACTTCCTTTGAAATTGGAATTGCCGATAGTGATGAGAAGAAGACGGGGGACTTTTCCATTATGATGGATAAGTCCGGATATTATGGCGGGAATGACCTATATCAATATTCGGCCCATTATTCCTACAAAGTCGACGCTTCAAAGATGCATGTGAAAAATCTGCAGGCCAAAGATGAATGCAGCATTTTTCTGATTAAGGATTCGTTCTCGGTTCCGGTGATATCCTTCCTGTCTTGTGCGGCATCGGATGTATATGTCTGGGATATGCGGGATGATAATAAAGAAAATGTCTACGATTTCATTAAGAAAAACAGTATTGATTATGTGATTGTCGCGTATAGCGGGACTTGGATGGAGTACATGTTTGATTTCGACAGTAGCAATGCGACTCAGAAATAAGCATGCTCTGTTAAAAATGAAAGAAAGCTGGGAATATTGTCATGAAACAACAGATAGACCTGAATAATAAAGTTGTACTTGTTACCGGTGCTGCTGGATTCATCGGCAGTTCCCTCAGCCGTCGTCTCTTGTTGGATATGACCGGCTCTACAATCATTGGCGTGGATTGTATGACAGACTACAACCCGCTTGAATTAAAAGAGCATCGGTTGAATATGGTTGAAAATACTGAATCAGCCAGCAAGTGGCAGTTTCTCCGCGGAGATATAGGGGATGCGGATTTCGTTCAGAATCTGTTTGCAGAATATAATCCCCAGATTGTGGTAAATCTGGCGGCCCAGGCTGGTGTCCGTTATTCAATTGACCATCCTGATACATATATTCATTCCAATATTATCGGGTTCTACAATATTCTTGAAGCCTGTCGACACAGCTATGATAATGGGGGAACCGGTGTAGAGCATTTGGTTTATGCCTCGTCTTCTTCTGTATACGGCGGCAATAAAAAAGTTCCTTTCAGTACAGACGACCGTGTGGACAATCCGGTATCTCTTTATGCGGCGACAAAGAAGTCGGATGAACTTTTGGCCCACGCATATGCCAAACTCTATAATATTCCGTCTACAGGACTTCGTTTTTTCACGGTATATGGTCCTGCCGGACGGACAGATATGTTCTACTTCAAGGCGACGGATCGCCTGCGGGCAGGGGAGACAATTCAGATATTTAATTACGGGAACTGCAAACGGGATTTTACCTATATTGACGATATTGTAGAGGGGATTGTAAGAGTCATGCAGGGTGCTCCCACACGTGAGATGGGAGAAGATGGCCTACCGGTTCCACCCTATGCGGTATATAATATTGGCGGCGGTACACCGGAGAATCTATTGGATTATATTACTGTTTTACAGGAAGAGCTGGTTGCGGCAGGAGTGCTGCCCAAAGATTATGACTTTGATGCTCATAAAGAGCTTGTTCCGATGCAGCCAGGGGATGTTCCGGTAACCTATGCAGATAGCACTGCCTTGGAGAGGGACTATGGGTTTACCCCTGGAATTGGAATCCGCGAAGGTCTGCGAAACTTTGCAAAGTGGTATAAAGAATTCTATTGTGAGTAATCCGAATGGGGCAAGCGGCGCCTAGATAAGTGAGATTCGGGTGCCGACTCCCTAAGCGTTGTCAGTCTCTTTCAAATAGATCTCTCGTATATACCTTCTCTCGTACATCGTCGAGGCAGCTGTTATAGCGGTTCGCGATTATGCAGGAACACTGCGCTTTGAATGCATCTAAATTATTTACTACTAGCGAACCGAAAAAAGTGGTTCCATCCTCTAGAGTGGGCTCATAAATAATGACTTTGGCCCCTTTCGCCTTGATTCGTTTCATGACTCCCTGAATCGAAGATTGGCGGAAGTTGTCGGAATTGCTCTTCATAGTCAGCCGGTAGACACCAATGGTAATATCGGCATTTTTTTCTTCTTTATCAGCATCATAGCTGGCGCTGTTTCCATATGCTCCGGCGATTTCAAGGACGCGGTCTGCAATAAAATCTTTTCTTGTTCGATTCGATTCTACAATCGCTTCAATTAAATTTTCTGGTACATCTGCATAGTTTGCCAGCAGCTGTTTGGTGTCCTTGGGCAGGCAGTAGCCGCCGTATCCGAAAGAGGGATTGTTGTAGTGACTTCCAATCCGTGGATCCAGGCAGACTCCGTCAATGATTTCTTTTGTATTTAACCCTTTGGATTCCGCATAGGTGTCGAGCTCATTGAAATAAGAGACACGAAGCGCCAGATAGGTATTTGCAAAGAGCTTGACTGCCTCGGCTTCTGTGAAGCCGAGAAAGAGGGTAGGGATATCTTCTTTGACAGCCCCCTCCTGCAATAATGCTGCAAACGTATGGGAGGCATTTAGAATCCGGGCATCCTTGTCGTCTGTTCCTACGATAATTCGCGAAGGATATAGATTATCATACAAGGCCTTGGACTCCCGAAGAAACTCCGGCGAAAAAATAATATTTTTCTCCCCGTATTTCTGCCTTATTTCAGCAGTATATCCCACTGGAACTGTGGATTTTATTACCATTATTGGTTTGTCGTCCTTAGAGCCTGTTGAAAATACAGCCTGCACCAGCTCAATGACGCTTTCAACGGATGAAGTGTCGAAGAAATTCTTCTTTGGATCATAGTTCGTCGGCGTGGCGATAATGACATATTCAGCATCCTGAATGGCTGCCCATGCTGGATTCTGTGGAGAGAGCTCTCCTGTATTTAATAGAACGGAAAGGTCCAGTTTGCGAGTTCCATCCTTCGCTTCAGAAAGGTATTTTTCTATATAATCGTCTTGAATAGGACTGATGTAGTTATTGAGCTTTTCGACTTTCTCAGATACGATATCCAGAGCAATTACATGATTGTGCTGAGAGAGAAGAACAGCAAGAGACAGACCGACATAGCCGGTACCGGCGACGACGATATTATACGGTTTTTGTGTTTTGGAATTCAGCATATTCGTTGTATAATAAATGATGATTAATGAAAACTGACATTTTTGTAGGATAGCATAATCGCCAGGGTTACTCAAGAGAGAAAAGCATGCGGTCATCTCCTCAGGCGTTTACAATACTTATATTATGAGCAGGAAATCCATTGAAAATTTCATAGGCGTGCTTTCGAAGTTGTCAGATACCTTACAGAACTTATGGTGGCTTCTCTTGGTTATTTTTGCTGTGGTTGCTGGTATTCATTACCTTACTTTCTTCAGCAGGAAATCAAGAGGCTACTCGATGAATCAGGTAGATAAACTCATCCGTTCCGGGAAGTATATACCAGGTTTGTTTGTGGAACTCTCAGATGTGAAAGAGTGTTTGCGTTATTTCATTTATGGGAAAAAGTGGAAGAGCCGAATTATCAAGGCTTTTAATTTTATCTATGATAATGTATATGGTGAAATTCTAAGAAAAGGGTACAAAGAGAATAATTCGGGTTACCATGTTGGGCATAAATTACCGCCTTACACCTCAATTGATAAACTTCAGAAAGCAATAAATACAGCTTATCATTTTCATAGTGACTTTGAAATACGAGGAAATAAATTTCAATTTAGTTCTGCTTATGAAGATTCAAAGCCCCTGTTCGAGATTATTCGCAGTCCTTATCAGTATACGCTGGAGGCGCTTCGTAAGAAGGCAAGCTGTATTAATCAACGATATATTGTTCTAACTGGGGGCGCCGGAAACGGCAAAACAAACCTTTTGTGCAGTATGGTTCAGCTACTGAATAATTTAAAGCAGCCGGTACTATTTTTGAATGCCAGGGATATTGCAGGGGAATTGCCAGATTACATTGGTAAAGAATTGAGAATACCCGAGTTTCTCGGAAAGCATCAGGGATTCTTTTGGCACCTTGAAAATTTCAAATGTAAATTATCCGGAAAGCATTTTTTTCTTATTCTTGATGCGGTAAACGAAAATGAAGAGAAAGGATTCTGTAAGGCGCTATCGGTTTATCTGAATAAGATGCTTAGGTATAGTCGTGTCAAGGTCCTCGTTTCCTGTAGAAGTGAATATTTTGAGGCCCGGTTCAGGAAACCTCTTATTGACGACATTCACTTTCCTGTGCAGGAAGTAAAACTTGACAATGATGAGTATGATGAAACTGCACTTGAGAGACTTTACAGAGTATACAGTGATCATTTTCATTTTACTGGGAAAATATCTATTCCGGTTAAGGAAGCCCTGAATAGGCAGCTTCTTCTGATACGCATTTTTTTTGAGGTTTTTCAAGGTCAAGCGGTGAACGTTACTTCAATACGAACGCATGAACTATTCAAGACGTATATAGATAGCATCTCTGATGAAGGATTTGATGTTGACTCTGTTTTACAAACCGTGTCTGAAATCATGTTGACGAAGAAAAAATATGCATATGTCAATGTGGAAGAGCTCGAGAGGGAAATTAACAGGAGGACACTATCAAGAGCCTTGGACGGTTCGATACTCCTCGAAAAGGAAGTTCAAGAAAATGAAGGAACAATAGCAGAAGACGTCAGAGAGACAGTATGCTTCACCTTCGATGAACTCAGAGATTATTCACTTGCTCGCTGTCTTGCAAAAAAATACACTGTTAAGGGCTTGGTTGATGAAGATGCTGTTATTAGTGAACTTCAGAAACTTGAGATTAGCGGTGCGCCTTCTGCAGAAGGAGTTATCCACTACATGTACGTCTATTTGAGAGATATGATGGACAAGACCCCAAACGATTATAATAATGCATGCAGAAGGATTTTGAAACTTTATACAATAACGGACATTAACCAGAAAGCGCATTATTATGGTATCAGGGAATCCTCAGCGATTCAAAATCAAGGCGTAAAAATTATTCTTACATCCGGTTTTAATATTAATTCAGTAGAAGTGGATTTCTTGCGAGACTGTCTGATCAAGAATGCATGGGAAGATGGCGGAGCAATATTTGCGGCATGTCTCAGAGGCTCTATATATCATTCCAACGTCACACTTAATCAGTACATTGACATCGTTACCGGCATACGAGATGGGAACGCTATTAGCAGAGTGTTGCGAGCTGCTATGACCTTCGATATGGATATGCCGATAGGACTGATAAAAATCCATAAATATCATGCCGATGATAGTGTGGCGGCTTTGCAGATACAGAAAATAGCAGAATTATTTTTGTTAGCTTTTACGTTCAAGGACGAAGAAATACAAAATCAACTGGAGGGGTACTTTTATAGGCTTCCCAATCATAAAAACATACAAATTGACTTAAAGAATCAGTTGATACAAAGTGTTTCGAAATGGTGAGGGCAATCTATGACTGAAGTGGCTATGAAATCAGAAGGAATTTTGTATTTTGATGCCGACCAGTTGCCATGCAAGGGAGAAGTTTTGAAACGGATGGGCGTTTGCAGGGATACATTTGCCGGGAATATGATATCCCGTCTTTATGATTATTATTTTGCAGGCGCAACAAATTTTCGGAAGGAATATAAGCGGTTTTACCGGAGGGAATTCAGTTCTTTAACGGATTTCATCGAGGAACATTATAATCTTGACCATTCTCGTGCAGAAATCTTGTCAAGTAAAAATTATTCGATGAAGAACTGTATAATTTACAATATTGAGCAAAATATCGAAATATTGAATTACGATAAGGATTTTAAGCAAAAATTTTCGGAAGCTATAGGAGGCCTGGTTGATGAAGATCCGGACGGGATTTATTACCAATAGTTCATCTACAAACTTTCTGATTATCTCAAAAGAAGAACTTACTGAGGATTATCTGTTTGAAAAACTTGGATTCATAAGGGGTGGGGAAATGGAAGAACAAGGCAGGCATCTTTGTTCGGATTTGATATATGCAGTCAAGAACTCCGGGCTTAGGTATTATGGTTATGAGAAACCTTCTGCTCAGGCAATTAAGAAGGTCTTTGGTGAAAAATCTGCCAAAGAGTTCTTAAAACGGAAAGGGCAGCACGCTTATTGGGGATATACAAGCAGTGACGATGACCCTATTACACAATTTTTTACCACAGATAGCTTTGAGATTGATAAAAAGGATTTCTATGTGAACGGAAGATCTTGTGTCTGGTAGGCAGAAGAAAACATGATTGTATATCAGGATCAACAATTTGGCTTTTATGAGATATTTAATGAGCAGAACGGAACTCTTGTAAGAAGCGATGACATAAACGGAAACGAGCCGGCGATGCGGTCTTTTCCTGAACTTTTGGATGTTGGCGTCATGGGGCACTGTGAAAGCGGAACAGCCTGCGCAATTGCTGGGATTGATTGTTATCAAAGAGGCAGAGATAGAAACTCTGCTCATATGACATTCGCAGACTTCTCTGAGATTGTAAGGCAGTGTGCAGGCAAGACCTTTCAATTTGCACTGGGAGGAGCAGGGGATCCAAATAAACATCCTGCTTTTGGGGAAATGCTGAAACTTTGCAGGCAGTACGCAATAGTTCCAAATATAACAACCAGCGGAAGTAATCTGACAGATAGTGAGATCGGATTTATTGAAAAATACTGCGGAGCGGTCGCGGTTTCCTGGTATTCAAGGCTGGTAGATGGAGAGGAATACAATCCGAAAACTATCGAAACCATTGACAGATTGATAGATCGTGGATGTTCTACGAATATTCATTTTGTCGTTTCAGCAGATACAATAAAAGAGGCAACAGTTCGGCTTCAAGAAAATATATTTCCTCCCGGAATAAACGCCGTTATTTTTATACTTTATAAGCCGGTGGGAAATGGAAAAATCGAAAAAATGCTTTCGTTGAAAGACCCGCGGCTGGATGTATTTATGGATGCGGTTCAAAATATAAGTCATCCGTTCAGAATCGGATTTGACACTTGCTTTACGCCTTTACTTGTTCAAAAAATAGGTCACATGGCGGAACAGAGTATAGATGCCTGTGAAGCAGCCACATTTTCGATGTATATTGATAGCGCGTTGAATTGTTATCCTTGTTCCTTCGGTATAGAACTTGGTGTTTCAGAGTCAATGAGAAACAGGTCCCTTCGCGAAATTTGGAATGGAGACTTATTTTCGGATTTTAGGAACAGACAAAAAATAAAATGCACCGGATGTAATAAAAAATATCTGTGCCGATATGGCTGCATGTTGGCCCTGCCGATTGATTTATGTTAATGATATCGTAAATAAACTTTTGATGGAGCAACCGATTCGGGTTGCTAATTGAGCAGACATTAAATTATGAGATTACAAGCACTCCGCATTCAAAATTATAAATCCTTTCGAGACAGTGGTTGGCTGGAGATTGGAAAGCTGACTTTGCTGCTTGGATACAATTCCAACGGGAAAAGTACCGTGCTGAAAGCTCTGGATCTGCTCCGTAAATGTTGTGACTGTCAGCAGATGGGACTGGAGACTCCCCCGTTTACACCAGAACAGGAAACGGATGGAAGTTTTGGTGACATATTATTTCAGGGAAAGAGCAAATCGGCTAAGGCAATCACATTCTCTTTGCGGTTTTTAAATGATAATAATAATGCAGGAGATGAGTTCGGTTATTCTAAAACTCTGGAAGTTGTGGTTTCTGCCCGCTTTAATAAAGCACGAACGAGCGCTTACATCCAATCTGTTTTTGTATCGATGGACGGGGAGACGGTCTATGAAGCAGCTATGGACGAGGCGGGTATAGGAACTGCCAGGGTAAAAGGGATTCCGGGAACAGTGTCGCCGCTATTCAAGATACAAAATACCTTCTTTTTCGTGTCTCGTCCGGAAGTGATGAATGACCCGCAGCTTTCCGGTATGGCTATGCAGATCTCAGGTAATGTGAACCTTTCTCTGGTTGATTTTGCCGGTAATCTTGAATATATCATGCCAGTCCGGGCAACGCCTTCCCGCAGTATGAGTTTATCTGCCATCTCTGGAAAAAGTGTCGGAATTGATGGCAGTGGCACCTATAACTACCTTTATACGCTGGCAACAGACAGCCGGGAGGCGGAAGAGCATCGGATCCAACATTGGCTTGGCCTGTTCGGATACGAATATTATTGGAAAAAAATAAAGGCAAACTATGGGGCCTTTATGCTTAGGGACCTTTCAAGCGGCTATACTGTAAATATTGTCGATACAGGGATGGGGATATCTCAGATTCTACCCATTATTGTAGCTTCCTGTATGGATTCCGCGGATATTCTGCTAATTGATTCCCCTGAAGCCCATCTGCATCCAAGGCTGCAAAGTGAATTTGCCAATATGTTTGTAGAAGCAGCAAAAAAACGGGATGTGGTCCTTGAAACCCATAGCCAGAATATCCTGCTGCGGGTAGAACGGATGATAGCAGAGCAGAAAATCCCTGCTGACTTTGTCCGTTGCTATTTTATCAAGGATCAGGGAGAAAGTTCGGTGTGCGAGGAAATACGCCTTGACCACCACGGTAATCCGATAGAGCCAAGCTTAGAGTTTCAGCGATTTTTCGCTACAGCATATGAAGATGTTATGGATATTCTTCAAGCGAAAGGGCGAATGCAATGAGAGTTGTGCTGGATACGAACATCTGGGTGAATGCACTGCAGCAGGATTGGAACAACCGCCATTTTATTGATTGCTTGAGTATCATTGGGAATTTTATGCAGACAAAATCGGACTCGTTGGCTGTGGATTACTCCAATAGTATTCTTGAAGAATACCGCGATAATGTGGGAGATCAGCCGGGTTTTCAACAGATGCTGGTACAGCTGTTTGCAGAGAACAGGATTCAATATGTGGATGAAAAGTTGTCGCCGGAAATTAGAAAGAAACTGGATGAATTGGAGTTCCATGAGCCGGAAGACCGTGTTTTTCTTGGAGTAGCTTATAACGGTGACAAGTATCTGATTACAGGCGATAGTGATTACGGCGTTGGAGATAAACCGGGAAATGTGACCGCATATCGATATTTTACAACAGCTCTTGAAATGCGTATCCTGAGCCCTGCAGAAGGAGCAAAGGATACAGGCAGCAGGATGGTGGTAATAAATGAGTAATAATTTCAAGTTGCTGACAGTATAGTTGGGTAAATGTTGTTGTGGGAGATAGTATTTTATGAAACTTGCGAAAGAAAAAGTGCAGAATCTACTGTCGTTGAAATTCTTGATCCCATCGATTCTGGCGGTAGGATTGATTCCGCTGATTGCACGGGTCCATATCTATGACAGTCATCTGGAGGACTATGACTGGTTTCCCAGTGCGGGAAAGCAGGCGGATGTTTTCCTCTTCTACAAGCAGTGGGCGGTGGTGGTGCTTGCGGCTATTTGCGTCATTCTTCTGCTCATCCGGGTCAACGAATACTATGAAGAACTGCCGGTCAGGAAGTTCATGATTCCTGCGGGGATTTACGGGATCATGGTGCTGGTGTCAGCCATCTTCGGAAAAAATCCGTTGCTAGCTTTCGCCGGCTCCTATGAAATGTTCGAATCGGCCCTGGCCCTGATCGGGTATCTGATCATAGCCTACTATACCTATACCTGTATGGTATCATTGAAGCATGTCCTCTATTTTTTGCGCGGATCAGAGTATTTTATTCTCGTAGAGCTTGCGATTGCGGCCTTTCAGAAACTGGGGCTGGACATTTTTTCCACGGCTTTCTGGAAGCGGCTGATCACTCCCCTTTCCCTGAGCCAATATATCGGCTCTATTAACATCACTGCCGATACAAAGAGTGCGTACGGGACTATTTATAATGTCGACTACTTCTCTATGTATTTGGGGGTGTTGGTGCCCATCTTCATTGCCCTGATCTTCACGGAAGAAAAACTGTGGCGGAAAATTCTGAATCTGGGGCTCTGCGGTCTAGCTGTCCTTGTGATGTCTCATGGTGCCACGTCCGGGGTTGTGGGAATTGTCGGGGCAACCGTGATTGGCTTGTTTGTGTCGCTTTCGCACAGTAAAAAGACATTTATTGTCAGCATTATCGCCCTTGGGGCGGCCATTGTGAGTAGTGTCTTTGCCATCAGTACAAACAGCACGCTGAAAAACAAGGCCTATCAAGCCCTGTCCCCTCGAGGTCCCTTTGTAAAGGATGAAGGTATTCCGATTTCCGAGGACGGAATCTATACAGGAGACAAAAATGTCAAAATCTCTATGAAAGACGGACGGGTTCTGGTCTTTTCCTATTCCGTAGATTCTTCTTCCGGCACTATTACATTTTACGCCCAGGACGGTGATAGGCAGCCCCTTTCAATGGAGTGTACAAATGAGGAGGCGCAGACATACGCGCTGACGGACGATGGCTGGACTGATATTTCCTTCGGAAAGGATGAGAACGCCGTATATGTCAACATTCCCAGCAATTACGGATACGACGGCAGGTTCCCCTTTGTCAAGGCTTCGGATGAGGGAGACTACTATTTCGTAAATCTGGCTGGGAAAGGGGTCAAGCTGCCGGTAGACAATCCGGTGGAAGTATCATACGTCTTTCCCGAGAATATCCTGACAGAGCGGGGACATTTGTTCAACAGATGCATCCCCCTCTTAAAACATCACATGATTATCGGAGCCGGAGCAAATTGCTTCATTCTGGTCTATCCCCAGTGGGAATATATCAACAAGCAGTACTGGTACGCATTTGATGGCGCGGCCTTAGATGTCAAACCCCACTGCTATTACCTGCAGCTTTGGATTGAAAACGGCTTTATCGCTTTTGCGGGGGCGATGGTCTTCTTTTTCTGGTTCCTGGTTCAGTCGATACGGCTGTACCGGCGGGCGGTATTTAAAGATGCATATGCAGGGATCAAAGAGGAAGAGCGAAAGGAAAAGCTGGCGTTGGCCCGAATCGGCTTTGGCATTTTCACCGGAGTGCTCGCCTACCTAATAGTCGTGCTGGCGAATGACTCCACGATTTGTACCGCGCCCATATTCTGGACAGTCCTCGGGGCAGGGTGGGGAGTGAATGCGCTGGTCAGGAAGAATCTCGGGGGAGCTGAAGAGAAGAGGCCGACCATTAATGCGAAAAAACGGTAAATATGTGCACGGCAATACTGTTATGGCTCATATACGAAATGCCGGGATTTTTGTTCTTCCATCGAAGTCCAATGGTATGCCCAATGCGCTGATGGAAGCCATGGCCTTAGGCCTTCTTTGTGTGGTGACGGATTGCCCATCCGGTGGGCCTGCCAAACTGATTCGGGATCACGAAAACGGTCTTTTGGTTCAGAATGATAATCCGGAGGAACTTGCAGATGCCATAATAAAGTTATTAGAAAATCCGGGTTTAGCTGATTCTCTGGGGGAGAATGCCAGAAAGATTACAGAGAAATACTCTGTTGAAGAGATCTGCACGGAGTGGAGAACTTATATTTGTCGGGTGGTCAACGGTGAAGATTGAAAGCATTCGGATTAAAAATTATAAGACTTACAAGGATGCCGGCCTGAAGGATATTCCCAGCATGGCTGTCTTTATAGGAAAGAACGGAGTGGGAAAGTCCACCTTTTTTGACGTGTTCGGTTTTCTGCGGGACTGTTTGCAATCCAATGTCAATTCTGCGCTGCAGAAAAGAGGCGGCTTTAATGAGGTCATTTCCCGTCAGCAGACAGGAAAGATTGAATTTGAAATCAAATTCCGTCCGGATGCGGATGAACCGCTTACAACATATGAACTTGCCATCGGTTGGGACAAAAAGATACAAAAGGCCGTTGTCGCAAAAGAGATACTGCGTTTCCGCCGGGGAGCAAAAGGCGCTCCTTGGAAGGTGCTGGACTTTTCCTATGGGGAGGGCTATGCAGCGTCCGGTGAATTCACTTCTTATGAGGATGTCAATCTGGCGGAAAGAGGCAAGCAGAAACTGGATTCTCCTGACATCCTGGCCATTAAGGGGTTGGGACAGTTCAAGGAATTTCCTGCTGTGTCCGGTTTCCGGCGCCTAGTCGAGGATTGGTATGTAGCCAATTTCATGATAGAGGAAGAGCGAATCCGCCAGCAGGCGGACTATTCGGAACGCCTGTCTGCCAGCGGAGACAATCTGGCCATGGTGACCAGCTATATGTACGAAAATTACAGGGATATCTTTGATACGATCCTGGAGAAAATGAAGGAACGGGTTCCCGGCGTGGACAGCGTCGAGGCAAAGATAACCGATGATGGCTATATGGTGCTGAAGTTTGGCAATGATAAATTCAAAAACCCGTTTTCCTCCCGATTTGTTTCAGATGGAACCTTGAAAATGTTCACGTATCTGGTTCTTCTATATGATCCGAAAAAGCATGCTCTTCTCTGCGTGGAGGAGCCGGAGAACCAGCTCTACCCGGAGCTTCTGGGCGAACTTTCTGAGGAGTTTCAGGCATATGCGGACAAGGAAGGTCAGGTATTTGTTTCCACTCATTCCCCGGACTTCCTGAATGAAGTACCTTTTGAAAACATTTACTGTATTGTCAAAAGGGACGGATTTTCGAAAATTATCAAAGCCACCGAAATACCCAATGCGTATGCTCTGTATAAGGCAGGGGACAAACCGGGGTATTTGTGGAAGGAAGGACTTCTGACGGAAGGAGTCTCTGAATGAAGTTGGTCTTTCTGGTGGAAGAGCGGTCGATGAAGACGCTTTTGGAGGGCATTCTGCCAAGAATTCTTCCGGAAGGAGTATATTTTCAGGTGATACCCCATGAAGGAAAATCTGACCTGGAAAGATCCGTTCCCATCAAATTAAGGGCATGGCTTGAACCGGATGTAAGATTTGTCATCGTTCAGGATCAGGACTCCAATGACTGCAAAGAGCTGAAACGGAAACTGGTTCATCTTGCCGAGCCGTACGGGAAGCCATTTCTGGTTCGGATTGCCTGCCATGAGCTGGAAGCATGGTATTTTGGAGATCTTCCGGCGTTGGATAAAGTTTACGGAAAAGACCTTACAACACTTTGCCAAAAAGAAAAATACAGAAATCCGGATTCTATTGTCTCCCCTAAGGCGGAGCTCCGAAGATTGATTCCGGAACACAAGCAGATTGAAGGCGCCCGGAATCTGGCTCCCAATATGGACATAGAGCATAACAGGTCGCGCAGTTTCAATGTTTTTGTGGAAGGCGTGCGAAGAATGTGCGGAGAGGCCTGATATGTGCGGGATCTGCGGATTCATTTCAAACAGAATAATATCCCACGAGGCCTTACAGCAGATGAATGACACGCTGATCCATCAGGGGCCCATTGATAGCGGGGAAGAGATCTTTCCGTACAGGGGAGGCTTCTCCGTCGGTCTGGCCCAGCGTCGGTTGTCGATTCTGGATCTGTCCGCGCTTGGTCACCAGCCGATGACGAGTGCTGGCGGGGACGTGACGGTCGTATTCAACGGGGAAATCTACGATTACCGGGAATTGCTGGAAGAACTCACGGACTACCCCTCAAGTCCTCCTGCGATACGGAAGTCCTGCAGGCGGCCTATCTCAAGTGGGGCATTGATTTCGTGGACCGGATGAACGGCATGTTTGCGATAGCCCTCTATGACCGGCGGACGCAGGATTTCTTCTTGATCCGGGATCGCATCGGGAAGAAAACCACCTCGTCTATGTGGATTCCGGGAAGACGGAGATTGTCTTTACCTATCCCTTCCTCTGGCAGGGCCTGCTGGTCAACGGGATCGGGCTTATTCTTCTCATTATCCTGACATTTTTCCGGAAGAAAAATTCTTTTCAAAAAATTTCTAAAAGGGGTTAAGTACGCGCCGCGTATATCCGATACAAATGATAAGGTGTAGTGTGATGTCTTGCAAATTCATTTGTAAAGGAAGATTGGATATGACAAATAGAAGAAAAAAGGCGGCTATAGCGGCAGCAGCAGTAGTAATGGCTTCTGCAACGGGACTCAGTGCATACGCCGCAGGAAACCAGGGACGCCTGCCGGTGGCCCAGTTGATGACGGATACGGTAGACACATTCGTAAATCCCTCCCCGGCGGTCAACCCTTCGCCTTCCGTCAACCCTTCCCCGTCCGTAAATCCTTCCCCTGCGGTGAACCCTTCGCCGGCAGTCAACAATTCCCCGTCCGTGAATCCTTCTCCGGCAGCCAATCCTTCTCCGAATACAAATAATTCCACTTCGGCCATCCCTTCTCCCTTCGATCATGAGGATTCGGCAGATTCAGATGGCTCCATCATTTCGAGAGTAATCAATACTTTCTCGGATTGGACCGACAATTCCGCTGAGCAGGAGAGCCAAAGCTCCGCAGAGGCCCCGGCGGACTATATTAGTAATGCGAAAACGAATGCCACCGCGGATGAGCTGGCCCTTGCGGCTTCCCGCCCCGGGTTCCTGCAGGTAGTGCAGGCGGGAGACAATAGGGACGGCGGCCTCCGGGCCACTCCGGAAGTCGCGGCCGTTCAGGCTTCTCTCGTCTCCGAGCGGGTAGAGAAGCTGGAGAGCGGGGCGTCCCGGTCCAAAAATGTCACGATCAATATGGCCGGCGCCAATATTATCCCTATGGAAATACTCGATGCGGCAAGGGGCCACGATGTGAACGTCGTCCTGGACATGGGCGAGTACACCTGGACCATCAACGGCATGGATATTACGGACAAGGCTTCCGAGATCAACCTCGCTGTCGATTTCGCCTCGTCCGCCATTCCGGACACCCTGATCGAAGAGAACTTCCCCGGCCTGCTCACTGCGGAGATGTCCCTGCGCCACGACGGCAGTCTGGGCTTCCTGGCCACGCTGACCATTGCGGCGCCCGTCACGGAGACCGGTCACTACGGCAACCTTTTCCGCTACGTCAACAACCGCCTGGTCTTCAACGGCTCATCCCCGGTCACGCAGGACGGAGCGCTTAGTCTGAAGCTCGGATACGCTTCCGACTATGTGATTGCCTATAGTGAAAATGCCCGCATTGACCTCCTCTACGATTAAAAAAATCTTCCTCCTGGCCTTGTTCTACGTCCTTTTCTGCGCGACAGCCCTGTTTTTCTTCCGCCCGGCGAACGGCAGGCAGACAGTACAGGACCCGCCGGAAGGCTACACCCTGAACAGGAATCTCACAACTATATTAATAATGGGGGTCGACAAAGAGGACGGCCTCCGGATGAAAAGGGGCATTTCCGGCGCGAACGGCCAGGCCGATATGCTCCTTCTTGTCGTTATTGATAAAGAAACTCATTCCATCAAGGCCATCCCCATCCGCCGCGAGACCATGATGAGCGTGGATGTCTATTCTCCGGACGGGACCTATGAAAAGAGCGTGGAAGAGCAGCTCTGCCTCCAGTATGCCTACGGGCGGGAGACGGGAGAGGGCTCCCGCTTCATGTGCGAGCATGTCGAATCCCTGTTTCTGGGCCAGATTCCCATTGATTACTACGTCACGGTGGCCATATCCTCCGCTGACGAATTCATTTCCATCATCGAGCCTCTCGATGTCACGATGTCGCAGGACTATGCGACAATTCTCTATTACGATACCCCCCAGCTCATGACTTATCTCGCCGGTCAGACCTACTCTCTGTCCGGCTATGAGGCGTACTGTTTCATCCGCTACCGGGACACGAACCATCTGGAGACAAATCCGGACCGGATTGCCCGGGGCAAGGACTTCATCCGGGCCTACGTCAAAAAGGCCAAAGAAAAAGCGGCCTCAAATCCCCTTTTTATTGCAAAAGCCCTGCATCTTTCCTTCAAGGACTTCGACACGAATATGAGCCTCTATCAGATGCTCCGCGTAGCCCTCAGCCTGAAAGGGGCAGATTTCCAGTCCATTGACTTTGCGGAGATCAACGGTGTCGAAACCCACGGCGCCAAATACGACGAATTCTACCCGGACCAGGACGCGCTGCAGGAGCTGATTTTGGAGACGTGGTATACGGAGGAGTAGGGGGGTGGGTACCACTGTTGAGAACTCCTGCCGGCCGCACCGGCATTGGCTCGGAAGGAGACAGGCCCATTCTCAGCCAGTCGCGGCGCGGGCAAGAAAGTTTTTTACGAAAGAGGGTCAGGAACCACCACCGATACCTTCTGCTACCCGCGCCAACACTGCCTGCGAGGGGGCCTGACCCATTCCGAGCCAGGAGTGAGCGGATGAGAGAGATTTTGCGTGGTGGGGCCTGACCCTTATCTTGCAGAAATGCAACCTTTCTCAGGGCCCCTGCAGGCAATTTTATGAGCAGAACATATATTCGATAAACATATTGACAACCCCTACCAAGCCGTGTATACTCAATACATGGATGCGAACATGAATTCGATGTCTGTCGTGGGCTTTAGACGGCTGGTCGAAGCTTCGGGATGATGGTATACTTAGGGGGAACAGCGCATGGGCGAGATTGATATTCGGACGAATGAATACATGCGGGACAATGAGCATTTCGCGGATGTGTTCAATTATTTCCTTTAC
>JAZASR010000032.1:0-24417 GCA_036343175.1 Lachnospiraceae bacterium
GCCGGTCGCCTCTGACACGAGTATGCCGTGGCCATTGAGATAATATATCTCGGCTATCCCTTCGCCGGACCCAAGGGTAATGAGCTTATAGAAGTGGCAGAATAGAGCGCCTAAAAATCCATCAAAAAGGGAGAAATTAACAAGCCTTCTTCCGCCCTTACACCCTTTGGCCCATAAAATAGAAGCCCTTGGATTCAAGCAATGTCACATCCACGATCTCCCCGATTTCATCCGCGCTGCCCCTGAAATGTACAATATAGTTAGTATCGGTGCGGCCTGTGACAAATCCTTCTTCTTTAGTATCGACCTCTTCTATCATTACAGGGACGGTCTCCCCTAGGCGCTTTTCTGTCTCTTCAGCGGAGATCTGCTGTACAAGAGCAAGCAGGCGGTCAAATCGCTCTGTTACGGTCTCCTGCGACACCTGATCCTCAAACGCTGCAGCAGGTGTGCCTGTACGCTTGGAATACTGGAATGTAAATGCCGAGTTGTAACGCACCCTTCTCACAACATCCATTGTTTCCTCAAAATCTTCCTCTGTCTCGCCCGGGAAACCTACTATGATGTCAGTTGAAAGTGTAATGTCCGGAACAGCCGACTTTATATGGTCTACAAGGGCAAGATATGACTCTTTGCTGTAATGCCGGTTCATTTTCTTAAGAAGCCTTGTGGATCCCGACTGAAGCGGCAGATGCAGATAATGACATATCTTCTTTGAATTCTTCATGACTTCGATCAGTTCATCCGACAGATCCTTGGGATTGGAGGTCATGAATCGTATGCGCTCTATGCCGTCTATCTTTTCAACTTCCTTAAGCAGCTCTGCAAATGAAGGGAACCTGCAGTCACCAGCTGTATATTTATTTGCATTATCAACTGTATCATTAACAGGTATATTTCCTGTTCCATTATCACACTCGCCCATAGGCTTCCTGTCGGGCAGCGTATTTTCCCGTATTCCGTAAGAATTTACATTCTGCCCCAGGAGCATGATCTCCTTCACGCCGTCATGGGCAAGGGCGCAGATCTCTTCCAGAATATCCTCCGGACGGCGGCTCCTCTCGTGACCGCGGACGTATGGAACTATGCAATATGTGCAGTAATTGTCGCAGCCGAACATGATATTCACGCCGGACTTGAATGAATATTTGCGGTCCTTCGGCAGCTCTTCCACCGGAGCTTGAGCCTCCTTCCGGATGTCGATCAGCACCTTATCGCGTGAATCCGGATCCAGAAGCTTAATGGCAAGGAGCTCCGCAAACTTATAAATATTGAATGTCCCGAATATGATATCTACATTTCCGAAGCTTTTCTTAACCTTCTCGACAACGTGATCCTCCTGCATCATGCAGCCGCAGAGCACCTGGATCATATCAGGATGCTTTTCCTTATATTTCTTTAAGCGGCCGAGCCTGCCGAACACCTTCTGGTCGGCATTTTCACGGACAGTACATGTATTGTAGACTACGACATCGCTCTCTTCGGACGTGGTCATAGTAAAACCGGCGCTGGAAAGGATACCTGCGATCTTCTCGGAATCCCGGGCATTCATCTGACAGCCGAATGTCACAACGTCAGCAGTCAAGGGCCTTCCAAGCTCTTTTTCTCTCTCAGCAGTATACTTCATAAGCCTGCGGATGAACCAATATTGACGATCCGGCTCCTTATCGGGCGGGGCAGCCAAAAGGTCCTCATTATTAATAGCGTTCAATATATCCTTAACTTCGTACATTCTTTAAATCATAACTCCTGATTAATAAAATAATAATTATCTTCTGACCTCTCCTGCAGACAGGCTATGGGTTTATCGCCCGGTTTTATAAGGGATCGCTCAACCTACATACCCGCCGGTCTTTTTCGTAAGCCTGTAGAATATGACTATCACGACCGCATATATTATCCATGATGCGAATGTTATTATCATAGGCACCATATAAGGCTTCTTGGACATCATCTCAAAAGCGAACCATACGGTCACTGCGCAGACTTCGATAGAAATGATGAGCTTGACCACAGCCAGCATGTTCACAAGCTTCTGTGTCTTTGCCTCTTCAGGAGTAAGCTCCCTCTTCTCCTTGATGCCATACCGGTCCTTGATCATGCCATTATCCGGAGCATTTTTGCTATCTGAAGCCTTTTTACTATCTGAAGCTTTATTAATATTTGGAACTTTCTTACTTTCTGAAGCACTATTATTATCTGAAGCTTTTATGCTATCTGAAGCTTTATTATCGGAACTTTCATTTATATCTGTTGTTTTCTTATCCATGATTACCTCCTGATTAATAATTCAAGAAAAAAAGCATATAAACATTTAATTTAACATAATTACAGCTTAATGTCGACTTATTTTTCCAAATAAATTGTAAGCTGTGTATTTATCAGCAGCTAAAAGCACACGATCATGCCAGTATTGTCCGTACGCTGTGCATTTATCAGCAGCTAAAAACACACGATCAAGCAAGGATTATCCTGACGCTGCACCATACCAGCAGCAGGGCCATGACGATATTCACGGCAGTAACGTGCCTGTTATAGAATGGCTTTAAGAATGAACCGAATACCGCCCAGACTACATTTCCGAAAGCTCCTCCGAGTACCAGATAAGGGCAAAGCGCAAGCAGAAGCGGCACAGCCGATGTATGCGGGAGTATATAGGATGAGAAGCATGTCAGCCCGTAGATTATGATCTTAAAATTGAGGAATTGCATGATAAGACCCGTGAAGAACTTTGGCTCATCACCGGCATCCTTGTCTGCTGCTCCCTTTCGCATAAGAGTTTTCACAGCAAGATAAAGTATGTAAAGGGCGCCTGCCACCTTAAGCACAGGCTTTATCTGAGGCATGACCTTAGTTAAGCCAGAACAGAGCAGACAGCAGAGGATCATTATGGAAAGAACTCCTGTCCACATGCCTGCCATAAGCTTCAGGGATCTTTTCAGACCATAGCGGCTTGTGACCGAAAGAAGCAGGATATTATTGGGACCTGGAGTGATGCCGTTTACAAAAGAATAGACGGTCATGTCCAGAAAAACTGCTAATGGCATAAATATCACGCTCCTCCGCCCATGAACCGGACTATTTCCATGACATCCCCGTCTTTGAGGACAGTTGCGGAGTAGGCTTCTTTATGGATGATGACCTCATTGAGCTCGACTGCGACAGTGCCGACGCGGAAGCCGGCCTTCCCCAGATATTCTTCTACGCTGATTCCTGCAGCGTCTACATCTTCCCCGTTTATTTTTACCATGATAAAGGTTACCTCACATTCATTACTGAAACTCTGATAATTACTGACACTCACATCCATTATTGATATCAGATGCTATCTGTCAATATTACCCAGATCCTTTACTGATATCAGATACTATCTGTCAATTTTACCCGATAATCACCGCACATGTAAAGACTTTTAAAATTTCATAAAAAAACGCCCACTTAAAGGAGCCTTTAAGTGGGCGGTCATAAATCCAATTTATACAGTTTGATAAAGAACTTTACTCCGTGAAGGCCTTTATCAGCTCATCATCGTCATCACAGCATTTACTCCGTGAAGGCCTTTATCAGGTCATCGCCGTCATCGTAGCCTTCACTCTTAAGCTGATCGGCGTACCAGTCAGGGATATCCTTTACTGCATCCTTGAATGACTGGATGTCCATGTCGTCGTGGGCTGTTACCTCGACACCGTTCTTATCCTGCCATCTGGAGAGGATATCCTCGTCGCCTGCCCGGTTGATCTCACGCTCGTACTGGACTGCGAGCCTGCCGGCTTCATCGACTACCTTCTGCTGTTCAGGTGTGAGACCGTCATAGATATCCTGATTGATACAGAAGAAGAGACAGTCATAGTTTGCATTCCAAAGAGATATGTATTTCTGGACCTCCTGGACTGATGCTGCGTCTATTGCCGGGAGAGGATTCTCCTGACCGTCTACAGTGCCCTGCTGGAGGGCAGTGTAGGTCTCTGACCAGTTCATGTTTGTCGCATCTGCTCCCCATTTCTTATAGCACTCCATAAGGAGGTTGGAGCCTGCGACACGCATCTTAAGGCCCTTCATGTCAGATACTGTCTTTACCTCATGCTTGCTGTTTGTAAGCTGTCTGAAGCCGTTCTCAGCCATGCCCATGCAGTGTAGGCCATAAGACTTAAGGATGTCGTCAAGCTTCTCTCCTGCAGGACCATCCAGCTTCTGATCGGCATCTTCGGTCGAATCAAAGAGGAATGGGAGGGATACGACGTTGAACCTTGGGTCGAATGCTGAATAAATAAGATTGGAGTGCATGGATATCTGTACAGGATCGCCATCCATCAGGGCCTGTATGCCTTCGGACTGGTTTCCGTTGGTCAGCTGGTCTGCTGCATATACCTTAACATGGACTTTATTTCCTGAAGCCTCTTCCATGAGCTTGCCGAACATCTCGCCGCCCTTTGCCCAGGTGGAGTTCTCTGTCGTGGAGCATGCGAAGTTCCATGTGGTCTCAGGCCAGTTAAGGTCTGAAGCATCATCCATCCTGTATTTGTCATCTTCAGAAGCGCCTGCTGTAAATATCTTTACAAGATCCTCGGCATCGTCATAGCCGGCATCCTGAAGCTGCTTTGTATACCATTCAGGGATATCCTTTACCTTATCCTTAAATGACTGAATATCCATATCGTCGTAAGCTGTTACTTCCACACCGTTCTTGTCTGACCATCTGGAGAGGATCTCAGAGTCGCCTGAACGGTTTATGGCACGCTCATAGTCTACAGCCTTTGATCCTGCCTCATCTACTACCTTCTGCTGTTCCGGAGTGAGGCTGTCATATATCTTCTGATTCATGCAGAAGAAGAGGCAGTCATAATTTGCATTCCAGAGAGATGTATACTTCTGGACTTCCTGAACCGATGCGGCGTCTATTGCCGGGAGCGGGTTCTCCTGGCCGTCTACAGTACCCTGCTGGAGGGCTGTGTAGGTCTCAGACCAGTTCATGTTTGTCGCATCTGCGCCCCACATCTTATAGCATTCCATAAGGAGATTGGAGCCTGCGACACGCATCTTTAAGCCCTTCATATCATCTGCGGTCTTAACTGCATGCTTGCTGTTCGTAAGCTGTCTGAAGCCGTTCTCAGCTATACCCATACAGTGGAGATCATATTCGCCGAGGATCTCCTTCATCTTATCACCGCCGGCGCCATCAAGGATCTTATCGGCGTCATCTGTGGAATTGAATATGAATGGCAGCGAAACAACGTTGAATCTTGGATCAAATGCAGAATAGATCAGGTTGGAATGCATTGATATCTGGACCGGGTCGCCCTTCATAAGAGCCTGGATGCCCTCAGACTGGTTGCCGTTGGTCAGCTGGTCAGCTGCATATACCTTTACATGCACCTTTCCGCCTGATGCCTTCTCCATGAGTTCGCCGAACTTCTCTCCGCCCCTGGCCCATGTCGAGTTTTCAGTGGTTGAGCATGCGAAGTTCCATGTTGTCTCAGGCCAGTCAAGATCTGAATGATCATCTATCTGGTTATATGCCTGAGACGGATCCTCAGGGTCATCGGCACCTTTAGATGCGGTTGATGTGCCCTTAGTAGATGTGGTCGTGACTGTACCTGTGTATGAGCCCTTCTTTGCAAGTGCCTTTGGCACACATGTAGAGATGGCCGGGATGTAGGTAAGCATAGTAAGAACTACAAGGCAGGCAATGATCTGCGGAACGACTGCCCTTGAGATCTGCTGCAGTGTGACCTCGAGTCCCTTCTTGATCTTTATGGAGATAGCTACGAAGAGATTTACGCCTACAGGAGGTGTTACCTGGCCGATAGCAAGGTTTACAGTTGCCATGACGCCGAATGCTACAAGATCATATCCCAGAGCCTGGCATACAGGGAGCATGACAGGGATGAATATGTACATTGCTGAGTTGGCATCTATGAAGCATCCTGCTATAAGGAAGATGATATTTACAAGAAGCAGGAATACGAACTGGTTGACAGCGAGATGGCTTAAGAGCTCTGTAGCTGCCTGTGATATGCCGAACTGGGTACATACAAATGAGAAGAGGGATGCACAGGCAACTATTATCATTATAGAGCCTGTGGTCTTTGCCGAGTCTATAAGTATCCCCCAGAGATCCTTGAACTTTACTTCCTTATAAATGAACATGCCTACTATGAGACCATATACAACGGATACGGCTGCTGCCTCTGTAGGTGTGAATATACCTGAATAAATACCGCCAAGGATGATGACCGGCATAAGTAAGCCCCAGAATGCATCCTTAAATGTCTTCCAGCGTTCGGCACCGGATGACTTCTGCTTTGTAGGCATTATGTTCTTTTTCTTAGCTTCGATCAATACGATAATTGCTAGAGCTGCGCCCATTAGGATACCCGGGATTATACCAGCAAGGAACATATCTGATATGGATACGCCGGTTATGGAAGCATATACGACGAACGCTATGGACGGAGGTATGACTATGGCTATAGATGAGCTTGTCGCCATAAGAGCCGTCGAGAATGGTGCTCCGAAGCCGCCCGACTCGACCATTGCCGGGATGAGGACTGCTCCCAGGGCTGCAACTGTTGCAGGACCTGAACCTGAGATAGCACCGAAGAAGCAGGCAACTATGACGCAGACTATGGCAATGCCGCCGCGTCTGTGGCCTACAAGTGAATCAACGAACTTTATAAGTCTGGTAGATATACCGGCCTTGGCCATGATATTACCGGATAGTACGAAAAATGGTATAGCCAGCAGCAGGAATTTGCTTATGCCCGCATATGTGTTTGTTGCGACTATAGTAAGGCTTGTCCCTGAAAAGAGGATAGCTGCAACGCTTGAAAGCCCTAAGCAGATAGCTATAGGAACATTAAGCACCAGGAGTATAAAGAATGTGATAAATAATACTACTGTGACCATTATTCCTTACCTCCCTTTTTATCTTTATTTTTATCTCTATTCTTATTCTTTTTCTTATTCTCAGCAGATGGACCGGATGCCTTGCCGGATGACTTTTTCTCAGCATCTCTAAGATCAGCATCGGCCTGCTTTTCTTCATCATTGTCAGAAGCTTCATCACTAACTGTTTTGTCTGAATCTGCTTTATCGAGAGCTTCTGTTTTACTTTCGCTGCTTGAATCTGCATCGTCAGAAGCTCCGGCTTTAGAATCTGCATCAGCTTTCTTATCTTCAGCTCTATCCTCGGCTTCTTCCTCAGCCTTTTTCCCAGCTTCTTCCTCGGCTTCTTCTTCAGCTTCTTCCAGAGCCTTTTCTTCGGCATCTTCGATAGCATCAGCTATCTCAGGTGTTACGTTAGTACCTTTGATCGCGCCGCCCAGGTAGAGCACGCAGTATTCTATGCTGTGAAGGCACATGAAAAATGCACCGATCGGTATGAATGACCAGAAGATCCAGTCAGGCCAGTTCAGCACAAATGTCCTCTTGCCGTTGATCAGCTGTGTGTGCACCTTGTCTATACCTGTAAAGAACAGGACGCATGCGAATAATACAACTGCAAGAGTTACGATAATGACGCTGATCTTCTTTCCATTCCCCTTGAAATGGTCTGTTAATAGTGACAGACTTACAAGCTCGCCGCTGCGGCAGCAGAGTGCTGCTGCCAGCATGGTAATCAGTACGAAGAGAGCAACGACGATCTCTTCTGTGAATGACCATGACTGATGTACCACGAATCGGGAAAATACGTTGCCGACTGTTAATACGAGGACGACTGACATTGCCAGAACGAGCAGAAGCTCTTCAAACCTGGCAACCCAGTCCATGATCTTCTTAAAAGCTTTCATGTCCTTCATTTCTCCTTTTTTTATGTATTCTGACCTTTTTCATCATATGAAAACATAAGAATTTGCATGTCTAGAATGAACGTACATTCCTTCATGAATATGCATGCCTTCATAAATATGCACGCCTTCGTGAACATACAGAAAAAGGTCTGTACACCGTAATAACGTGTACAGACCTTATATAATGCATAGAAATTACTTAAAACCTGCCTGCTTTTTTTGCCTATAACACTTCAGGCGTACGGCAGTTTGATACTTTCCGGATCTAAGCGATCATTATCAAGAGTAACTTATATCCTGTCAGACGCCCTTGTCTTAAGTAATTATATATACACAAATAAAAAAACATGTATACAATAATTACGGGATACAAGTTATCATTCTAACTAATAACTAAAATGTTTTCAAGAAGAAAATTAAAAAGATCACTAATTAAAGCTGTATCATAAATGATACCTTGTCTCTCTGCCTGCACCTTCGATGATTACTATATTCTTCGCAGCAAGCTCCTTCAGGATGCCTGTTACTTTGGATCTTCCGAAAGGAACCTTTCCGGTTATTTCAGCAGATGACATTGAATTTCCTTTTGACATGACAGAATATACCTTCATTTCATCATTTGTCAAAGGTTCTTTGACCTTAACAGGCAATATCACTTTGATTGAATTTTCCAGTACTTCAAATGAAGGCTTTACCAGATCGTCACTATACATTTCTTTTATTCTAAGGATACCTGTACCAAGCTTTTCAATAAATCCGATCCTTAAGAATATTTCAGCCAGTATTCTATTTCTTGGCATGGATATTCCGCCGCGAAGGAATTCTTCCTTTCTCATTCCGGGTGCAAGCCCGCCAGGTGAAGTAATTTCGATTCTGTCATCAAACATAAAGACTGTGATCTCAGCAGGCAGATTCCAATCTCTGTGTATTAAAGCATTGATGAGAGCTTCTCTGAAGGCATCTTTGGGAATCATCTCTCTTCTTTGTCTTACGAGTCCATCGATCTCCTCATAAAAATAGAATGTTTCGAACATATTAATGATCTCTTTTATTTCAGCGATCACCGATTTATGCTCAGAAGTAACTCTATTTCTGATAATATTCACGCCATTTTCAAATTTAACCGATGAAATACCCGGCATACCATTTTCATCCGCCAGTATCTCTGCTGCATTATTAAAACCATGATTCGGGGAAAGGAGCCCTAATGACTTTAAAATATCTTCATTCAAAGCCTTTATACCGAGATTTTTCTTCAATGCAGATTCAAGTTCATTAAAATGAAGGTCCTGCCTCTGTGCCTGAATCTCTTCAAAACGGATATTCTGTCCGTTAAGTATCAGTCTGGTTAATTCATATTGATCGACCTCAATGGTTGATGTATCATTCCTTCTGTATGCCTTTGACTTATACATATAAGGCTTCTTATTACCTGGCATCACAGTCAGAGTAACAGTCTGACCACTATCTGTTATCTTAAGGCTATAATCCGGCTGAGGAGAAATGCTGTCATTTATTTTGTTTTCAATATCCAGCTTCATTTTTTCCGGATCACTGACAGGCTTTATACTTCCATCATCACGGACCCCGAATATAATCTTTCCTCCATCATAATTTGAAAATGCAGAAACTGTCTTCAAAAAAGTCTTCGAAGTATCTTCTTTGAACTCCAATCTATTATTCTCAAACATTAGAGCACCTCCAAAAATTTAATATTATATAGAATGTATAAGAATTCCATTGTTTATCGGCACTTTGCATTTATCTGACTGTCAAAATGCCTTCAATATTATATAAAAATTCTATCTTATTAACAGCAGAATATCAATACTAAAATAGTTTCTCGTGAATATATTACAAAATTTTAAACATTATGTGCTTTTTACGTGATAATTTCATTCTTATTTCAACAATAATCAATTTACCAGTGAAATAATCAATATAATATTAATAGTAGACATTTTTTTCGTGATTATTACGTTATCGTAATAATAGAAAACAATTTTCTCTTGAATTATTTTCATTAGTAAGATATATTCTCGCACTTACTATTGAAACATTTTACGAGAAAGCATTCAGATCCGTAAGTCTTTTCTATCAAGACGCAATCTTTGATACGACTGTCAATTACATTAAGGGTCCTGGAATATGCTGAAATACTGCGTTTCCGGCGATTTTCCGGTCTTCTGGTGGTCCTTCAAAAACTCAGAAAGGAGTTGCATGTGGCCTTCTCTAAAGTTGCTGTCATGGTCAATGCACCTCCCTTTCGACACCCCTATAAGGAAAATTTAAATGTATAGTAAAATTAAAAGCAAACAGTAAATTCAGGATTCTTTTCCAGCAGCTCATGGGTATAGTTTTTTTATTTCACTGACATTTCGTCTATCTCGCTCAAGAAATTGATGATCAAAGACTCGTTTCCGACTGTTACATGATTGCAATAAGGAATCTCGACCAGCTTATTCTTTATACCAGGTTCTGTCAGCTTCTCCACATAAGTCTCTAAGCCCGTTATGATAACAAGAGAATCTTTCTGTCCGTGGAGTTCCTTCACATAAGGCACTTGATACATGCAAGCTTCCTCATCCCGTAAGCTTCTTCATCCTTCCGGAGAATTCTTCGTAGAACTTTCCCTCACTATAAGGCTGTAAATAAAAGATATTTAGAATATTTAAAGAAATATTTTTAAGAGAAGCCGCATCAAGCTCGTCCGCAGACTCTCTGACATGCTTCTGAAGGGCGTGCCAGCTTACTATGAAGCTGTGATATCTTACAGGGTCTGATATCATAAGCCAGTCGCGCACCTTTACCTTTGATCTTTTACCTGGCTTAATGCACTGGCCTTCCTCTATAAAATACGAATAATCCCCGTCTTCATCATATACCCTGCCAAGGGGAAAAAGTCTGCAGAAGCCCGGCCTGTAATCGTGTATCGAGCACCTGCCTTCACTGTCAAGAAAACCGCAGCCTGACCTTTCCTTCTTGACGGCCATATGGGGAAGGACCATGGCATCGACCGTACCAAGCTCGACATAGCCTTCTGCCATCAATTCCTGAAAAGTCAGACCGGAGCCCAGATATATATTGTAAATATCATATGGGTCAAGCACTATGGTATCTTCAACATTCTCGCAGCAATATGAACATCCCTCGCAATCAGCGCAGCCGATCCTCACCATATCATTATCATGATATGTCCGCCCGTTGCTTATCTTACCCATCTCCCAGTCACGAATCATAAATCTGCTCCTTATTCAGATATTCATTCCCGCTCACAAATCATATATCCGGTTTTTTTTAAGTTACTTAATCTCCCGCTAAAAAAGCATATGCTTTTCTATCGTGAACCGAAATCATACAGCATGCCGGCGGCGTCAGCAGATTTCATTCAGATGGATCTTTAATGGCATGATATGTGAAATCATGATCTCCGATGGAGAACTCGACCTTATACTTGGAAACATCGGCCTCTTCAGTCTTCGGATAATAGTTGAAGGACACCATCCACTTGTTGAATACGCAGTAAAGAGGATCAAAGTTAACCCTTAAGCCCTTTGAATTGTAAGCAGGATAGACCTTAGGCACCATGGTCATAAGCTCTGCGCCTGCAGGTTCATTCAGGATATCCCTGTAGCCATCCTGTGACACAAGCCTGAGCGTGCAGTCAGAAGTCGGCTTCTTAAGGCGCCCCAGATGATAAAGCATGTTGATTGCGGCATCTGTGCCCATCTCATTATAGGCAAGCTGGCTGTAATGAACGGTCATATGTATGTCATCGACCTTCTGAGGCATCCTGATATCAGGATTCTTAGTATCATTCATCAGCTGATAATTCTTCTCATCACCATACTTAAGGCGGAAATAATTCTTTACCGCGTCATCGTCAGTCCAGACATCGGAAAGCTCGGAAGCAAGATATACCTTGGAAAGAGTTACTTCCTGGCGCTCAGTCATATAATAAAGCGCCTTGCGCGGACCATTCATATGGAGATCGTCCATGGAGTCAGCCTGTACGTTGGCTCTTACCATAAAGACTCCAATAAATGAAAGTCCCTGGCTCACATGAGGAACATTTTCCCTGCTGCCGTAAAGGTCATTCTGGAATGATGACCAGATATCAAGGAACTTTTGCATGTACTTGTCAGGTCCGTAGTTCTTATTCTGCTCGCCCTGCATCCACATGACGCCCTTAAGGCCGAGCTCATAATGACCTGCCTCTATCTCCTTCTCAAGAGTCATTTCACACTCTTTATAGAGGTTGACAGCATGGCTGTAGCAATTCTCGGATTTGTGAGGATTCCACTCAGCGATAGATGAGCCATTGCGGGCTCCATTGACTATCCAGAGCTTTTCTCCGGTCTCTCTGTACCAGGCATTCGCAAATGAAGCGTCCATTCCTATCTTCCTGGATGCATTCTTATTGACCGTAAGATTATTGGTATTCTTAAGAGGCATCTTATGGGTATTGTCAGTCAGACTGTCAGGGACGAACATCTCTGCCGTTTCATCGGTAAGAAGAGGCGGATCGATAGCCCTTGAAACACCGCCTGTCCAGTGGGCATGCTTCTCATCAGAAGGCGCATAAGTATTGTATACTGTGCCCTCAGGATTATTTAATATATCTTCTCTGTATTCCTTAATGTCTGAATAAGCGCTCGGACTGCCTTCCATGTTGCTCTGACCGGCAAAAAGCACCAGGCTTATCTTAGCGGGCTTTACATAAACTTTTATAACAGATCCGTCGGCAAGCTTCACCTTACAGGATCCGCACCCGACAGCAACAGCCTTGTTCTTATGGTTCTTTGCTCCAAGCAGAACATGGGTATCCATGCCGGAGGATGTATCTTCATCAGATACATATCCGTCACTTTCTTCTGATATGTCATAAGTTCCGCCCTCAGTCACAGAGTCCGGATCTACCCATCTGCCTACATGGCTGCTTGTAATATTTTCATCAGTGATCTCTGCTATATCATCAGAGAAATAGATCCTGTCGTCGTATTTGATGGTAATATCAGCAGTTCCTTCAGCTACGGTCTCAGATACGTTTCCGTCCGCATCAGGCAGTTCATTTACACCCGGAACTTTGACTTTATCTTCTGCCCTGTTGATATTAAGATTCATGAAATCCTGTTCTTCTTCAGAGATGTCGCTGAAATCAAATTCGCTCAGATCCTTTATCTTACCATCCTTATGGTCACCATCATTCTCATCTCCCTTATCAGAAGCGTTTTTTCCATCAGCTTCCGATGAGGAGTCCGAATTATCTTTATCGTCATGTGCATTGCCGCCATTATCATTATTGTCAGAACCGCTTCCCCTGCCCTTATTATCCGCAGATGCAGTGTCAAAGATGCCTGATAGAAATGCAAGCTCACCGCCGCCGTCCTTAAGGGCACCCCAATTCTGCCACAGCGCGTAATCCTGGACGTGGTTTACGTCCCTTGTGTACATAGAAACGCACAGGATCAGAACAAATATTATGGTTGTAAATGCCAGATGTTTACTGAAGAACCTCATGTTAAAAAATCTACCTTAATATAAATTTAAAAAAATTTCATTTTGTCCGGTTTCTCAGCGACAGATCCGTAATGATATTTACAATAGCACATATGATGAGTGCCGCAGCTATGAGCTGAACTATGAAACTCGCAACAAAGGCAGGCTTGGTTATAAGGACTATACCCACTATTATTGAGATAATACTTCCCACAAGAGGAAAGCCTATCTTTATGGCAACAGACCTGAAAGCTATAGTCAGGATCAGGTCATATACACCGGCTATGAATATGATAAGACCGATGATGAATGGGAGTATTGATATTATAACTCTTGTATTCTTAAGAAATACTATTGCCAGAAGTACCCCGAATAAAGATATCATAAACTTGAAGATCCCGGTTCCGCTCTTACTTAAAGGATCTTCAGACAGGTCTTCAACAGGCTGGCCGTCTTCATAGACCTCAGCAGGCTTCGCCGCCTTTTTTGCATCTTCTATCTCTATGAATGAAGTAACCATTGCTATGCCGCTCATTACAAGGAGGCCTATGCCTACGATCTTCACTGCCGCATCAAGCGACCCATAAGGAAATATGAGCAGCACTATGCCAAGTATCAGCATAACTACGGAACTTATGGAACCTCCGTGTTTAATAATGTTTTTCATGATCAGTTATTTCACTCTTTCTCATCAAGCTTTGAAGTGCAATGAGGGCACCTGATGGCGCCGACAGGTATCTCCGACTTGCAGAACGGGCATTCCTTAGTTATCTTCTCTGCAGGCTTGTCATGCTTATGTCCGATAGAAAGAAGCTTATTCATGGCCTTGAGCATCATGAACAGTACAAGGGCTACGATGATGAAATTAACAACTGCAGAGAGGAAATCTCCCCAGCGGATGCAATTGCCTGCAGGGCCGGGAAGCGGTATGACTCCGCCGAATTTGGCACCGCCGATTATATTTATTATCGGATTGATGAAATCATCGGTAAAAGCAGTTACGATGGCTGTGAAGGCGCCGCCGATGATGACACCGATAGCCATATCCATGACATTGCCCTTAAGAGCAAATTCCTTGAATTCCTTAACAAAATTTTTAATGAAGTCTTTCATTGTATTAATTGCCTTTCTTTAATTAAAGCTCCGACAGACTGATGTTGATTTCAATATTACCAGAGCAATTTAAGTACCTTTTTTTATTAAAGCTCAGACTGGTCATCCATGTTGAAGTTCTCCTTCATGAGGGTGTACGAATCTGCCGCAAGCCTGCATATACATTTATTTTTCTTAAAGAAGCGCAGCTCTTTCCTATCTTCCATGATCCTTATGGCATCACAGCGGAAGCTGCTCTCCTTCTTGAATTCTATCATTGTCACACCGGAAACATGTATCTTAAGAGTGTTCGTAAGAACAGCGCCATTGAACTCATTGAGAGGTATGAGGACAAGCGGATCAGTATCCTCATCATGATCCGGCTCATCTGAATACTTAAGCTCTGCCTCTATATTAAGAGACTTAAGGCCTTTAAGCAGGGAAGGATCATTTAAGTCCTGGCCCGGGGCCGGATGCACTTCCTCTGACGAGAAATCAATGAAGAGCCTCTCATAATCATGGACCTTTCCAAAAAGGAATGTCTTATCTTCATCGGTCTGATACTTCCTGTACGACTCTGTATCATCCTCAAAGAAACTATAGAGGGCGTCCGGATAATCTGTGGTCCTGGTTTCGCTGATATCGCACCTGCCGGTCCTTCTCATCCTGACTATACCTTCATTTATCGCCGCAAGCAGGTCATTATCACCATACTTTACATAATCATTCATGCGCTTTTCTATGGCATACTGGGCCTCAAGATAATACTTAAGAGCCTTGCTGTAATCAGCCTTGAGAAAAGCTTCATCGAACTCGATATTGGAGCTGTAGATGTTTCCGAGTCTGTATGCGGCATCAGCAAAGTATGATGCGTAATTCTGACTCTGAAGCTTCTCCTTTTCAGACTCATAGACCTCAACTACTGCATTGTAGGCAGCTATCTCATTCTTGGGGATGCTTAAGCCTCCCATAAGCATATCGGATATATACAGCCTTGACTGGGCTACACCGCCGAAGGCGCCGACTGTAAAATACTTAAGTGCTGCCCTGTAGAGAGGTTTTCCCTCAGACGTAAAGCCATTGAAAAATATGATACCCAGCATATTGGCGGCTTCAGCGTCCTTGTCCTCTTCCACAAGGATCTTAAGCAGATCCCTGGCCCCAAACCAGTCGCACGCAAAGGCTTTATTTCCGCCGAAGAGGCAGGCAGCCTTTATGCGAATGGCATCCATATTGTATTCAGTGACAAGTTCGTCAAGATATGCCCTGAAATATATAATGTCCTTGTCAGATGCTTCCTCAAGCTTATCAAAATGCTCCTTAAGAAAGCCCAGTTTCTTTTCCTTCTCCTCGTCCAATGGCAGCCTCCCTTTATTATCTATAGTTTTGCAGATCCCATATTCTGCACTTTAAAAAAGTATTAGGTCACTTTCTCAATATGAACTCATCATATATGATCTTATAATGCCCTGTTTCCTCATCGAGATATGCAACTCTTATCCTTTGATAATTAGGCTCGGTCTTTGAGCATGCAGGGAACTCGATGGTATTCCATGTCCTGCCTGATGTGGCATCGATAGTCTGGCGGTCCTGACCGTCCGCATATTTTTCAGCTTTCATGGTAGACTTATTGGCAGTAGAATATTGGACTATCTTTACATTAAGCTTTATGGCATCGCCTGTAGCGCCCTTCACCACCTTATAGTGCAGATAGAGCTTATCAGCATTATCAGCTGCAGTAACCGCTTCACGAGCGCTCTTAGGATCAGTATTTACAACGATGCGGTAATGAATGGCAAAGAGCTTATTGTAAAGCTTGTCCGCATTAGGATATGATGCGGCCTTAAGGTCCAGAAGGTACTGCTTCGTGGTTTCATCGGCAGCATCCATATGAGATTTTACATACTTCGATTTACAGATATTTACTGTAATATCATCACCAAGCTGCTCATAATACTCAGCTGCTTCCTTATAATCTCCATCCTGATAAGCGGCATATGCGATCTTCTTAAGGCATTCTGTGACCTTATCAGCAGAGTCCTTATATCCTGCATCAGCAAGCTCCTTATATGCTGAATAAGCATCTTCAAAGCTTCCGCCATCGAAGAGCTTGCCTGCAAGAGTATACTTTGCTTCCAGAAGCTTTTCTGCAGAATCCTTGTAATCGCCGATCTGGCTGAATGCATCGATAGCCCCATTCAGATCACCATCTTCAAGTTTCTTGGAAGCGAATTTGTAGTTCTTCTCATTTGTACTGTCTGCGGCCTGCTTCTGTGAATCCTTATAATTTCCAAGCGTATTAAATATAGCTATGGCGCTTGTATAATCCTTTTCTTTAAGAAGGGCAAGAGCATGCTGGTAATTTGCTTCTTTTATCTTATCATTGGAGCCCATATATCCCCTCAGCGCTGAATACTCGCTGATGGCGCCGTCGTAATTGCCCTGGGCAAGTTTCTTATCGCCCTGCTTTATCTTATACATAGGAAGACCATAGAATATCGCTCCGGCAGCAAGCGCAAGTATTACGACAATCACTGTAATGATGGCAGGCGCTTTTGATCTCTTTTTCTTCGGAGCCTCTGCTGTTTCATTCATAATGGCATCGATCGTATTGCCGCCGTTTGAACTGTCATTCATGGCTGCATCCTGACCCGGACCTGCATTAGTTCCTTCTGCTGCCCTCTGGGCTGCCTGCTCTTCAAGTATCCTCTGTATGTTCTCATTGTACTGGCCGCTTGATGCACCGTTATTCACAGGATCGGCCTGAATCGGTGAACCTGAATCAGTGCCTGCCGTCTGACCCTGACCCGCTTTAAGCGCTGATCCAGAGCTTTCTGAATGGGCGTATGGGTTGGCACCTGCTGAAGTGCCATAGGCCGCATTACTATAATTATTATTACTGCTATTATTGCTATTATTAACATACCCGGCCTGAGCAGTCTGACCGGCCTGAGCAGTCTGACCGGTCTGTGCAGTCTGAGCAGTCTGATTATTGAGACCTCCTATATATATCTCCTGACGAAGCTTCTCCGGATTCATTGCCTGGACAAGCTTATTGTAATTGTTCTTACAGAAATGGCATCTCTGCTCGTATACATGGTTAATAGAGCCGCAGGTACAGAACCAGAGGTCATTTACTATCTGAGGAACATATTCCGAATATGGTCCGAAGTCCTTCTTGTACTGTTCTATAAGCTGTTCATCATGAAGGACCGTCGAAAGCTCACGTACTGTGGAAAGCGGTGCCCATGGCTTGCCGCCGTCATACCACGATGAATTGTCCTGAAAATTGACTTCTGTAACTCTTGCTGAGAATGTGGCTGTTCCTTCCGGCATGAAGAAAGGAATGTCGCCGCCGAACTCAACGTCTCTCTGGATATTTAAGTCCTGGTAAGGGAACTCGAGTATGCCGGCAAACTTATTGCCTTTGGCATCGAGAGGCGTGACCTGCAGAAGCAGGGCCTTTATGACCTTATCACCAATATTTATAAACTTGAATACTGCAAGGATGTTGCCATCCCCGTCGCGCTCTGTGTATCCTTCTCCAATGATGACAGGAGAATCCTCAGAGTACAGGTACATATCCTCACTATATAAACGTCTTCCTGTGTCTTCCATATCATTACCTCCCCATTAACAGTTACAGATATTATATAACAGGTTATCTTGCTATGTCTTTCAGTTTGCCGATAAGCCCTCTGCCCTTTGGCTTTTCTTCTCTGGGCGAAAGGCTCGTGACATATATCTCGCCGGCGCCGGGAACGCTTATGTTCTCAATGAACTTATATCCCGAACCGCATTTATCATAAGGAACGCCCTGAATCAGATTAGCTGAGGCATTCCCTACCCTGTGGTCCCAGAAAAGAGTTATATCCTCTGAATTCACAAAGTTTAACATAGAGTTTATGGCAGCTCCGTGAGAATATACAAATATGGTAATGTTCTTGCCAGTATCATCCTTGCTGATAAATGAACTGTATGTATCATGCAGTTCTCTTAAGAATCCCGAGGTCCTTTTACGTACCTCAAGGAATGTCTCACCGCCCTCAGGCGGGATGTATCCGGCAGTATCAGATCTGAAATGGTAAAGAAAATCCTCCGGCAGGTCTTCAAGCTTTTTGCCCTCATCCTGACCGAAACTCATTTCTATAAGTCTGTCATCCTTCAATATATCGCAATCACTTCCGCCGGAAATGATCTGAGCAGTTTCGTAGGCACGTTCAAGCGGACTGGAGAATACAACATCAGCTCTGATGCCCATCTCATCGAGCCGAAGCTTTGCCTGCAGGGCCTCACTTCTTCCTGTGTCATTGAGCACTGTATCAGACCTTCCCTGAAGCATATGTGTTATATTCATGTCAGTCTGACCATGCCTGATCAGATATATATTTAGCATTAGCTTCCCTCTCCCCACATAAAGGCTGTAGTAATCTGAATATAGCCTTTATTGTATAATATATGTGTTTATTTTTCAAGAATCTTACAAAATAAAAAAAGGCCTTTGAACAAGGCCTTTTTGTAATTATATATTCGGTATTATTTGAAATTGTGATGTCCGAGCTTTAGACGTGAACCTGACAGATAACGGCTGAAGAAATTGTATGACCTGAAATTCTTTTTATGTCCCTTGTACATGATATAATCACGGCCGGAAAGGACTTCCTTTGCAGCCTTTATGCTGTCTTTCCACATGGTGTCATCGGTCTTTCCATTATCATACTCACTGAGACGTTTATTAAGATAACCGTTCCTAACCGGTGCAAACTGATAAGGCTGATAGATGACTCCCTTAAGAGTATCCGGGAAAAGCTTTGATCTCATTCTGTTCTTAATAACTATGCCGACTGCAAGCTTGCCCTGATATGATTCCCCGCATGCCTCACAATAAATGATGGAAGCCATGAGTCTCAGGTCCTTCTTACGTATCTTCTTTACCTTTGTTCTTGCAGCTGCGACTGTAGATGAATGAGATACCTTATCAGCAGTGTCTGCTGCGTCTATGTCAGAAGCTATAGCTTCCGGCGCATTGCCTGTATTCAGCATACCTGTAAGTCCTGCATCAGCAGAAGCTCCATCGATATTAACTGTTCCCGCATCTTCTGATACATCCGATACTGCCTGCGCATCTAAAGCTTCTGCCCCTTCTGCTTCTTTAGCGGCCGCGAAAACTTTAGCCTTATCAGCAGAAAAGCCGACTGATAAGCTTAAAACACAAGCCAGGGCAAATGTAAAGACAAATCCGAAGCTCTTATATAAAATTGTTGAATATTTTCTGTTCATGACAATTTTACTCCTATAGTATCTATTTTGCTGCACGCTGAGATATATTACAGACCGTGTAACAATTGGAAATTGTTAACTACATTCTTAACAAGTTCGTAACAATTATAACACTATTTCGTAAAATGTCAAATGAGGATTCTTGAGATTATCTGATATCTTTCAATGATTCATACTTAAGGCTGCCGCCGAATATATCGAGCGCCGAACCTACAGTGAAATCTATCCTGGAATCACCGAATTTTCTTATGTTCTGAATATCATCCATATTACGGATGCCGCCTGCATATGTAAACTTAAGATGAGGATCCTTTCTTACACAATCCGCAAGGATATTCAGGACCCCCTCGCTTGAACCGTCTGCCTTTCCCTCCACGTCTACGGCATGGATCAGGAATTCACTGCATTTTTCAGAGAGCTTCATGATGATGTCATAACCAAGTATTTCTTCTGATACCTTCTGCCAGCGATCTGTTACTATATGATAGGCGTTATCGACATATCTGCAGCTTAAGTCAAGGACCAGTCTGTCTGCGCCTGCCTTCTGTACGAGCTTCTCAAGGTTATCACGGTCGATCCTGCCGCCCCTGAATACATACGATGTAACTATGACATGGGCTGCTCCTGCCTTGAGGAATACCTGAGCATTATCCGGATCTACGCCTCCTCCGGCATCTAGACCTCCCGGAAATGTACTGAAGGCCTCATATCCCTGTTCAAGGTCCTTTTCATAATATTCTGAATCCTTTGAATTCAAAAATATCACATGGCCTCCGCTAAGGCCGTCACGCTTATACATTCCGGCATAGTAAGATGCAGGCTTCAGGCTTACAAAATTATCCTCTGCAGCGTCACCGCTGTCAGAAAGCGTGGAGCCCACTATCTGCTTTACTTTTCCGTTGTGGATATCGATGCATGGTCTGAAACGCATAATGATCTCCTTTTATAAAGCCTTAGGGAACTTAATAACTATATCATTCTATAAAGCTTTAAGAAAACTTAATAATGATCTCCTTCTATCTAGCTATGGGTTATCTCTTCAGCTATCTGCCTGAATGTGGCATCGGGATCGATCTTGTAAGTTCCGGACCGTATTTTATTCTCATAACCGTTCCTGTACATGTAGTCGGAAAAGTCGCCGGCATCCTTTATAACGCCGAGGCTTGCGAGACTTTTTGCCACGTCATTGCCATACATGCCGTCCGTTATGGTAAGGGATACTTCTGCCTTCTTAACGTTCTTTTCCATATTGGATCTCTCGGTCTTGAATTTCTTATCGACAGTATCCTCTTTCCTGGAAGAGTTTTTATCAGAAGCTGACTTTGTGCTTTTATCCGATGTTTTTGTACTTTTGTCCGCTGTGGTGCTCTTATCTGCTGCTGTTGTGCTTTTATCGTTTGCAGTGCCCTTATCATCTGCTTTCACGGATGCGTCATCATTTTCTGCTGCATCACTATCATCATTCTCCGCGGTTTTTCCGGATGTATCATCCTTTCCACCCGCATCATTTTTCCCATCATCATCTGACGCTTTAGAGCCGGCTTCTGAACTGGCATCGGACTTTGCTTCCGATGATGTATCTGAGCTTCCGCCGGTTATGGCCGACCTGGATACTGCTCCTGATACCCCCTTGCTTCCTGAAGCATCCGGAAAGACCATTCCGAGCTCTATGGCACGGTCGACTACATGCGAATCCGACTGTTTCACAAGAAAAATGCTGCCAAGTACTATGGCAGTGAAGAGGACTCCGGTCCCGAAGCCCCTTAAATAAGACTTTTTATTCATGATATCAACCTTTTATATTCATTTATTACCGATCAGGAATTCATTCGTATCACGAGACCAACTTCGCCCTGGCCAAGTCCGAGCATTCTTGAGATTTCCTCTACCGACCTTCCCTTTTTATGCATATCCATAATGTCATCCCTGTAGTCCATTACATTGATATCTGATGACGTGGGAAGTACTTTTTCTACAGGCTTTACTTTACTGTAATCTATTACATGTACAGGGGTCTTACCTTTCTGCTTTGGAATACTTTCCAGATTATTATCCGGGCTCATGTTTTCCTGATAAGCCAGCCTGTCCGCATCATCAACGTGCTTATTTCTGTGCTTCTTCTGCTTCCCCCTGCCATTATTTACTGATGAGGCATTGGCACTTCCTCTGCCGTACTTAACAGGCGAAGCATCAGTATTTACTCTGCCATTGTCAGCAGACGAAGCATTGGCGTTTCCTCTGCCGTTATTTACCGAAGAGGCATCGGCATTCCCTCTGCCATTGTCAGCAGACGAAGCATCGGCATTTCCTCTGCCGTACTTTACTGATGAGGCATTGGCATTATCGGATCCGGCTGCACTCCCGGTATTGAGTGCTATGCTTATCTTGGGAGATCTTCTGTCTAGTTCAGAGCGGCTGCCCTGCTGCACTCTTTCCTGTGAGCCTGCTGCAAAAATGCCGGATGGCATGGATCCCTTTTCATCAGCTCCTGCAGAGTTCCTTTCAAGATCTGCTTCAACAGATGCGATCCCATCCGGTCTGTTCTTTATCCTCTGCTCCATCTTAAAGAAGGCAATGGATATCTTCTTCATATCGAGAAGGTCCTTATGCATCTTTTCATAGCCGTCCGCATAGGCATCCTCTATCTTAGCCTTTGCGCGGTCAGCCATATTGATGTCATTCTTGATCTCCTCTTCCTTCTTCTGAAGCATATCATAGAGAAAAACCACTTCTTCATGGTTCTTCTGGATACGGTCAAGGATCTGACTGGAATATTCATCGATACCCATTATCTTATCATCCATGGTCTTTGCCATCTGTTCCCCGGCTGCTGATACATAAGCCTGGGACTTAATGGAAAGCTCACTGTCGATCATCTCATCTATTTCCTGCTTAAAAGCGCTTTTATCAGCCTCTGAAGCTGCTTTTGAAAAAGCATTTCCCTGCTGCTTTTCCCGGGACTCTTTCTCACCTTCATATCTGTCTGACACAAAAAAGCTCATGACAACTGCCACAAGCCCTATCATAATAAATATTCCTTCTAATAACATTTTATAAATTCCTTTTCGGGTAGTTTTATTGCCTGAATATATGATAATATCACGGAGAACATTTTTTGTAAATAAAGGCAGCCAAAACCATGTTTATGCTGCCATGATGATATCAGATATTATTCAGACCATGATGTCGAATCCGCCCTGTCTGTCTGAGCCGTCGAGATTTACCATGGTGCGGTCAAGCTTATGCTTATCCTTTTCATCCTTTTTCTTTTTATTGCCTTCATAGCCGGAGCCATTGCCATTCTCATCATTCTTGAGCTCGGCCTTGGCCGCATCCTCCTTTGTTACAACAGTCTGGTTGATATTCTGCTGCTGAGCCTCTGTGCTGAGCGCAGTCTGCTGCTGTGAAAAATTGTTCTTAAGGCTCTCAGCGTTCTGAATATTGGAGATCTCCTGAGATTTATTCGGCATTGTGATCATATCGACCATCATTCCCATGGCGGACACCTTCTTTCCTGGAAAATACAGCTTAACGTCTGCAGTATAAGCTGTCCTGTTATCTGCAGAAAAATATCTGCCTGATTACTTTATATATTTACTGCATTACTGATCAATTTGCTGCCTTCACGCGGGTATCTGCTCCCTCGCGGACAAAACGCGAATTCCGGCATTGATCAATTTGCTGCCTTCACGCGGATATCCGCTCCCTCGCGGACAAAACGCGAATTCTGGCATATTCCGTGGATAAATGTGGAAACATCAGATATGCAGAGCTTTACGCCCGGATATGTGCGGCCGCTGATGACTATGACACCGCCCTGAGATTCTTCTATCTTCTCTGATATGTCTGAGAATTCATCGGTATATTGCTCAAGAAGCGAATCTATTTCTTTCATCCTCTCAGCAGAATCCTTAAGCTGTTTGAGCTTGGGAGGCTCAAGGGAGCCCTTCGACGCAAGGCGCTTCTTAAGGAGATTCACATTCTTCTCAAGAGTTTCACGCTCTTTGGAAATATTGTCCACTTCTTTTTCAAGGAAATGGTATCTCTCCCTTACCTCGTGATCTATTCCGACATCGAGCTCCGTAAATGTCTCTATATCAGTTCCGGCATTGATGGCGCGGATAGCAGTAGCCGATGAGACCTGGCTTCCGGCGATCACGCCTCTCTTACCGCTTACTATGATGTCTGACCCGGCAGATACCTCACTTCCGAGTATGGCATCTGCATAGACCTTTCCGCCTGCATGGACCTTAGCATTCTCAATGAAATTACTTATTACGTCACCTTTGGCCTTAAGCTCGCCCTTTCCCATGCCGGACATGCCTCTTTTGAGGACTATCTTTCCGCCGCTCTCGAGTGTGGCGCCTTCAACATCGCCATTGACTATTATATCTCCGGTCGCCTTTACCGTGTACCCGGCAAGTATGTTTCCCGGTATGACGATCAACCCGTCAAAATCGATATCACCTGTGACAGGACCAACGTCTCCGTCTACCTTGAACTCAGTATTTACAAATACTGTGTCATTTACAAGCATGACATCTCCGTTTACTTCTGAATATATCTCCGTTCCATCTTCGGTAATACGGATATTCCTGCCATATTTTAAGACCATTTCCCTTACTTTATGGGGCTCTATAGGCATACCTAGAACATCTTCGCCGGCAGCACCATGATCTGCCGGAGTGAGCCTTGCAAGAAGTGTATCAGCGCTTACATTCTCGATCATATTGAGGTCATGATAGTTTACGCTTCC
>JAZASR010000033.1:0-20408 GCA_036343175.1 Lachnospiraceae bacterium
CGGATGGAGTAGTGGTCTTTAAGACAATCTGAATAAGAACCCGTTCCTCATACGAAAGATGTTTGCCTTTTATATGGGAAGCTATGGTAGAATGGGAATAGTCCATGGTGGCGATTCTCCTGTAGAAAGTTTGTTGTGGTGACTTACATTCTACCAAAGATCCTGCCATGGATCTTTTTTTCAGATGTCCAACTTCATTTTACAATCGGCGAAATTATTTGTTTTTATAATTTTTTTCAAAATCGTAAGACGTGAAGCTATGTTAGTACTCATCATTTTGTCAGTCAATATATAAACTGTATTGTTTCACGTGAAACATACTCAACTACTACTAATATGGTAAGTCAAAATATAACCAATATCGTTTCACGTGAAACTTACTGTACTACATATAACATGGTAAATCAAATTATTACCTACATTGTTTCACGTGAAATCTACTCAACTACTAATAATATTATATCAAAATATTACCTGCACTGTTTCACGTGAAACATATTCAGTCCATTGTTATCTGATCAAACAAAAAAATAACTTAATAAATCGAGTGAGGCTTGCCCTGGTACTTATTAGGTGAATCATGTACTGTTCCAGTAAAACATTTTATTAACTATTGAAAATACAACTGTAACAATTTACCGTCAATAAATTATTTACATATAAAAAGCATCATAAAGGTTTCTTCTTAGGTGTCCCTGCCTTACGTGGGTAGACATTCTTTGTTGGGCCATTTTTACTTATAAATAAGATATTTCTTTCCATAAACACGGGGTCTGCGTTAGTTCCGTTTCCGGAGTCACCACTATTATCCGGTAATAAAAAATTAATTCTGTCTGTCAATTTACAATTTAGCTCAATCAATGCATGTTTAGAAGAGATGATTTCTGAGTCTATATTTTGGGACTTGTATGCAATTAATTCACCATTTACTTTTAAGAATGAAATATCATATTCAAGTAATATATTAAGAGGGGCAACTGCTCTCGATACAACATAATCAAAGTTACCTCGGTAGGCCTTATCATGGCCGAGATCTTCAGCTCTTCCATGAATAAGTTTAACATTAGAAAGCTCTAATTTTCTGATAAGGTCTTCGAGGAATTTCAATCTCTTCTGTAATGAATCTATAAGTATAAATTTGGCATCGGGTAAAAGTATAGCTAGTGGAATACCGGGAAAACCAGCTCCAGTACCGACATCAGCAACCAATTTATCATCAAATGTTTCACGTGAAACATATTTTAGTAATATAACAGAATCAAGGAAATGTTTAACTGCTACGTCATTGACTTCTGTAATAGAAGTAAGATTCATGACCTTATTATATTCAATCAACATATAATAATAATCATTGAATTTCTGAAGGATATCGTCATCATAATCTATTTCATAAGCATCAAATAAAGAAGCAAGTATTTTTTTCATTTCGCACCTTCCACTAAATAATCACCTTTTTAAATAAACAGTAAGAATAGAAATATCAGCTGGGGAAACTCCTGAAATTCTGGATGCCTGTCCAATTGACAAAGGCTTAATACTTTCTAGTTTCTGCCTTGCTTCTATTCTAAGACTTGGAACCTGATCGTAATCAATATTGTCAGGTATCTTTTCATCTTCAAGCTTTTTGAATTTTTCAACCTGAGCGACCTGTCTCTTTATGTAACCTTCATATTTAATGGAAATATTAACCTCTTCCTGGACTTCATCAGAAAGAGCAGGTCTGTCTTTATCTATAGAAGCAAGCTTATAATAATCAAGCTCAGGTCTTTTAATGAGATCCACCAACGAGGAGCCTGAAGATAATTCTGTTGATGAGTAAGATCTTAACAGGCTGTTTACCGATTCATTAGCACCAACATAGGTTTCAGTTACCCGGCGTATTTCTTCCTCAATAGCACGTTGTTTGAGGAGAAGATGATCGTAAGTTTTTTTGTCAACGAGGCCTAGTTCATAGCCAAAAGCAGTCAGTCTTTGATCAGCATTATCCTGACGAAGCAATAGTCTGTATTCCGCCCTGGAAGTCATCATTCTATAAGGTTCATTGGTACCTTTAGTTACAAGATCATCGATAAGTACCCCAATATAAGCATCAGATCTCTTCAAAATGAATGGTGCCTTTCTCTGAAACGTAAGTGCCGCATTGATACCGGCTATAAGTCCCTGAGCTGCTGCCTCTTCATAACCGGAAGACCCATTAATCTGACCTGCACCAAAAAGGCCGGAGATCTTTTTAAATTCAAGATTTGGTTTCAATTCGACAGGATCGATACAATCATATTCTATAGCATAAGCATTACGGACAATACGAGCATGTTCAAGCCCCTTTACCGATCTGTACATTTTGACCTGGACATCTTCAGGCATTGAACTTGACATTCCATCAATATATACCTCATTGGTATAATATCCCTCCGGTTCAATAAAAACCTGATGACGGTCCTTATCACTGAAGCGCATCACTTTATCTTCAATAGATGGACAATATCTGGGTCCTGTTGCCTTTATTTTACCGGAATAAAGAGGAGATCTGTCGATATTATCCCTGATTATCTTATGTGTCTCATTGTTGGTATAAGTTAAATAGCAGCTGACCTGATCCTTATTCATATTTTTACCAATATTGGAGAATGAGAATGGAATAACTGGAACGTCTCCCTTCTGCTCTTTCATAACAGAAAAATCCACAGTTCTTTTATCGATCCTTGCAGGAGTGCCTGTTTTAAAACGTCTGACAGAAATGCCCAGATCTATAAGAGATCCGGTAAGGTGAGTAGCAGACATAAGGCCATTTGGACCTGTATATTGATAATAATCTCCGGTAATGCATTTGGCATTAAGATAGACTCCGGTTGCAAGTACTATGCATTTGCAGGGATAGACAGCATCAGTGGCAGTTCTTACGCCTGTAACCTGATTATTATTTACTAAAATTTCACTTACTTCTCCCTGTTTAATAATAAGGTTATCTGTATTTTCCAGTACTTTTCGCATAGTCATGCTATAGAGCTTTTTATCGGCCTGAGCACGCAAACTGTGTACCGCAGGACCCTTGGATCTATTGAGCATTTTAGATTGTATAAAAGTTTTATCGATATTTTTGCCCATTTCACCGCCGAGAGCATCGATTTCACGAACAAGATGTCCCTTTGAGGACCCTCCTATATTGGGATTGCATGGCATCATAGCAATATTATCCACACTTACAGTGAAAACAAGGGTCGAAAGTCCCATTCTGGCACACGCAAGAGCTGCTTCACATCCGGCATGGCCGGCGCCAACGATTATAGCATCATAGCTTTCATATACTACTGACATAATAACCTCACATTTATTACCAAAACCTATATTTCTATAAACAGTATCCTCATATATTAACAGAAGACGAAATTTATTAACAAATATATTTTTTATGTGGTCGGGCACTTAACAAATATACTTATTTATGTGGCAGGGACAAAACCATTAAAAACTCTTCACTTGCCCATGCAGAAATTTTTAAATATATTATCGATCAGATCTTCCGCCGCTGTGTCCCCATTTATTAATCCAAGACTATTATAAGCATCTGTGATATCGATGCAATAAAGATCTTCGGGCATCCTGTCATCTATTGTACTTATCAGTTTACGGATAGAATTTATTGCATCACAGATAGAATTATATTGACGAATGTCAGTAATGAATATCTGTTCATCCTGATTGAGATCATAGTGATAAAACATATTTTTTATCATACTGATAAGTTCATCAAGTCCTTTTCCCGTCTTTGCAGAGAATAAAAGAAAAGGCCAGTCCAAACCGCATATATTTTTGATGCTGGTGATCACATGACCGCATATATTTGTAATCATTTCATTAGTTATTTCATTATCCGCAGCCCCGGTATTTAATATACCCATATTCAACAGATCTGATTTGTTGAATAATATGATGCCCCTTTTGGATCTGAGTTTATCAGAAATTTTGGATAATCCATTAAGCTCTTTCTGATCCAGTTCACCATCAGGTCCAATATTATTCAGATCTATAGCATATAATACCAGGTCCGCATTATCTATAGCTTTTATTGATCTGTCAACCCCGATCTTTTCAATTTTGTCATCTGTACGGCGTATACCGGCAGTATCATAAATGTTGAGCAATATATCATCTAATCTTATATTCTCATGGATCAGATCCCGTGTAGTGCCGGCAATATCTGTAACGATAGCGGAATCTTTTCCTGAAAGAAGGTTTAAAAGCGATGATTTGCCGGAATTTGGTCTTCCTGCAATTACAACATTTATGCCGTCCTGCATCACTTTTCCCTGATCAAATGAATCAGCAAGTACCTTAAGTTGGTCTTCTATCCTTACAGCATGGTCTCTGATAGTACCGGAATATCCTTCGATATCGATATGTTCCGGATCATCCAGTCCTGCTTCAATAAAGCTTAAGTCATCAAGAAGAGTTTTTCGAATGGAGCTGATCTTATTCTTCAGGGATCCTGATAATTCTTCAACAGAATTCTTAAGCGCCGCAGTGCTTTTTGCACCAATCACATCCATAACAGCTTCTGCCTGTGAAAGGTCTATCCTGCCATTTAAGAATGCTCTTTTCGTAAATTCACCGGGTTCGGCCATTCTGATACCTGTTTGGATCAGGCTCTTTAAGATCTTTTCCAATATAAAAGAATTGCCATGAGTATTTATTTCAATAACATCATCACGCGTATAAGTTTTTGGAGCCTTCATGACAGTGATGAGAACTTCATCCAGTATATTCCCATTCTGATCAGTTATATGGCCATAATGTATCGTATGTGATACTGCCTTCCTGAAAAAATCATCCTGAGGAGTATTTTTTCCGGATGGTATAAAAATTCTGCTTATGACATCGAGTGCATCAGAACCGCTTACACGAATAATTCCGATCGTTCCTCCTGTTCCCGAACAGATGGCAGCTATAGTATCGTCATGATATTTCATAAAGGACCTCAAAAAAACTGCCTGTCTAATTTATTCAGACAGGCATATTATATTATTATTAATCCAAATAGCTTAAGTATATGTTATTAATAAATTATACTCATTGCATCCACAGGCAGGCCTGCGGGCTTTGCACTACAGATATTAATGGGATCAATTTTCATCCGGAGAATCATTTGATGATTCAGGCGTCTCTGATTGGCCATCTTTCTGATAATAGTCAGACTCATGATCTTCTGAGTCATAATGTCTGCCGCCTCTGCCAGATCTCCTATATCCTCCGTTATATCTTCCGCCGCGTCTGTTATAAGAATTTCTTCTGTAATTATCAGTCTTAACGCCCGGCTTCAATGTAATAACAACTTTACGATAAGGCTCATCACCTTCACTATGAGTCTCTACAAATTTATCATCCTGAAGGGCATAGTGAATGATGCGTCTCTCATATGGATTCATTGGCTCAAGGAAAACCGGCTTATGGGTCCTCTTTACCTTTGACGCAAGATTATGAGCAAGATTCTCAAGAGTAGCCTTTCTGCGCTCCCTGTAATTCTCAGTATCGAGCTTTACCTTCATATAATTATCTGCATGCTTATTGATAACGAGACTAACCAGATATTGAAGTGAATCGAGTGTACCGCCTCTCTTACCAATAAGAATACCCATTTCATTACCTGAAAGGTCAATATTCATGGTGTTATCTTCAGGATCTATCTTTATGTCAGCCTTAACTTCCGTTCCCATGGCATCAAATACTTTCTTAAAGAAATCAAGAGCCATCTCAGTTCTTTGCTGGTCTGAAAGTGTCACAAGATTTTCATCTTCATGCTTCTCATCCGGTTCATCATGATCAGCCTTCTCTGCCATATCAGCTTCTGCCTTTACAGCATTGACCTTAACATCTTTGTTATCCTCTGACTTTGCTGCTGTATCATTATCAGATACCTCTGCTTCTGAAACAGAATTTTCATCCTTTTCCCTTGCCTTAATGACTGCTGACTTACTGAAAAAACCCAGAAAACCTCCGGATTCTTTATTGAGTACCTCATATTCCAGTCTGTCACTTGAAATTTCCAGATCCAGGCAAGCCTGCGTAATGGCATCATCAACTGTTTTTCCCGAATATTCCTTATAATCTGCCATCTTATCCTCCTTCAACAATACAAATCATGTGAAATTATTTAGCGTTATATGCTGATAACGCATTACTTTATATCTGTCTGTATATACTTACAACAGTCAGAACTTCAATTATAGCTGTCCAATAACACTATAATGAGCATACATAATAAGGCTTCTATCTGATCATGCCTATATTATACAATAATTATACTTAAATGACAAAAATTCTTTACAGAAATTTAAAATAATCTCATGTATCTGCTTCTCCCTACTTATTTTCAGAATCATTGTCACCCTTATTATCAGATCCGTTATCATGCCTGAGCATATTTGCGTAAGCACCGATCGAACCCTTTTTGTATTTTGTATCATTATTAATTTCTATATTAGCTGTAGACTTTGAAGCTTTTCCTGCATACTTTGTAAAATTATTGACCGGTCTTTGACTCCGCGATGAATTATTGCCATTTTTAGCTGAGGCCGAAGAATTATTGGAACCCGGTCTCAGGTTAATATTCTCTGCACCTTTTCCGCTCATAAGACTGTCAATATCTTTTTCTGAAAGTCCCATCTTTTTAAATTTCTGTCTGGACTTTTCAGAATTTTCTTCAACGTTTGCAAAAAGGTCCTTCTTATTAAAATAGAGATTAATGAAGAAAACCTGGAATATCATGAAAACATTACCGGCTATCCAGTAGATGCCAACACCTATTGGAAAGGCAAGGCACATGAAACCTGATACAAGAGGCATCACCCTGTTCATCATCTTCATTGTCTGCATTGATGTCGCAGCGGTTGGATTTGAAGCATCATTGACACCGGGTGTATATGCAAATGACAGCTCAGAACCAATTGCCTGTGTGATCATGGCAAGTATAGGGATGATGATCCCCCATGTTGCAAGATCAGAGAGCTGGAAGCCATTTGACATATTAATAGGCGTTCCTGCAACATTCAGCCCAAGGAATGAATTGATATGATCAGCCTGACTTGAAGTAGCTGCGATCTGATCAGCAAGTTTTGGAAATGCGTCTGCAAGCTTATCAAAGCTCTTGTTGGTATACTGTGAAAGAATATCAATAAAATAATTGATATTATCAGGAGCATCAGCAGATTTTTTGAGAGCATCCTGAACCACATATGTATTGGAAGTAACATATTCCTTTCCGGCAAGCTTCTCAACCGTTGCACCTGCCTTCATAAGAGCATCGGCAAGCGGCTGATATATCTTGTATACCTGAGGTACATAGGCAGGAATGTTATAAATGACCCTGTAAAGTGCAAAGAATATAACAAATACGAGAACCATCGGAAGGCACCCGCTTGTAGGACTGACTCCATACTTACTATACAGGGCATTCATCTCAAGCGACATAAGACGCTGGGAATCCTGATCCTTTTTATTTTTATATTTATCCTGTATCTTCTTTATCTCAGGATTGAGAACAGAGGACATTCTTGAAAACTTCTGCTGCTTGATCTGAGCTGGCAGTGTTATTCCTCTTATAAGGAAAGTAAAGATAATGATACAGACACCGATGTTCTGAACACCGATCTTGTCCATTACTATATATATACCCTCTAATATATATCCTAATAGCTTTGCAACAGGTCCGAGTATGGCGCCGTTGTAAGCTGTGAGAGTTGCAAATAGCATCTGTTTCCTCCAAACATATAGACATTAACATTTACGGGACCGGATCATATCCGCCTTTTGAAAATGGATTGCATCTGAGAATACGCCAAATCGACAAAAAAAGACCTTTAAAGACACCATGCTTTTGAAATGCTTCTATAGCATATTGTGAACATGTCGGTGTAAACCTGCATGTCGGATGGAGCTTTAAAGGAGATATAAACTTCTGATAGAACCTGATCATGTAAATAAAAACATATTTCATCTGTATATGCCTCTTTCCTTACATGCAAAGGCAGATCATATATTAACTATCTTCAATCAGCAGGTCATGCCTTTTACATAAATGAAGATAAGCTTTTTCCACAGTCTGAAGCTTTTTCTCACGTGCATTATACCTTGCTACTATTACAATATCAAAGCCCTGCTTTACATAACTATCATTAAGACGAAGACTCTCTCTTATCAATCTGGTGATCCTGTGCCTTACAACACTGTTTCCGATCTTTTTACTGACCGTTATTCCGTAGCGGTTATGATCCCGCCCGTTCCCAATCATGTACATGACCAGATACTTATCTGCATAGGACCGACCATTATGATAAAGATTTAGAAAATCATCATTCCTCTTTATAGCTGTAATCATTAGCTTAAAAATCTCCACCTTATAAAGAAAGCCACATTACTTAAGAATGCGGCTGCCTTTTTTGGTTTTTAAGATCAGACTGTCAACTTATGTCTTCCCTTTGCCCTTCTGGCTGACAGAACCTTTCTTCCATTGGAAGTTAACATTCTCTTTCTAAAGCCATGAACCTTGGATCTCTGTCTCTTCTTTGGCTGAAATGTCATCTTCATGATAAATACACCTCCTTAGATTATCGTTAACATACTATCTATTACTTAACATAAGTGTCAATACGGATCATACAGACACATTTACATGTTTACACGACGACGTGCACTATACATTATACTTGGCTCCGTGATAATAGTCAAGCAGAAATTTAATTATTTTCTCTGTGGGACCATGTGAATTGTTAATAATTTCTTATATTGAGAATAACACGAAAACATTTTCACAATTCATGTTTTCATATCATATGTTAAAAATCCACATAAGATAATGAATACAATATAATAGGAAGAAATATTTTAATGCCGATCAGTAATATCAACATAAAAACCCGTGTTATTAACCAGTTTTCAACAAATGTTGAAAACTTATCATAAAGTGGGTCTATTATAAATACGGGATTCTACTCCGGTAGATAAAACATAAGTTCATTAGAACATTTTTTCACAACATGTTAATAAAATGTTGATAACCAGTAACTAATAACCATAATATAAGACTTTTTCAACAATGTTATCAACAAATGTGAAAAAATTCAATAAAATAGCCATTTTTATCCACCATTGATTTATCAACAATTTTTTTCACATTTTTCAAAAATCTGTTGATATGTTGTTAATTGTGATCTGATCTCAATTTTATTTGAGGATCTCTTTCTACAGGCATATGTTATTACAGACAGATATGCACGCTAATGTAAACCTTGTAATTTATTGAAAAATAGTATAAAATACTATTAGATGGCTAATATGCCAAAAATTATGAAAAAGTGCCGTATAAACGATTTAAGCGGGCTAAATGGTGGAGTTTTATATGAATACAGAGATGCTTGTCTCAAGATGGGACGAAATACTGGAATATCTGAAGGATTTCAGATCCTTATCAGATGTCTTCTTCAATACATTTATTAAGTGTATTAAGGTACATGACTATACTGATCATACTGTAAATTTCGTCATAGATATGGATTATAAGAGTCTTAATAATCAAAAAACCCTGTCTTATATAGAAGAGACATACTCTGATTTCATAAGAATGTCAATAAATGTTATTCTAAAAGGTGATGCTGACCCTGATTATAAGATGGCTTTCCACCTTATTGATTATTATAATGATTCTGAGGGTAATACCTCTCACCCTGAAGCTGAAAGAAAAGAAGCTATAGCTCCTGCGGCTGCTGATAAGACTTCAGACAGCTTTTATATCAACAACAGCACTATAAGCAATAAGAATATCAATCATTCATTTATTAATCCTAATTATACATTTGATACCTTTATTTCCGGTGATGAAAATGCAATGGTATATAATGCCTGCATCAGCGTTGCTGAGAATCCGGGCAATACCACCATGAATCCTCTGTTTATATATGGTAAGTCAGGACTTGGCAAGACTCACCTTATGCATGCTATTGCAAACCATATCATACAGCATCATCCTGAAAAAAAGGTAATATACGTCACAAGTGAGCAGTTCACTAATGAGATCATAGAAGCTATCAGGCGCAATACCGGAGACTTTAATTCTACTAAGAATTTCAGAAATGAATATAGAAACGTAAATGTTCTACTTGTAGATGACGTTCAGCTCATCGTAGGCAAAGAGGCCGTACAGAACGAATTCTTTAATACATTCAATGCCCTTTATGATGTAGGAAGCCAGATCGTACTTACAAGTGATCAAAAACCAAAGGACTTGAAGATACTTAATGAAAGAATGAGTTCCAGGTTCCTATCAGGACTTCCTGTTGATGTAAAGATGCCTCAATACGAAACTCGTATGGCAATATTGAGGCAGAAAGCGGAAGAGAACAATTTCAAGTGTGATAATGAAATACTTGATTACATAGCAAATAATGTTTCTTCTAATATAAGAGAACTTCAGGCTGCCATGAACAGCGTCATCAACATGGTCAACTTAAATCACAACAAGGAACTTACATTAGAGAACGTTAAGATAGCCATTGCAGACATGATAGATCCTAATCCGACAAAGAATATGACCATTGACTCTATAATCAATGCAGTCTGCTCCGAATATAAAGTAAACAGATCCGACATATTGGGAAATAAACGTACTGCAGATATTACAGAACCAAGGCACCTTATCATGTACATTTCTCACAAGGAAACTCAAAGTTCCCTGCAGGAGATCGGAGAAAAGCTTGGCAAAAGAGACCATGCAACCGTAATTAATGGAGAAAAAAAGATAAAGAAAATGATAGAGGATCCTGATAATAACGCTGCTTTTATTGAAAGGTACAATACTATAGCAGAACATTTGCGAATAAAACAGATAAAGGTATGAAGATACGGTTGATATATATTTCAACATATCAACAATTTCTGTTGGAATACTACTATTAGTAAAATAAAGGTAAATTTTGCATGTTAATATTACCTGACTTTTTCTACAGAAAAAAACATTATTCCAACATGTATTTTATGGGCTGTAATTAAGGATTGAAAGGGATTTGACCTACTTTTCAACTTTTCAACTGCCCCTAATACTAATAATACTAATATAACATATATACATTCATACAAACAAAAGGAGGCAATCTGATGATCATAAATTGTGAAAAGAGTACTTTACTTAACAGCCTTAATATTTCTATCAAGGCAATACCCGGTAAATCTACAGTAGATATACTTAGCTGTATTGCAATAGATGCCAGTGGTGATACTGTAAAACTCACATCCAATAATCTTGAAATGGGGATAGAGACAAGCTTCAACTGCCAGATAGAAGAACCGGGGAAATGCTGTGTGGAAGCAAAGCAGTTTATGGAATACATCAAAAAACTTCCTTTGGAAAATGTTGAAATAACAGTAAAACAGAAAAATAATTTTCAGAGTTCTGAAGATGTTGATGATATTGACAATAAAGATATAGTTTCATATGTCATGAACATAAAGTCAGGAAAGGCAAATTACAATATTCCTGTAAAGTCAACTGAAGAATTTACATTCCTGCCTGCAGTTGAGAAAAAGGATCCTATTACCATTTCACAATTTGCTCTTAAGAAAATAATTAATCAGACTGAATTTTCTATCTCGGATAATCCCAAATACAAATTCATTAATGGTGAGTGCTTTGAAATAAAGGAAAATTACTTAAGGGCCATTTCTACGGACAGCAGCAGGATCTCTATCAGAAGGATAGATCTTGGAAATGTATATCCAGGCAGAAAAGTAATAATATCAGGCAAGGATATAAGAGATGTAAGCAGGATCCTTTCTGATGACAATGATAAATTCGTAAATATATATTTTACCGACAAGTATGCAATATTTGAATTTGACCAGACAATTATCCTTTCAAGACTTATCGATGGTGAATATTATGACGTCGATAAGATGCTTAAGTCTGAATATGATACGATGGTAAAAGTAAATAACAATGAGCTTTTATCATCTATTGACAGATGTATGCCTCTTGTACGTGAGTCTGATAACAGACCTATAATTTTCCAGATAAAGGATGGTTCTATAGATATAAGACTTAATTCTTCCAGGGGTAATTTCAATGAATCGATAGAAGTTGAAAAGCAGGGCAAAGATCTTATTATTGGATTCAATCCGAGGTATTTCATAGAAGCTCTGAAGTCCATAGATGATGAAGAAATAAAGATGACGTTTACTAATTCCAAGTCAGCAGTGTATATCAGGGATGACGATAATACTTATCTTTACTTTATCCTGCCTCTTAATTTCTGATATTTTTTAAGTAAACATTAAGTGATGAAATGCAGTATTGGTTTTGTATAGGTCTGTAGGATCATTAAGAAAAGAGCCGAATATGGAAGAAGTTATTATTAAAGACGATTATATAAAGCTTGGACAGGCATTGAAATTATCCGGTCTTGTGTCATCCGGCCTGGAAGCAAAGGAAGTTATTCAGGGTGGACAGGTAAAGGTAGATGGCCAGGTATGCACTCAGCGTGGAAAAAAGGTGACTGCCGGAATGAAAATATCCTTTGACGGACAGGAATTTGAAATAAGCGAAAGAAAAGAGTGACCTTATGCACATAAAGTCATTGGAGCTGAGTAATTACAGGAATTACAAAAGCCTGAACATATCATTTGACGAAAATATTAATATCATCTTCGGTGATAATGCTCAGGGAAAGACAAATATTCTGGAGTCAATATTTCTCTGTGCTGCTGCAAAATCTCACAGGTCGGCTAAGAATCAGGAAATGATAAGGATAGGATCTGATGATGCGCATGTAAGACTGGTTCTTACAAAGAAGAATATTGATCATAAAATAGATATACATCTGCTGAATGGAAAGAGTAAAAAGATCGCTGTTGATCAGATTCCGATAAAGAAGACCGGCCAGCTTCTTGGTCTTCTGAATGCTGTATTCTTTTCGCCTGAAGATCTGAATATCATAAAAAACGGACCGTCAGAGCGGAGAAAATTCATGAATCTGGAGCTTCTGATGCTTGATAAGGTTTATTTTCATGATTTAAATTTCTATAGTAAGGCGCTCGATGAAAGAAATAAGCTTCTCAAGCAGATAATATATGATCATACACTGGAATCTACTCTTCCTGTATGGGATGAAAAGCTGACAGAATACGGGAAAAATGTAATAGAGACCAGGGAAAGATTTATAAAAGAGATAGACAGACATGTCCGCGATATAAGTCAGAAGGTCACCGGCGGAAAAGAAATAATAGAAACAAAATACGTTCCTGACGTAAAGAAAGATGATCTGAGAAAAGCTATAGAGGATTATAAGAACTACGATATGAAGACCTGTGTTACAAACAGAGGACCGCACAGGGATGATATAGAATTTTTCATAGATGGGAAAAGCCTGAAGAAATTCGGTTCACAGGGCCAGCAGCGCACATGTGCCCTGTGCCTTAAGCTTGCGGAGATAGAAATAGTTAAGGAATCAACAGGAGATACACCTGTACTACTCCTTGATGATGTGCTTTCAGAGCTGGACAGAAGCAGACAGAATTATCTTCTTGACAATATAAGGAATATTCAGACCCTTATAACATGTACAGGACTTGAAGAGTTTGTCGATTCAAGATTCAAGGTCAATAAACTTTTCCATGTTGTTAACGGAAATGTTGAATAAAAGAAAGATAAGAAAGATGAGGTAAATTGATGGAAGATTTGGAAAATACCACAGTTGATGCTGAATATGGCGGAGACCAGATCCAGATACTTGAAGGGCTGGAGGCCGTAAGAAAAAGACCCGGAATGTACATTGGAAGTACTTCGGAACGTGGTCTTCATCATCTTGTCTATGAAATAGTTGATAACTCTGTCGATGAAGCTCTGGCAGGATATTGTAAGAATATCGAGGTAACAATAGAAAAGGATGACATCATAAGAGTTCAGGATGACGGCCGTGGAATACCGGTGGATATTAACCACAAATCCGGACTTCCTGCGGTTCAGGTGGTATTTACCATACTTCATGCCGGCGGAAAATTCGGCGGCGGGGGATACAAGGTATCCGGAGGTCTTCATGGTGTAGGTGCTTCAGTTGTAAATGCCCTTTCAGACTGGCTCGAGGTCACTATATCAAGAGATGGCAAGAAATATAAGCAGCGCTATGAAAAAGGCAAAGTAGTAAGTGAACTTGAAGTAACAGGCACATCTGAGCATTCCGGTACAGAAGTCCTTTTTAAGCCTGACGAGACAATATTTGAAACTACGGAATTTGATTACGACACATTAAGGCAGAGACTTCGTGAGATGGCATTTCTCACAAAGGGTCTGAGGATCGTACTTACAGACAACAGGATAGAAGAGCCGAAGATAAGAGAGTTCTGTTATACAGGCGGCATTAAGGAATACGTTGAATATATAAACAGGCATAAGACTCCTCTTTACCCTGAGATAATATATTGTGAGGGTGAAAAGGATAATGTATGGGTCGAAGTTGCCATGCAGCACAATGACTCATTTCAGGAAAGTACTTATAGCTTTGTAAATAACATTACAACTCCTGAAGGCGGCACCCATCTTACAGGATTTAGGAATGCTCTTACAAAGACATTCAATGACTATGCACATAAAAAGGGCTTTTTAAAGGAATCAGATGAAAATCTTACCGGTGATGATATCAGAGAAGGACTTACAGCCATAATAAGTGTCCGCATTGAAGAGCCGCAATTCGAGGGTCAGACAAAGCAGAAGCTTGGAAACAGTGAAGCAAGGGGAGCTGTTGAGTCCATTGTCACAGAGCAGCTTACTTATTTCCTTGAGCAGAATCCGACAGCAGCAAAGATCATATCCGATAAGGCTATACTTGCCCAGCGTGCAAGGGCAGCTGCAAGAAAAGCCCGCGACCTTACAAGAAGAAAGACAGCTCTTGATCCGACATCACTTCCCGGAAAGCTTGCAGATTGTTCTGATAAGGATCCAAAGAACTGTGAAATATACATAGTCGAGGGAGATTCTGCCGGCGGTTCAGCAAAGACCGCAAGAAACAGGGCTACTCAGGCGATCCTTCCTCTTCGCGGAAAGATCCTTAATGTGGAAAAGGCCCGTTTGGATCATATCCTTGAAAATGCGGAGATCCAGGCAATGATAACAGCATTTGGTACCGGTATTGATGATGATTTTGATATTTCCAGGCTAAGATACGATAAGATCATTATCATGACAGATGCCGATGTTGATGGTGCCCATATTGCAACGCTTATGCTTACATTCCTCTACAGGTTCATGCCTGAGCTCATCAGACAGGGTCATGTATATCTTGCTCAGCCTCCTCTTTATAAGATCGAGAAGAATAAAAAGGTATGGTATGCATATGATGATAAGCAGCTCGACAAGATACTTACTGAAATAGGCCGTGATCAGAATAATAAGATACAGCGTTATAAGGGACTTGGTGAAATGGATGCCGATCAGCTCTGGGATACGACCATGGATCCGGAAAAGAGGATCCTGATCCGTGTAACTATTGACCCTGAGGAAGAGTCGGAGATCGATGTCGTATTCAATACCCTTATGGGTGATAAGGTAGAGCCGAGGCGTGCATTTATCGAGGAAAATGCAAAGTATGTAAAGAATCTTGATATCTGATAATGTTAATAAAGTTGATAATGATCTGATTTGATAAATACGATAATTGGAGAAAATATGGACGAAAAAATATTTGATGAAGTAAAAGAAGTTGACCTGAAGAAGGAGATGGAGACCTCATACATTGACTATGCCATGTCTGTAATAGCTTCACGTGCCCTTCCGGATGTAAGAGACGGACTCAAGCCTGTTCAGAGACGTATTCTTTATGCAATGAATGAGATGAACAACGGTCCTGATAAGCCTCATAGGAAATGTGCCCGTATTGTCGGTGATACCATGGGTAAATATCATCCTCATGGTGACAGCTCTATATACGGAGCCCTGGTAAACCTTGCCCAGGAATGGAATACAAGATATCCGCTGATCGATGGCCATGGAAACTTCGGTTCTGTAGATGGAGACGGTGCTGCAGCCATGCGATATACTGAGGCAAGACTTTCCAGAATATCAGTGGAAATGCTTGCAGACATTGGCAAGGATACAGTTGATTTCACGCCTAACTACGATGAGACAGAGAAAGAACCTGCTGTACTTCCGTCAAGATTTCCAAACCTGCTTGTAAATGGTACTCAGGGAATTGCAGTTGGCATGGCTACAAATATTCCTCCTCATAATCTCCGTGAAGTAATAAATGCAGTTATTAAGATCATTGATAATAAGATAAATGAAGACCGGGATACTGATATTGATGAGATAATGCAGATCATTAAAGGACCTGATTTTCCTACCGGTGCGGAAATACTTGGCCGCAGAGGAATAGATGATGCATACAGGACTGGACGCGGCAAGATAAGGATCAGAGCTGTAACCAACATCGAGCCAATGGAAAACGGCAAGAACAGGATAATAGTAACTGAGCTTCCATATATGGTAAATAAGGCGAGACTTATCGAGACCATAGGAAATCTTCATAAAGACAAGAAAATAGATGGGATCACAGGACTCCGTGACGAGACAAACCGTGAAGGAATGAGAGTAGTAATAGAGCTTAGGCGCGACGTTAATCCTAATGTAGTTCTTAACCAGCTCTACAAGCACACTCAGATGCAGGATACATACGGAGTTATCATGCTGGCCCTTTATAATAATGAGCCTGTAGTCATGAATCTGAAGCAGATGCTCACATTCTACCTTAAGCATCAGGAAGAGGTCGTCACAAGACGTACTCAATACGATCTGAATAAGGCTGAGGAAAGGGCGCATATATTACAGGGTCTACTTATAGCCCTTGATAACATAGATGAAGTAATAGCGCTGATCCGCGCATCCCGTACTGCAGCTGATGCAAAGAACAGCCTCATTGAAAGGTTCGGACTATCTGACGCTCAGGCTCAGGCAATAGTTGAGATGAGACTCCGTGCCCTTACAGGACTCGAAAGAGAAAAGATAGAACAGGAATTTGCAGACCTTCAGGAGCAGATAAAAAGATTCAGGGAAATACTTGCAGACAAGAAGATACTTCTTGGGGTCATCAAGACTGAAATTTCTGCCATCAGGGATAAATACGGTGATGACAGAAGAACAAAGATCGGTACGAGCGTCGATGAACTTCAGGATGAAGATCTTATTCCTCTTGAAAATACTGTTATTACAATGACAAAGCTTGGTTATATCAAGCGCATGACAGAGGATAACTTTAGTGCCCAGCACCGCGGCGGTAAAGGAATAAAGGGCATGCAGACCATAAAGGATGATTATATAGTCGAATTAATGATGACAACATCCCATCATAACCTGCTCTTCTTTACCAACAAGGGCCGTGTATACAGACTCAAAGCATTTGCAATACCTGAAAGTTCAAGAACAGCCAGAGGAACAGCTATTGTAAATCTCCTTCCTCTGATGCCGGATGAGAAGATCAATTCCATTGTTCCTATGAAACATATGGATGAGAGCAGATATCTTTTTCTGTGCACGAAGGAAGGCATAGTAAAGAAGACAAAGATGACTGAATTTGCAAATATCAGGAAATCCGGTATTCAGGCAATAACACTTAAGGATGACGACCAGCTGATAGAGGTAAAGTCAACGAATAATAAGAAAGACATAATCATCATTACAAAGCATGGAATGTGCATAAGATTCAATGAAAATGACGTAAGACCTACGAGCAGATCAAGTATGGGTGTTCGCGGCATCAATCTTTCATATGGTGATGAGGTAGTTGCCATGCAGACCAATACACAGGGTTCAGATCTTCTCATTATTTCAGAAAATGGCAGGGGCAAGAGAACGCCGATCGATGAATTCAAGAATCAGCGCCGCGGAGGAATGGGCCTCAAGTGCTATAAGATTACAGGAAAGACAGGAAATGTCGTTGCCTGCAAGGCTGTTAATGATGATATTGACATTATGCTCATATCAACGAACGGAACTATTATTCAGCTTCCTGTAAGCGAGATCTCCGAGCTTTCAAGGATCACATCCGGAGTAAAGATCATGGACTTAAACGATGATGAGACTATTGCAGATATCACCCGTGTCCGTGATAAGATCGATAATCTCAGCGATGATGTATTAAATAAGCTTAAGGAAGATATGGATAAAGAGGAAAAATAAGGATAACCCAGGGTAATATGAGGTAAGGTTCAGTGTATTTTCGGACCTTACCTTTAATTATTTATTATAAAGAGAATCAAAGAGGAAAATATGAGAACTATAAATACTGATGCAATAATTGAAGCTGTAAAGCAAATGTGCATAGATGCAAATCTTGAACTGTCCCCGGATATTAAGAGCAGGATAGATGAAGCGGAAGCTGAAGAAAAAAGCCCCCTTGGAAAGAAGATATTATCATCGCTTCAGGAAAATATGAAAATTGCAAAAGAAGATCAGATCCCCATCTGTCAGGATACAGGCATGGCCATAGTATTTGTAAAATTAGGACAGGACCTGCATATTGAAGGTATGGGTCTTACCGATGCAATAAATGAAGGTGTAAGACGGGGTTATACCGAAGGATTCCTTCGTAAGTCAGTAGTGAATGACCCTATAATCAGAAAAAATACAGGAGACAATACTCCTGCCATAATTCATTATGATATGGTTTCCGGGGATAAGCTTGAAATAACTCTTGCCCCTAAGGGCTTCGGCAGTGAAAACATGAGTAAGATCTACATGCTCAAGCCTGCAGATGGCATAGAAGGTGTAAAAGAAGCGGTTATCAGGACAGTGAAGGAAGCAGGACCAAATGCCTGTCCTCCCTTTGTAGTTGGGGTCGGTATAGGCGGCGATTTTGAGAAGTGTGCTTTGCTTTCAAAGAAGGCACTTACCAGGAGCGCAGACGTTCATAATTCCATTGACTACGTTCGTGACCTGGAGATCGAACTTCTTGACAGGATAAATAAGATAGGTCTCGGTCCGGCAGGCCTGGGAGGTTCTACTACAGCCCTTGCGGTTAATGTCGAAGTATTTCCGACTCATATAGCAGGCATGCCTGTAGCCGTAAATATGTGCTGTCATGTGAATCGTCACAGAACAGTGGTACTATAAAGAAAGGAAAGGAGCGTAAAAAGAGGATGGAAAAGCATATTGAGACTCCTTTAGATGATGACAGGGTAAATGATCTGAAAGCGGGGGACTTTGTATATATAACAGGCACAGTATACACAGCGAGAGATGCTGCCCATAAGAGAATGTCAGAAGCACTGGCAGAAGGAAAAGAACTGCCATTTGATCTTAAAGGCAATATTATTTACTATCTTGGTCCATCACCGGCAAGACCGGGCCAGGTGATAGGCTCAGCCGGTCCAACTACCAGCGGCAGGATGGATAAATACACACCTGCACTTTTAGACCTTGGATTAAAGGGAATGATAGGCAAGGGCAGAAGGACAGATACAGTAATAGAAGCCATGAAAAGGAACAACTGTGTTTACTTTGCAGCAATAGGCGGAGCAGGAGCCTTATTATCGAAATGTATAAAGAAATCAGAGGTAATAGCCTATGATGACCTTGGAACAGAGGCGATAAGAAAGCTTTATGTTGAAGATCTGCCGGTAATAGTCGTTATAGATCATGAGGGCAATAACCTTTACAGTATATAAGGCCGGCATAGAAAAATGACGGCAGCGGCCCCATGCTTTTTCGATTTTTTCTCTCCTACGGTTTGCGGGGATGAGCTGTAAGCAGTTTACACAGGCACAAAAAAAGAATTTTGTATCACATAAAGTACAGGAAAAATCAAAAAAGTATTGACATGACTGATTATTAGTAGTAGAATAATCTTTGCTGACTTGATTTCATTAGAAGTCATTTTTGCTGTTATCACAAGGATATGCAGGCAGCAGATGCCTGTTAAACAGTCTTTGTGAGAATATTCAACTGAATATATAATATAGTTCAGAATTTTGGAGAAGTACTCAAGAGGCTGAAGAGGCGCCCCTGCTAAGGGTGTAGACCGGCTTTACCGGTGCGAGGGTTCAAATCCCTCCTTCTCCGTTTTTTGATTTTCTGCTATATGATCTGCCGCCATGAAGGTAAGAAGCAGACAATGTAAGAAAATCAAAAAAGTTTAAAAAAGTTCTTGACAAGATGATCTGTGCGTGGTAATATATAACACGCTGACGGAAAAAAGCAGAGAAAGAGATTTAAGTTATAGGTTCCTTTAGGAAGCCGATAAGTCTTCATCTAGAGGTCCTTATTTTTTTCACGCTTCTTGTCAGAACAAAGTTCACTTTCACTTTTGATGTGATCATAATAAAGTGAACAGCAGCTTGAAAGTTAAATAGCAAGACAAACCTGAAAATTCTAAATGAATTAA
>JAZASR010000034.1:0-20080 GCA_036343175.1 Lachnospiraceae bacterium
CAACAAAAAATAAACTCACATTAATAGAACTTGTGAAATTCCATTCGTTACTGATGTTTGACATTGTAGATATGGACGAGGAAATTTCTGATGAACTCAAGTCGGAAATTGATAAATACGGAGTGATCATTTATGAAAAAACTTGACAATTTTTCAAACAGCCTTGCAGTATTGAAAAAAGCAAATTTTGATAATGCTGAGAATGATGAAATATATCGCACAGGAATAATAGGTCAGTTCAATCTTTCATTTGAATTGTCATGGAAGGCATTGCAGGAAATATTAAGGCTTCATGGTGTGGAAAAAGCCGGGACCGGTTCTTCGCGTGAAATAATACAGCTTGGCTATAAATTTGGCTTTATAAGTGATCCTGCGGTCTGGCTTTCAATGTTAAAAGGACGTAATAACTCTGTGCATGCCTATGATGAAGAAGTGCAGGGACATTTACTTTTGAGATCTCATACCCCAGCCATTCTTAATTTTATTTATTAAGCCTTTAACTAAATATATGACAATTTTATACTTGACAATCAAAAGTAATTAAATTATAATTTTATATATTTGAATGCATGGAGAGCTTTTAATTGGGCGAGATTCGCTTAATTTCAATAATTCTCCTGTTTTATTTTTTAGGAGGATGTATTATGAAACGTTTTATTCCATTTTGTTTATTATCTCTATGTGCAATAGGGGCCTTTTTCTCGATTAAGGATGCTAAAGCAACCTATACACCATATAATATGAACAATGAGATATTTATTACTTCATATTCAAATAACACAGATCATAAAAAAATAATATATGCAGGTACCAGGCCGACTGAAGGAAAAGGCGGTGTAATAATATCGATCAGAAAAGCCAATGGCGATGTCATGGCAGAAAAATTATTTTCATATTATGCAGATGTTCCTATGATGTATCATCATATTGGAAGCGGACAGGTAAGAAATATCTATGTAAGGCCAAATCTTTATGGACAGACATGCAAGGGTAATGTTAATCATTATATGCAGGATTCAGTAAATTGATGGGAATGGAGATAAGGTATGCAAAGAATAATATTATTGAAATTTTCAATGTCATATTGGAAAAATCATTTAATGCGTCTTTTTTCCATACTCTTTATTCTGATTCTTGGCGCTGGCGCTTTATGCTGCGGTTCTTTATTTATCAGAAGTGAGAAATGTGCAAAGCTGGATTATTACTATAACATGCTTGGTAATTATGACATTAAGGTAAATTCTGTTTCTCAGGATATCTATGACAGAATATCTGGTATTGATGGCATAGATAAAAGCGGAAAATATTATGAGATTGGAATGGCCTCAGGGAAGTTGTCACCAGCAAGACACATGGCAATTTCTTTCCCTGATGAACAGTCAAAGGAGCTTTACGGCATCTCATGTTATAAAGGATCATACCCTGAAAAAGATAATGAAATAGCACTTGATGTCAGTACAGCTAATAAATTAGGTATAGTGCCTGAGCCAGGACAGAAAGTTGAACTTACTATTGTTGATGATAAGGGTGAACCAATATCGGAAAATAAAGAATTTACTGTAACCGGCATTTATCAGCAGTCGTCGGATGGCTCTTTTGGCGGGTGGTTCAGGATGCCAAATAATCCTGAAATTATCGATGATTATAATCCTCCTGAAATAATCCTTTCCAGTGCATTTCTTAACTCCTGTGATACCAGTGATATGATGGTCACCTGTTTCTTCCAGAGAAAGAATATGGACACAGCAGAGTCAGATGAAGATGTCAAGCCTGTTAGTGGAGGAATACCGGAGGATGGTTCACAAAAAATATCTTCTGAGATATCACTTGCATTGGGGACAGAAGTCGATGCTTTGAAAAAAATTGATTATACGGAAAGCAGAACATATGTATATTCTGATATTTTAGGCATGATGTACAAGTTTGCCCATCAATATGGATCAGTTAACATTGAAAATATGACGGATGCCATTAAAAGCGGTAAATCTCAGAAAGATTTTTATTCACAGATACTTATACCTGTTCTCTATCTTTTCATTTTCATCATATCTCTTGTATCTATAATTAATATAGTTAAAAATGTAGTTAGTGACTGTTCGTTTAATATCGGCATCATGAGAGGCGTTGGAATGAAGAAAGGCAGTTCCTTCTGGCTCATCATGACGATGTTTGTCCTGGTCATTATTCCCGGTATTATCCTCGGGCTGCTGGCAGGTTCAGGCGTTTATGTACTTATAATAAATATTTTAAATAAATATTACGGGCTTAACCTGGAGCTTGCTTTTAATTGTCCGGAGCTTGTAAAGCTGGTGACCTATGATCCATATATTTTTCCTGCTGCGGCTGTTCTTGTATCAGCTGTGATAGCTGTTATCCTGCCGGCACTTAAGATGACCGGAATGACACCTCTATATCTTATGTCCGATGATCATAAGAATAGAAGATCATTCAGCAGAAAAAAACAGGTCGATGGCAGGAAAGCGATCAGCAGATCGACCATATGGGCAACAAGAAGCTGGAGAAGGCTGCTTGGCAGGAGACTTGCACTTAGCGATGTATCGTCGCTTATTATCATAATCCTTATTGCTTCTACTGCAGTATTCGGCTATAGCTATTTCAGAATATATTCAAATATGCATATGATGGATGACTCGAATGAGACTTATAAAGAGCTTTCAGAAAAAGATGATTATATTGCTGAAAAATCATCTAATATCGGTGTACTGCCATACTCAGTTGAGAATCATCATGAATATGGGGTTTCCTTATCAAAGGCGGATGAAATATCAAAAGACAGCAATGTAAAAGAAACATTTGGATATATTTTAAATAAATCAACAAGATTATCATATAAGGAAGTAAGCGAATCGAAAAAAGATCTGCTTGATGAATTCCAGCTCAATGCACAAAGACCTGATCCGGATTCGTACCCGGGCAAAGATTCAGATGAATATAAGCTTGATATGGCCGCATATGAATCGGGTAGAGCTCTGGAAGAGGGAACAGGCTATGATCCGTCAGACAACGTATATTCGGTACCGACAAAGGGAATGTCTGACAATGAGATCGAAGGACTGAAAAAATATATTAAAGCGGGAACGATTGATGCTGACAAGATCCGGTCTGGCGAAGAGGTAATTATCGCCGTACCCGGGAAACTTGGTGATAAGGTGTTAAGTGCTTTTTCTCCCGGAGAGACACTTCCTCTAAGCGATATAATATTAAGTCAGGAAGAGGAAGATTATGATCCTGTAAGCTTTGAAGGGTATGACTATGGACTGACACCTGTTTATCTGAAGAATGTAAAGGTAGAAGACGGACATAAAATACCTGTTCATTCTTTTGCAGTTGGAAAAAGAAAAGACCTTATTACAAGAGTAGGAGCGATAGCGGTCATTGATAATAAAGCTGATGTAAAAAAATATCTTTCGAAAACCTCAGATTATTATGCACCTACCTTTGGTATGACAATACCTGATTATAGCAGGCTGAAACCTGTAAATATTATTTGCGGATATTCAACATTCCAGAATTGGGGATTGCCTGATAAAAATCTGACATACTTCTCTGTAAAGCTAAAAGACAAGGGAAAAAACATTGACAAACTATGGTATAGCCGCATGGCCGACTGTAAAGGAATGGTATTTACATCTACATCACAGAAAATGTCCCTTATCAATAATGAAAGGCGAAAGATCATGGTAATATTCTATATCATGATCCTGTTAGTTATCGTTTCAGGAATGCTTTCTGTCAGTCTGAGCCTTTATACCAGGGGACGACTTCACGGAAAGGAGTTCTCATATATGAGAGCCCAGGGCATGAAGATATCCCAGATAGTCGGACTCATGATATATGAAAATCTGTACTATCCAATTATGGGAGTGCTGATATCACTGCTGCCGGTCGCACTTATGCAGAAGCTTCTGGTGACCATCAGGACCAATCTTCAAAGCGGCAGATGGAATCCTGACAATGACCTGAATGCCGGCCGCGGACTTCCGTGGTATATGGATCTTCCTTACAAACAGGACATTTTGAATGAGCATACTCTGCTGATAATGGCTTCAGTTCTTGTACTGTTAATGGTACTTCTGATTCTGGCAATGATTCCTCAGATATCATATCTTAAGAAGAGAAGCATCATAGATGAACTTGATGACACAAGTTTTTAAATAATATGGCAGGGAGTAAATTTATAAGGAGAACAGCTATGAATAATGATACAAAGATTTCAATAAAGGATCTCAGCAAGGTCTATAACATGAAGGGAACCCGGGTAAATGCGCTTGATCATGTGAATCTGGATATAGAGGGCGGAAAGTTCGTATCAGTTATTGGTAAGAGCGGCAGCGGCAAGTCTACACTTTTGCATATGATAGGGGGACTCGATAAGGCTACCTCCGGAAGTATATTCATTGATGGTGAGGATATTACAAAGTATAAGGAAAAGAAGCTTACAAAATATCGCAGTCAGAAGATAGGATTTGTATTTCAGAAATTCTGTCTGGTACCTGAACTCAATGTCTACGAAAACATAGTACTGCCCATACTTCTTGCAAAAAAGAAGGTAGACCGTGACCGGATCATGGAAATAGCTGAAAAGCTGGAGCTTAAAGACCGTCTGAAGCACAAGCCGGCGGAGCTCTCCGGTGGCCAGCAGCAGAGGACTGCTATAGCGCGTGCTCTTGCCAATGATCCCGAGATACTTCTTTGCGATGAGCCGACCGGCAATCTTGACAAAAAGACCTCTGAAGAGGTAATTGATCTTCTCGTGCATCTCAACAGGTACACAAAAAAGACATTGCTCATAGTTACCCATGACAATGATATAGCTTCGAAGGCTGATATTACATACGAGATAGTTGATGGAAAAGCCGGACTGAAGGCATGATCAAAGGTGTGAAAACTGCTCCTGATATTTTGCATCTGAAAAAAGTTTACTTATTTGTTAAAATTCTCTTGCATTCCGATAATTATGGTTGTATATTATTAAAAGGTGATTTGTCTCAAAAGCCCTGTGGATGGGCGCTTGAGTGGGATATGTGATTTTTAAAAATGCACAATATATTGCGCAATTATTACAAAACACCACTACATTTTGTGTTTTTTGTAAATTCTGCGCAAATGATTGTGGAGGCTTTGCAGGGGAAAGCAGGTGACGTTTTGGTCAGGAGAAGCAGCAGAAAGAAGCTTACGAAGTTTACTGTTATAGCATTGCTGGTACTTACTATCGCGGCTTGTTCTATATTAGGATACAGGACAGCGGCGCTTAAGGCGGAAGCTAAGCAGTATGAGAGGCAGCTCTCAGAGCTTAAGACTGAAAAAAAGCAGCTCGATGATAACAAAAAGAATATCGAAGAGTATAAGAAATATGTTAAGTCTGATGAGTTCGTGGAAAAGACGGCCAGACAGAAGCTGGGCCTCGTAAAGCCGGGTGAGATCGTGTTCGAACCGGATTCTTCTGATAATTAATGCACATAAGGGGATCGCTTTTTCAACAATGTTGAACAGGCGGTCTTTTTTTGACCTGTGAAAAAAGGAGCATTTATGAACTTAATAGATAAAATCGCGGCATTTTCTGAAGAACATAAACTGCTTGAAAGGGGCGACACAGTTGTCGCAGGAATTTCAGGCGGATCAGACTCAGTGTTCCTCTTGCATTTCCTTAATGAAGTCAAAGAAAAATACCATTTGAAAATAATTGCCGTTCATGTGAATCATATGCTTCGCGGCGCTGATGCCGACCGTGACATGGAGTTTACCAGGAAACTTACTTTAGAGTACGGCCTGATATTCGAACCATTTAAAGCTGATATCGGGAAGATGGCGGCTGAAGATAAGCTTACAGAAGAAGAAGCAGGTCGTATCTACAGATATTCCTGTTTTGATCAGGTCATGAGAAAGTACAATGGCACGAAGACCGCCGTTGCGCACCATATGGATGATCAGGCTGAGACTGTACTTTTTCAGCTTTTACGCGGGTCGGCTCTGAAAGGTCTTTGCGGTATGCAGCCCCGAAAGGGAGTCATTATACGTCCTCTTTTATGTACTTCCAAGGACGAGATCAGGGATTATCTTAAGTCGCAGCATATGACCTGGTGTGAAGACAGTACTAATGATGAGAACGACCACAGCCGCAACAGGATAAGGAATGAGCTTCTTCCGTATATAGAAGAGAATCTTATGCCCCGCGCCAGGGAGCATATCTCGGAAACAGCTTTCCGTCTCCAGAAGGTCTATGAATATATCGATGCAGAAGCAGACCAGGCGTTTGAAAAGTGCGTATCCATTGAGAAGGATCATGAATATTTATCTGTTGATACTGATATTTTCAATTCCCTGCCTCAGGCTGTAAGGGATGAAGTTATTATTAAATGTCTGGAAAGGGTATGCGGCAGACGAAAGGATATAACTGGAAGGCATATCGAGGCCGCAGTTGATCTGGCTCTCGGCCGTGCCGGACGAAGTCTCTTCCTGCCTTATGGAATGCATGCGGTAAAGTTCTACGACAGCGTCCGCATATATCCCACTCAGGCAGACAGCATCGATGATTCCCCTCTTTATCTGAACGGACGTAAATGTCTGGATCTTACAGCATATGATGGCAGACATATGACACTGAAATTTTCTATCATTGAAAAGGGCAGCCCTGAATATGACAGCATCCTCAGAATCGTTAAAGAACGGGCAAAAGGCGCAGGTAAGAAAAAGCAGGCCTGCGATGCTGTCGGTACAGGTAAGAAAAAGCAGGCCTGCGATGCTGTCGGTACAGGTAGTAAAAAGCAGACCTGTGATGCTGACGGTAGTTTTACAGAATATTTTGATTGTGATAATATAGGTAATCATTTATGCATGAGGCATAGCTTCCCTGAGGATACCATCATGTCGGGAAAGGTCAGGAAGAAGCTTTCGAGGCTCTTTATCGACTGCAAGGTGCCGGAGATGCTTCGAAGCCATGTCTGGATGCTTGCTGATGACAATGGTGTTATCTGTATACCGGAGCTAAAGAAGACCGGGAGCAGCTATTATATTGGACCGCAGACTGTACGTATACTGAAGTTTAGTGCAGCTTTTGAATAATAAGTCATTTTCATGCATCAAAAGTGATACTATAAGGTCAGCTTCAGGTTATTATGATGCAAGCTTTCCTGAATATAATATATTAACTTTGGAGGCCGAAATGGATTCTAAATTAGAAGTACTCATTAGCGAGGAAGATGTGGACAGAAAGTTTGATGAACTTGCCGGGGAGCTTACGCGCGATTATGAGGGTAAGACCGTTAATGTTATATGTATACTTAAGGGCGGGGTCTACTGCGTCTGCGAGATCACCAGAAGGATGAAAGTGCCTGTGACACTTGATTTCATGGAGGCTTCAAGCTATGGCAGCTCCACTACTCATGGTGACCTGATCATTAAGAAGGACCTGTCCATGGGCATTGAAGGCAAGGACTGTCTGATCATCGAGGATATTATCGATTCCGGCAACACTCTCTATCTGCTTAAGAAGAAGCTTCTGGAGAGAAAGCCTGCATCCCTTAAGATCTGCGCGTTTTTAAATAAGCCTGAGCGCAGGGAGGTTGATCTCCCTATCGAATACAAGGGATTCGACATACCTGACAGGTTCGTTGTCGGCTGCGGCATGGACTATGCCGAGAAGTACAGGAATCTTCCATATATTGGAGTCATTCAATAAATAAGCTCTGTTGACAGGCAGTTTTCTTTTATGAAAGTGCCTTGATCATATCGACCTGTGATCCGCATTGCTTTTCAAGTAACTGTATTGCAATACAATAAGGAGACATAATGAATAACAGAAGAAGTTTTATTACCAGCGGTTTCTTTTATCTGCTGATCCTGCTGGTAATGCTGGCCATTATCTATTTCATAGGAAGAAATGGCAATAATGAAACTGAAAGTATGAATATTGTAAGTTTTCAGCAGGATATGGATAAAGAGCTTATCAGCAGCGTTGACATATATCCTTCGGCAAACGTACCTGTGGGAGAGGTCAAGGCAACATATAAGGATGCCAGTGAGAGGTCTTTCTACGTATCAGACACCGGCAAAGTAGAGGAAATCCTTGAAAAGTCAGAAATCGCTGATTCATATACGATTCATGCTGTAAAGTCAGGAAATACTACATTTACTATATACATGGTCATAAGTGCTATCCTGTCGATCGTTCTGATAATTATCGTTATTACAAGCTTTAATTCTATGCGCGCCGGGATATCAGGCGGCGGCAAGGATCAGATGGCAAACTTCGGCAAGAGCCGCGCTCAGCGCATCAATCCGGGCGATCCGGGCGCAAAGAAGTTCTCTGATGTTGCAGGGCTTGGTGAAGAAAAAGAACAGCTGGAAGAGGTCGTGGATTTTCTTAAGGAGCCCGATAAATTCCTGTCACTTGGTGCCAGGATACCTAAGGGCATCATTCTGGTGGGACCTCCGGGAACAGGTAAGACTCTTCTTGCAAAGGCTGTTGCAGGTGAGGCAGGAGTCCCGTTCTTCTCACTCTCGGGTTCTGACTTCGTAGAAATGTTCGTTGGTGTCGGCGCGTCCAGAGTCCGTGATATGTTCGCTGAGGCCAAGAAGAATGCCCCTTGTATCATATTCATAGATGAGATCGATGCCGTAGCCAGGCGCAGAGGCTCAGGCCTCGGCGGCGGTCATGACGAACGTGAACAGACATTGAATCAGATGCTCGTGGAGATGGATGGTTTCACGGTCAATCAGGGGATCATTGTAATGGCAGCTACGAACCGTGTTGATATCCTCGATCCTGCTATCCTGCGTCCGGGCCGTTTCGACAGGCGCATCGCAGTCGGCAGGCCTGATGTCCGCGGCAGGGAACAGATCCTCGAGGTCCATACCAGGAATAAGCCGCTTGGTGATGACGTAGACCTTAAGAAGATCGCCAGGACTACCGTCGGATTCACAGGCGCAGATCTGGAAAATCTCATGAATGAAGCAGCTATCGCAGCTGCCAAAGACGATCGCCCTTATATTAATGATGAAGATATCAGCAAGTCATTTATAAAGATCGGTATAGGTACCGAGAAGAAGACCAGGGTCGTTTCAGACCGTGATAAGAAGATCACAGCTTACCACGAGTCCGGTCATGCTATACTTTTCCATCTCCTTCCTGATGTCGGTCCTGTACATATAGTATCTATCATTCCTACCGGTGAGGGTGCCGGCGGATATACCATGCCGATAGATGAAAAAGATGATATGTACGTTACCCGCGGCAAGATGCTGCAGGAGATAGAGGTAGATCTGGGAGGCAGGATCGCCGAGTCCCTTATCTTCGATGATATCACGACCGGGGCTTCTCAGGACATTAAGCAGGCTACACAGACAGCCCGTGACATGGTCACCAAGTACGGCTTCTCGGACGAGGTAGGTCTTGTTAATTATGCGGACAGCGACGAAGTATTCATTGGCCGCGACTATGGTCACACCAAAGAATACAGTGAGGACATAGCCAGACGAATAGATGATGAAGTCAAGAGGATCATTGACGATTGCTACGATAAAGCTAAGGAGATCCTCATTAACAACATCGATATTCTTCACAGATCGGCGGCGCTCCTCCTTGAAAAGGAACGTATCGATCGCAATGAGTTCGAAGCGCTGTTCAACGATACCAGCGCTGATGAGAATGCAGCAGAGCCGACTGATGCATGAAAATATAAGATATAAGCTGTATATTAAATTAATGGTCCCGGACTTACCTGTCCGGGATCATTTTTGTATAGTTCTCTGCTAAATTGCATAAAAAAGCCTAAAAATTTATCAAAAAATTGACACATCCGTCAAATGGCAAAAAAATTGCACAAAAAATATGAAAAAATTTCTTCAAGTTTATGCACACTGTAAAGGGGTGCTTTGGTATATTAATAATCGTAAACCCCAATACATTATATAGTTTTTGCTACACCCCATAAGTAACAAAAATACCTTCTCCGAAAGAGGAGCTGTTTCCCAGACAGCTCCTCTTTTACTTTTGCTTATACCTTTATTTTGTCGTGACTTCTCAAAAAACGTAAATCCCGGTTTTTTTCAGCACCATATTCCCGTGCGGATGGAGTGAACAAACATTTGCATATAAACTTCAGTTTCGATATACTTATAAATAGTGATCTTAAGGGGAGGGTGCTTATGGCACAGAATAAGAAAAGAAGGAAGAGCAGCAAAGGAAGACGCAGCCGCAGAAAAGGCAGGCAGATGATACCCGGTATCTTCCTGGGGACAGCTGCTGCCTGCCTTGTCATAATGCTTGCAATGTATCTGGTTCCGGTCATGAAGGATGCAGGCATGCTGACATTCGGGAACACTTCAGACGCTAGAGCGGTCTCGACCGGGAGTGCGATCGACCATGGCAGGGAACGCCGCGCAATATGGTGCTCAGTTTTTGATATCAATGATGGCATGAAGAAGGCTGTTTCTGAAAGCGAATTTACTGATCAGGTCTATGAAGCCTTTAAGAATATGAAAAAATGGAATATCACGGATGCAGTCGTACAGGTCCGCCCAATGAGCGATGCTCTTTACAGGTCTGATATCTTCCCGTGGTCAGCATATATTTCAGGCAGACAGGGCCGCGACCCCGGCTATGATCCGCTTGCTGTCATGGTAGAGGCTGCCCACGATAATGGTATAGCCATTGAGGCCTGGATCAATCCCTATCGCGTAACTATAAATGATCGGAGCTACGATTCATTATCATCCGATAATCCCGCTAAAAAGTGGCATTCAGGAAGTTCGACAAGCCGGTACACCCTTACTTATGGAAATCAGATCTACTATAATCCGGCAATTCCAGAGGTAAGACAGCTTATAGCAGATGGTGTAGGGGAGATCCTAGATAACTACGATGTTGACGGCATTCACATGGATGATTATTTTTATCCGACATTCAACAGTTCAACTGTAAATACTGATTTTGATGCCCCGGAATACAGGAAATACAGGAAGAGACTTTCTCATTCGGATACGGCAACAGGTCCTGCGATGTCAATAGCTGAATGGCGCCGTGACAATGTAAACCAGATGGTAAAGCTCGTATACGATACGGTAAAGAGCAGGGATCCATCTGTTGAGTTTGGCATATCCCCCGCCGGCAACATAGACAATCTGACCAGCAAATATATGTACTATACAGATATTAAGAAGTGGTGCAGTGAGCCGGGATACGTCGATTACATTGCTCCTCAGATGTATTGGGATTTCCATTCCGGAAGTGTCTCCTATGACCGTCTCCTTAAGAGGTGGCTGAAGATCACAGGCAGCGGTCCTGTCCGTCTGTATTCCGGCCTTGGCACTTACCGTACAGTCCCTCCCCTATCCGGAGACTGGCGCCGTAAGAACGTCATAGCACGGCAGGTGAAGTACGCACGCCGCTATAAACGTGTAAATGGCTTCTATTTCTTCTCCTACCGCAGCTTTGTAAACTCCTATAATAAGAAAGAAATGAATGCGCTCAAGAGAAGACTGAAATAAAAAAGGCTGTACAGGTATTGCCTGTACAGCCTTTTTGTATAAACGAGTGTATTTATAGCCTGCGAAGACGCTCTCTCACGCATTTCTTCCGTGACAGAACTTATATTTCTTACCGCTTCCGCAAGGACACGGGTCATTGCGTCCTATCTTCTTAGGCTTTACGATGGTGCCTGATTTCTTCTGCTCGCGATAGAGCTCATCGCGTTTCTCCTTAGTGAGGATGTTGTCCCACTGAGGAAGGTCATAGAGCCATTCAGCCTTTGCAGCGACCATGTTGTAATAGAGCTTTTCAGGATCTATGTCAAAAGTGATGACTGTATTCTCATCCATATTTTCTATATCATTAGGAGTCTTAAGGCTTTCGTTGATACCATCGATAAAACCTGAGAAATAGTTAATATCCATGTCATACTTTGCAGCGAGATCCTTAACCGTACCGGATTCGACCTCAGATATATCCGCAAGCAGCTTCTCATAAACGGCCTTTTCTTCCTTGAAATATTTTGACCAGATGGCCTTGCCTGCCTTGGAGTCGAACTCAACACCATATGCGTATTCACGCCAGTTCTGTAAAATTCCCATATTAATCTCCCTCTGTCCTTACTCGGACCAAAAAATCTTATGCATTATACAACACAGGCAAAAAGATGTCAAAAAAATAAACCAGTCCCCAAAGGGCTGGCCTATCTTTTTTTGCAAATGACTTCACATGAGTGATCAAATGAGCTGCATCTGCACGTCTTTTGTCAAAACATCTGTGTAACTGAAAGAGATGGTTTGGATGGTTGAATCAAGCTTATTAGGCACTTCAACCAGAAAAATGCTTGGGTAAGTCTTGGATATGATGCCTTCTGTAACGGATATCTTATGACGTCCTTTGTTGGCCCTGATCATGACTTTGTTGCCAATGTTCCTGTCGACTGAAAACTTTACTTTTTTTATGTCTGACTGACTCATTTTCCACCTAAGCCTTTCATAATACGGGATCTTAACAGAACGGATAGGGGGATGTTCTTTTAAGATCATTTACGTTACGTATGAGATCATACCATATAATGGGGTAAATGTCAATTATTTTTAAAAAAGACACTAAATGTAGTAGGTGGAATTATTTTTATAATAGTGATAGAATAGTAAAGCTTGACGCATGAAACTTTTATAGTGAGGTTAAAGTAATGGATACACAGGAAAATAAAAAGAAAATAAGCAATGATGCTTCCAAAAAGCATAAGAAGAAAAGAAAGAAGATGACTGCCTCCGGGGTCATCTCCACTTTAATTCTTGTTATTGTATTTGCAATACTTTGCTGGATGCTCGTGCTGGCAATACAGCATATTTATGAGACCCACAAGGCTGACAGGCAGCAGAAGGAGCTGAATACGACTCCTGTTGAATCACCGCTTCCGGAGGGCGTCACAGAGTATTCCACTGTTATCGGCACCAGTGATGAGCACAATGACACTTCATTCAGACTCACTTTCGATTCAAACAGCATGACTTATAAGGAAGTGGTATTCGCAGGCAGCCAGAAGAGCGAGCTGGATAAAGGTACATATACGGAAGATGGCGGCCATATCACAGCTGTTTCCGACAAGAGCAAGAAGGAATACAAATATGCCAAAGATGGCGATTATCTTGTGAGCCTTGACAATATGTATGAGGGTACTGTTCCTGAGGGTAAGGACAGATTCAGCGCTGAGTTCATCCTGCGCCCTTCCGAGAATTATATGGTAAAACTGGAGTTCATGGAGAATGGTACATATAAGTCCACAAGTACCGGCAAAGTGAAGCCTGAAGGAAGCGACAAGGCCGAGGAGCAGAGCTTTGTCAAGTCCGGAAAATATGAGATCGACGGCAATTTCATAAAGCGTGATTCAACAACGGGTGAGACCCTCCTTCCTCTCTATATTTATAATGGACAGATCACTGATGGGTACTATAAGAAGGTAAGCGGGTGACATTTATTTTTAAGTTTGTCTTTAAAAGATAAGCATCGGGCAGTATTTTTGCTTAGGAAATAAGTGCCATAAGGACTTTTAGCCGGTAAATAATATATTCAGGATCATTTATCTGATATATCATTTTATATGTAAGTATTTTAGCAAGAAAGAAGATGTAACTATGACAAAAAATAATTTTGAAGGTTTCACTTACGTCGATGGCGGAGTATGCGCAGCAGAAGGATTTACGGCAAATGGACTGAATGCCGGCATCAATCCGGATAAAGCCAAGAATGACTTAGGCGCAGTTGTCTGCAGCACTGAATGTGATGCAGCGGGAGTGTTCACGACAAATAAGGTCAAAGGAGCGCCTGTCATCGTATCAAAGAAGCACCTGGAGGCAACCGGAGGCAAGGCCAGGGCAATACTTGTAAATTCCAAAAATGCAAATACCTGCAATGCTGATGGCTGTGAAATAGCAGAGAAGTCATGCCTTATCATGGCTGAGAAGCTTGGAATATCCCCTGAAGAAGTCATGGTTGCATCTACCGGTGTCATCGGAATGAAGTTTACTTTAGATCCATTTGTAAATTATATGGATGAGCTTCTTGCCGGACTTTCAAAAGACGGCGATAAGAGAGCAGCTAATGCCATCATGACAACTGATACATTCCCAAAGGAAGTCGCAGTAGAGTTCGAGCTCGATGGTAAGAAGTGCCATATGGGCGGTATGGCCAAGGGCTCCGGCATGATCAATCCCAACATGGCTACGACTCTTAACTTCATTACTTCAGATGTAAATATTGAAGCGCCCCTGTTAAAAAAGATGCTTTCTGAGATCGTAAAAGTCACCTACAACTGCCTTTCCATCGATGGTGACGAATCGACGAATGATACCATGGTAGTCCTCGCTGATGGACTTGCAGGCAATGAACGCATCACTTCAGAAGATGAAGCCTATAATAAGGTAAAGAAGGCCCTTTATATTATCCTCATGAATCTGACCAGGATGCTTGCAAGGGACGGTGAAGGAGCAACAAAGCTTATTGAAGTCGAAGTTACGAAGGCTGCGGCAAAAGAGACCGCTTTAGTCGTTGCCAAAAGCGTCGTAAGCTCCAATCTTCTTAAATGTGCTATTTTCGGCGAAGATGCAAACTGGGGCCGTATACTTTGCGCCGTAGGTTACGCGGATGCGGACTTTGATATTAATAAAGTAGACGTGGACATTCATTCTGAATTCGGCCGTGTGGAAGTATGCCGCAATGGAGCCGGAGTAGATTTCTCAGAGAAAAAAGCCGCTGAAGTTCTTAAGAGCGATGAGATCTATATCGATATCTGCCTCAATGAGGGCGATGAGTCCGGAAAAGCCTGGGGATGTGATCTGACTTATGATTATGTAAAGATCAATGGGGACTACCGCTCATAAGTCCTAAAAAAGCCCGGGGCTTTTATCATGTAAATATCAACAGGGCTGCACATATAATTTTGTTGTATATACAACATCGACTTATCCTGTTTATGGATATTATACTTGCTGATGATTAAAAATTAAGGAGGTTTTATTATATTATGGCAAAGATAGATATTATTTCCGGATTCCTTGGAGCCGGTAAGACAACACTCATTAAGAAGCTCGTAGCAGAGAGCTTCAAGGGAGAGAAGCTCGTCATCATAGAGAACGAGTTCGGTGAGATCGGCATCGATGGCGGATTCTTAAAGGATTCAGGCATTCAGATCACAGAGATGAATTCCGGCTGTATCTGCTGCTCACTCGTAGGTGACTTTGGCAAGGCTCTCCGTCAGGTCATGGACCAGTACAGTCCTGACCGCATCATCATAGAGCCATCAGGTGTAGGCAAGCTTTCGGATGTCATCAAGGCTGTAAAGCGTGTCGGAGATGATGTTGATATTAATTCCACAACAACAGTTGTAGATGTTAAGAAGTGCAAGATGTACATGAAGAATTACGGTGAGTTCTATGAGAACCAGATAGAGTCTGCAGGAACCGTAGTTTTAAGCCGTACGCAGATGGTCAGCGATGACAAGCTGAAGGCAGTCCTTGATATCATCAGAGAGCACAATTCAGAGGCATCCATTATCACTACACCTTGGGATGATATTACTGGAGATAAGATCCTCGAAGCTATGGAGAAGGTAAATACCCTTCAGAGCGAGCTTGAGGCAGCAGCAAACTTTGATTACGAGGCAGATGAAAAGGAAGCAGAAGAGCATAAGAAGCTTCATGAGCACGGCCATCACCATCATCATGACGATGACGAACACGACCATGATGAGCACCATCATCATGACCATGACGATGACGAACACGATCATGACCATGATGAGCACGATCATCACGACCATGACGATGACGAACACGATCATCATGACCATCACCACCACGGACATCATCATGCAGACGACGTATTTGACAGCGTCGGCTTCGAATCAGCCCACAAGTACGAAGAAGCTGAGCTTAAGGATATCCTTAAGAAGCTTGCGGACGAGGATGGAACATATGGTGTGGTTCTCCGTGCCAAAGGCATAGTTCCTGCTGCTGACGGCAGCTGGTTCCACTTTGATCTTGTGCCTGAAGAGACCCAGATCCGCAAGGGCTCAGCCGACTACACCGGCCGTGTATGTGTGATCGGCTCGGGACTCAAACAGGATGTTTTAAAAACTTTATTTAATGCATGATTTTATATTTATCTGCAGTACTGCCTTTATTAGAGAACTCTGATAGTTTGGAAAGGAAAGCTTTATGTTCAACAGAAGAAAGGAAATGCTTGTCTATGCTATACTAGGCCTTCTGGAGGCTGGCAAGACAAGTCTCATAAAAGATCTGCTGACAGACGAAATATATGATCCAAAGTCAAAGACTCTCATAATCGTATGCGAGGAGGGGGAAGAGGAATATGAGCCGGCCTTCCTTCAGAAGGCAAATGCGGTTACAGAGCTGATCGAGGATGAAAAGGACTTTACTATCGACCACATAAAGCCTATGCTGAAAGAGCATAAGCCTGACAGGATAGTAATTGAATACAACGGCATGTGGAATGTCAACAGGGTAGTTGATTTCTACAACAGGCTTGTAGACGTGCTGTTTGACAGAGAGGTCTATATCCAGACCATAGATGTCCTGAATGATGAGACATTCAATCTTTATATGAAGAATATGTCATCATTTATAGTCGAGCACTTCAGGATCGCTCAGACAGTCGTAGATAACAGGTGTACGCTTGATACAAAGAGGAGCGCCATCCGCGGCAGCGTCCGTGTGATCAATCCCCGTGCTTCAGTCATATTTGAATCCGATGATGATGCCTTCTATGAGCAGGAGGAAGAGCTTCCATACGATATTAAGGCCGATCCTGTTGATATCCCGGATGACCTGTTCGGCACCTGGTATGTTGATATGGTCGACAACCTCGATAATTACAAGGGCAAGACACTTAAGCTCCGCGGCATCCTTCAGAAACCAAAGGGACTTGAGCCTGGCTATGCTGTATTCGGCAGGAACGTAATGACCTGCTGCGCACAGGATATACAGTTCATGGGCTTTCTTGTAAAGTACGATAAATGGGACAGTTTAAAGAACCGTGATTATGTAGCTATTACAGCAAAGATGGATTATGGCTACAGAAAAGAATACGGTGAGGAGGGTCCTGTTTTCTATGCGGATAATGTGGAGGCTGTAAAGCCGCCTGAGGATCCTACTGTATATTTCACAGGCTGACAGGACATTTGAATGATAAGGAATGATCGTCTGTCAATATTATAGATCTGATTATAGACGCTGAATCTGCAAACAGCTGATAAGATCCGGGAGTTAAAGTTATTTATGAATATATTTGATTCTCACGCTCATTACGAAGATGATGCATTTGCAAATGACCGTGCAGCAGTCATTGATTCTCTTGCAAGTTACGGCATAAAGCTTGTCATGGATGTGGCATCCAACATGAATACTTCGATGGAATGCATAAATCTTGCGGAAAAATATGATTTTATGTATGCCAGCGTAGGCATTCATCCGGATTCTGCCGGGGAAGCCCTTAAAGATGAGAATATTGCCAGATTAGGTGATCTCTGTGCCCTGAATAAGGTCAAAGCGGTCGGGGAGATAGGTCTCGATTATCATTATGATAACAGCGAAGAGACAAAAAGAACACAGAAAAGGGCATTTGCCAACCAGGTCGAGATGGCAGTAAGGCTCAATATGCCGATAATCATTCATTCAAGAGATGCTGTGAGTGATACTTTGGACATAGTAAAGCGGTTTTATTCATTGAATGATGTCGATCCCACCGATATGCACAGCACGGTAAATAAGATACCGGGCGTTGTACATTGCTTTTCGGGCTCTTATGAAACAGCTGTGACATATATCCGCATGGGCTTCATGATAGGGGTTGGCGGTGTTCTCACATTTAAAAATGCGAGGCGCCTGACAGAGGTCGTTGAGAAGATCCCTATGGATAACATTGTTATCGAGACAGACTGCCCGTATATGGCGCCTGAACCGAACCGCGGCAAGCGCAATTTCTCCGGGTACCTTCCGGATGTTGTAAAAAAGATCTCTGAAATAAAAGGCCTTACAGAGGATGAGGTCAGTGACAGGACATTTATTAATGCAAGAAAACTTTACCGGATCTGATGATAGTCTACGGTGATCGGCGATTTGGAGAATCACGGTGACTATAGGAAGAAGTTTGAACCATTACCGAAAGGAGGACGGCGGTTCCTCCCACAGGCTTGCCTGTGGGTTTACCCGCCTGATAACTCATGACAGATATAGTAATAATCGGTGCCGGTCCGGCCGGACTTACGGCGGCTATCTATGCGGAGCGCGGCGGAAAAAGCGTGACTCTGTTAGATGCGGTCGGCTATGGCGGACAGATCATCAATACGCCGGATGTTGAGAATTATCCGGGAATAAAGCATGTATCAGGCTTTGACTTCGCAACTGCCCTTTATGAGCAGGCTGAAAGCTTCGGCGCTGTTCTTGAATATGAAAAGGCAGTAAAGATAGAGGATCTTGGAAAGACTAAAAAGGTCATCACTGAAAATGGAAATGAGTATGAGTGCTATGCGGTGATCATTGCAACAGGAGCACAGAACAGGCCCTTGGGTCTACCCGGGGAAAAGGAGCTTACAGGGAAAGGCATTTCGTATTGCGCCACATGTGATGGCAATTTCTTCAGGGGAAAGACTGTGGCGGTTAATGGCGGCGGCAACACAGCTCTTGAGGATGCGGCATATCTTTCGGATATATGTAAGAAGGTATATCTGATACACAGACGTGACGAATTCCGCGGAGACAGTAAGAATGTTGAAAACCTTAAAAGTAAGTCAAACGTTGAATTTATTTTGAATTCGAACGTTGCTGAGCTTATTGGTGATGAAGCTCTTACAGCCATTAAAGTGAAGAATAAGATCACTGGTGAAGAAAAAGTGCTCGAAACGAGTGCCCTGTTCATCGCTATAGGTCAGATGCCGGAAAATGGCGCATTTAAAGACTATGCTGAGCTCGATGATAAGGGCTATATTGCTTCCGATGAGACGTGTCTGACAAAGACCGCCGGGATCTTTACAGCAGGCGACTGCAGACAAAAAAGCGTAAGGCAGCTCACAACGGCAGCAGGAGATGGAGCTACGGCGGCACTTGCAGCTGTAGATTACATACGCAATTTATAATTTAGGAGGAAAAAACCATGTATATTACCTGTCTTGACCTTGAAGGCGTACTTGTACCGGAGATCTGGATCGCTTTTTCCAAAGCAAGCGGCATCCCTGAGCTTAAGCGCACTACCCGCGACGAGCCCGATTACAATAAGCTTATGAACTGGAGACTCGGCATCCTTAAGGAGCACGGTCTCGGACTTAAGGAAGTCCAGGATGTTATCGCAGCTATCGATCCTATGCCGGGCGCCAGAGAATTTTTAGATGAGCTCCGTTCGCTCTGCCAGGTCATCATCATTTCCGATACATTTACACAATTTGCAGGTCCTCTCATGAAGAAGCTTGGCATGCCTACCATATTCTGCAACAGTCTCGAAGTAAAGGGGAATGAGATCACAGGCTTCAGGATGAGAATACCTGATTCAAAGCTTAATACTGTGAAGGCTCTTCAGTCTATCGGTTTTGAGACCATTGCAAGCGGCGATTCCTACAATGACCTTGGCATGATCCAGAATTCAAAGGCAGGCTTCCTCTTCAGAAGCACTGACAAGATCAAGGCCGACTATCCGGATATTCCGGCATTCGAGGAATATTCCGAGCTTCTCGGTGCCATAAAGGGCGTACTAAACAGCTGATCTTAAAAAGTATACTTTTTCGTTTTTTCTCTCCTCCGCAAACCTTAATTTCCAAAGAATGAAATTCTATCGTTTCTTGATAAAATCGGTTGTATTATTTTCTAATCGAAAAGCAATATTCAGGGAATGTAGGTTATAAGTGAGAAAACTTTAAGGTCAGGCCTTATGTCATCATCAGCCTTAAGTAACTAGAAAAGCACTTTGATGGTCAGGTAAGTGGCTTTGGACCTATTCTCATCGGTTGGCTAAAGCCAACCTTTGGAACTTGCCAAAAGCCTGGCAAGTTCTGACGTGAAGAAGTGAGCGAGAGAAAAG
>JAZASR010000035.1:0-19801 GCA_036343175.1 Lachnospiraceae bacterium
AACTTACGCTGTTCCCAATCGTCAGTAAATCCTTTAAATCTTAATTTTGGCCTTTTTCCCATAATCACACCTCTTTTACACCGGGCAATATATTTATTATTAATCATTATTAGGTTGCTGGCATCAGCTAAGTGTAGTTAATGCCCTCATTACAAGATCTATATCCTTATTCTCCAGTTCTCGTATTATGTGGAGATAGGTCTTCTGCGTCGTATTAATACTGGAATGACCTAATCTCCTTGCAACGCTTGCAATAGATACTCCTGCAAATAAGAGTAATGACGCATGTGTATGCCTTAATCCATGAATAGAAATAACAGGAATATTCAATCTTTTGCAATGCCTCTCTAACAGGTCATTAATTGTCGAGTTATAAACTTTTTCGCCAGGCTTTACAAATATCGGTTCATTTTTCGGCATATCCTTTAATAATTCAGAAAACTGCACGATAACCTGCCAATCGATCTGTATACGCCTGTTTGATGACTTATTCTTGGTAGGCAAGAAGCCGCCATCAGCCTTATAATCCCAGGTTTTATCTATCCTTAGCTTCTGATGAGCAAAGTCAAAATCATCAGGTGTAAGTGCAAGAGCTTCAGAAAATCTCATGCCGGTCTTTGCTATTAAAAGGATAAACCAATCCCAATTAAGACCTTCTTCAAGATCCAGATCAGCAATTAAAGCATGGAGCTGATACTGATCAAGGTATTTGACCTTTTTTGGTGAAGGATTCTTACCCTTTATTATTGCCCTCCTGGTCGGATCTTTTGCTATCAGACCATCATCTACAGCATCTATAACTGCGGATTTTATCTGATGATGGAAGTCCATAGTTGTCTGTTTTTCATGATAGCGTGCATATTCATTAAGTATATTCTGATAAGTAGTCCTGTCCATATCACATAGCTTCAGATCTGGCGCAAGCTTACCTATCCAGCTCAAGCTTAACTGATATTTTTTTAACGTTATTTTCCTGACAGCCCCCTGCTTATATGTAATTATCCAGGTCTTAAAGTACTCATAAAATAAATCATCTTTTGAAAAGCTTTCCAATATTATCCTCCTTTTTGCCCGGCTTGAATAATATTATAAGCAGCATCAGGATGATAATTTGTATTTACATCAGTTACCTGTAAATACAAGGTCCTTCTGAAGGTCTTTGAGCTCTTTATCGAGGTCAGAGATCTCTTTATCGATATCACTTAATGTTTCAGAATATCTGTCATTCAGGTCTTTCACAATGGCAAGCTCATGATTAATCGGAGAAAGAATTAAAGAATTCATCTCGGATATAACCTGTCCAAACCATTTTTCATACATTATCAAGTCTATTTCATCATCAGTAAGTGTAAGGATCCTCTCCTGGACAGCGTCTTTCAGGGCGAAATTCTTTTCCTTAAGGAGCTTTACAATGCCAGCTTTATCTGTGAAAAGTTTCTCTGCTTCATTAAGAAGATCCCTTTCCGGACTGCCCTTTTCAGCTGATTTGATAGCAGCTTTTATCTTCTTTCTATCAAGCTCATCTCCTGTATCCTTTAAGCAATCAGCAAGGATCGAATACTCTTCATTTGATTCATCCTTAGCATTATCTGTCATTTCAGATATGGCAGCATCGATCGCTGAGGACTTGTCTTCAAGGTCAGCTATTTCCTTAAGCTCGTCAGTAAACAGGAACTTTTCAACCAGGTCATTAGGAGCTATGGAGCCGATAAAGCCATCCTGTTCCTGATGCTTTTTATCACCAGTGCCCTTTGTGACCATATTTGGAACTCGCATTCTTCCTGCATTGTAGAAGCCGTTTTCCTCAATAATTTTAATATCATGGTCTAATGAGGCTTTCCAGATATCAGCTATTACCTGATATCCTTCATATACATCAATATAGGAATATGCTGACAATATTTCCTTCACTTCGACAAGCATATTCTCTTTAAGAGCTGCAGCTTTTTCAAGACCATCAGCCTGTGATATCTTCCGGATATTATCCCAATATTTTTCAATAAATTCATAAATATCGTCTCTTAACCTTTCTGTTTTACGGGTTACAGAGGAAGAGCCGATCACTTTCTGCTCAAACTCAGATTCATCGCAGTTAAGTTTTACATATCCTGGACGTATCTCTGTAAATGAATCTCTGATTATCTCAGGAACAGCGTTATTCAAGACATTTAAGTCCTTTATATTACGTTCAGGAATACCTCCGAGCAGATGTCCATCTACATCCTCAGGCATATTATCAGCTGACTTCTCAACATATCTCGGAATATTAAGATTATAATCGTTGTCAACTATTTCCTTCTTAGACGCAAGATGTGAATACCCCGGCTCCTCTGTCCTGTTGATATACGTGTCTACTATCTTAGCTATATCCCGGTCTCTTAATACATTCTGCTTACCCTGCTTAGAATAGCCAAGGGAGGCATCTATAATAAGTACTGGCTGGTCAAATTCACGATCTTTACGTAATATCATTACAATAACCGGAATACCTGTATTCGTGAACATCCCGGCTGGAAGTCCAATAATTGCATCTATACAATCCTTATCGATCAGGGTCTTTCTTATCTCACCTTCGGCTGCCCCTCTGAAAAGGACACCATGAGGGAGTACAATTCCCATAATTCCGCCATCGCGATTGAGATGATAAAGTCCATGAAGGAGGAAAGCATAATCACCCTTATTATCCGGCGGGATAAGGCCATCAACGAATTCAAATCTTGGGTCAGCTCCATTAAGTCCGGATGCATTCCACCCCTTAAGTGAATAAGGAGGATTCATGGCTACAGCATCAAAAAGTATACCCTCTCCAGGTCTATTAGGATCTTCCGGCCAATCCTCTGCCAGAGTATCACCATTCTTAATATCCATCTTTTCAGGACGTACGCCATGAAGCAAAAGGTTCATTCTGGTAAGGTTATAAGTGGCTGTATTCTTCTCCTGACCATAATAATGAAGATTTTTCGCATCATTCTGAGAAAGATATTTCCTTACAGTGAGTAATAATGAGCCTGAGCCGACTGCCGGATCATATATGGAATTGATATGTGTACATCTGGCAATGATCTGAGCTATGACTTCAGATACAAAATGAGGTGTATAGAATTCTCCGGCCTTCTTTCCGGATTCCATAGCGAACTGCCCTATAAGATACTCATATGCATCTCCCAGAATATCATTTTCCTGAAGCTCTACCATATCAAGGTCTGCAAATAACAGGATCAGCTGCTTGATGTTATCGCTTCTCTGCTTTATGGAGCTTCCCAAAGCCGTATCTGTAAGATCCAGATTGGAGAAAAGTCCTTTGAAATCATCGCTATTTTTCTGAGAATCCGCATTTCTTTCAAAGCTGTTCAATGAATCTGCTATCTTCTCAAGTTCAAATTCACCATTATTTATATCATTTATCCATGACTGATAAAGCTTATCGGGCAATACATAATAGCCGAGATAATCTTTAACGGATTTAAGAATCTTATTTTCGGAATCTCCGCCGGTACCCTGCACAGCTGTAACCATATCCGAATAAAACTTTACCAGCTCTCTGCCTGTTAAATCTGATTTTGCATATGATGCAAAGGCTGAAAGTGTCTTATCGCTCAGGAACTTATAGAACATGAGGCCCAGCATGTAATCCTTATATCGGCTTGCATCCATTGAGCCTCTCAGCTGATTAGCTCCGTTCCATAATCTTCTTTTGATTTCTTCTGATGTAATCATTTGAATATTTCCTTCTCTCCATATATTTTTATATTTGAACCTTTTTCCTGCATTTCAAGAGCCTTTTTTTTCTTACCGCCATAATTTCCATATGCCCAGGCGGTACTGCCCTGACCGCCAGCTATCAAGACATCAGTCTTCTTGGTAACACTGGGTACTACAGCAGCTCCCATAGCAGTTAATCTCTGTTCAATATCTTTCTTGGTTCCTAAAGTAAAATTTCCGGTCAGGCAGCATGACTTGCCGGATAAATCAATATCTTCACTTTGATGATCAGTACTTTGTTCTTCCACAGGAGATATGAACTTCCTAAATTCTTCAATCAGCCTGGTATTTTCTTCTTCAGTAACAACATTATCTGCCATTACATCTTCTACCAGGGATACAATTTTATTAAATGGATAATGGTCTATAAGATCATCAAAGGCCATCATCCAGATTTTTAAATTCTCAAGCTCAGCTTCTCTGATCTTCTTATCTTCAATAATACCTATTAAGATTCCTTTCAGCCTCTGCATAGCGACTGTCTGCCTTGAAAACCTATGAATATGGAATCTGTCAAGTAAGACAAGCATATATTTATATTCGTCAAGTGTGATCTTATTATCCTCAAGTATATTATAGAGCGCTTCAAAGATATCCTTAAATTCTGCCTGATTCTTTGATTGCTGATTGGCTGCGATCCACTTTCTGATAGCATCAATTTCCTTAGCATTAATTTCTTTATCTATGCCAATGCCTGCAAATATTCCATAAAGTTCATTAACCTTTCGCTCAAGATCAGCAGCATCTGTTTTCGATTCATCAAAGCCAAGTTCTTTAACTCCATCGTGTTCCTTCCAGGGTGATAATTCATATAATTTATGATATATGAGCCTGGTCGCCCGTATGTCCTCCATAGCATCATGATGTGAAAAATCAGGGAGTTTAAGATAGATATTCAGTTCGTCCAGCTTTCCCGGAAGTTCTAATGAATGAGCTTTTATCATGGTATCTTCATACATAACATCAAGCGGTTCAAGTCCATAATCATGTATTGATTTACTAAGAACAGACAAATCAAATCTGACATTGTGCCCTACTATCAATGATTCAGAAAAGTACGGCCGTAGCTTTTCCCATACCTCAGGGAAATTGGGTGCTTCCGAAACCATGTCTGGAGTAATATGGTGAATATCGATATTATAATCATCAAATGGCGCTTCCGGATTAATCATAATATTCTTTTCAAATACTACAGAATCATCAACTTCATAGATCAGTCCTATCTGACAAGGACGATTATTCCTTTTATTAGGTGTTTCAAGATCCAAGAAAAGTTTCTTCATAGATTTTCCTTTCTGATAAGATTATAGATATTTATACGTTCACATTTTTCCCGTAAAAAATTCTGCCTTCATCAAGGTTGTGCTTATATGTACAGGCACATGCATAAAGTTTATTATCATGTACACAATGTAGTGCATCAGAGCACTCTATAAAGCGGATGCAGCATGATTACCCCTTTTTAATCACATTTACATTAATCTAAATATCTTAATATTTGATCATTCCATCGAAAGCAGTCTAACTGATATTAATATAATACAGTCTTACACTATTATACAAACATATCATTTAAGTATGCTGCTTTTAGTTTCTTTAACTTATCAAGCTTACGCTGATGAAGGGTGATAAGGTTGTCGATGCCCTCAAAACACTTACCAATTTGCTCCTGTTCCTCAATACTTGGAGCAATGAAAATCATGCATTTCCCAATCTCATCTTTGTTAATTTTCTTAGGATAAGCAGTATGAAGAGTGCGTAGCCATAACTCATTTTGAAAGGCTGGAGCAGCTATATTAGCTTTTAAAAATTCGGCATTTACGCCCCTATTTTTTAACAATGCCAGGCTCACATAATATGCTAGTGGTTCTGCGCTTTTAACGATATTAGCAGTTCCAATATCGCCTATCCTTGTCATCAGAATATCACCCTGTTCAGGCACAACAGAATAGTTCTTTTCATAATCCTCTTCAGATATATATTTTTCAGATGTAAGAGTATGAATATCTTCTACTGAAACAAACATTACTCCTTGGTCTTGATAGTTTGGAGTTTGATGAGTTCCATCATATACTCCGACTATATCTTCCAACTTACGCTGTTCCCAATCGTCTGTAAATCCCGAAAATCTTATTCTAGGAACTTTTTCACCATTTTTTGGAAACATCCCGTCAAGGTAAGCATTTTTAATTTTTTTTAGCTTATCAAGCTTACGCTGATGAAGGGTGATAAGGTTGTCGAGCTCGGTAAGAAATGTTCCAAGCTTCTTTTGTTCTTCAATATCTTGTGGTATAGATATCGGCATTTCATTGAAGTTTTTATCTGTAATTGCAAACCTATCAGAACGCGCTCCTGAGTTGCCGTTAAATCTCATGAAAGCGTGCCAGCATGTTGTCTGGAAGAACCATTCCAAATAACTCAAGTCAATATCATGAGGTCTGAAAACATAGTACAGGGGCGACATCGCTCCAGTTCTTTCAAGCTTGTTCCTTTTGATTGGACCAAATGGTGCTGTTGTTGAAATTCGAGGATTATAAACAAAATCATCAGGCTCAACAACATAGTATCCATCTATGTTTTCAGCGTTAGCGATATCCTTATCAAAGAAATCTCTTTGAGAAATGATTCCAAATTCTGCTGAATTGGTAAAGACTTCTTCAACCGCAATATCTTGATTCTTCTTTGTTACCTTGTCAGAAATGTCTCCCAACTTACGCTGTTCCCAATCGTCTGTAAATCCCGAAAATCTCAAATTTGGTTTAGTTTTCATACCATTTCCTCTTTGCAATAAAAATGTTTTATCTACAATTCAAAAATTATGCAAATAAATATATCAACTTCAACCCTCGTCTGGATTTAGACCACATCCTAAAATCCCATCTGACAAGATATATTCCGCATTCATGCAAACATCCTCCCTTACCTGATACTCTTAATATCTTAGCACAAGCCGACCGGGTTTTAAATAATTATGCCGTGATTAGGAGGACCCGGCAGCATTATCCACATTATACAAATTATACACATCCTTTATTTATGTATGGCCTGATAGAATTAAGTCCACTTATACCTTTAATTCAGATTACCCCTTACGGTAGGTCATAAATTACCAGATCCGGAAATTTTTTCAAAATTTTTTTAAAGGCACCTGACTCCCTTATGCCTGCAGCGTTGATGAAATCCGGGTCACCTTCCGAAACTGACAGGAAATCGAGGCGCAAGAAAGGCTCCCCACCATCCGAGATCCGGGTGATGAAGAGCTCATTGTCTCATGCTGTTAACAAGCTACTTTTGGCAGCCTTAACCCACTGTCTAAAGCCAGCGGGATTAAAGGTCGCCGTTATTTCAAAATTTAAGCAAATAATTTTATTTATTTCAGAACCCGATCTCATCCGGATCCAACCCCGACCAGCCAAATTCTTCGAATGAATTGATCTCATTCATCTCTTCATCATTGAGCTCAAAGTCAAATACATCGAAGTTCTCATCGATGCGTTCAAGGTTCACTGACTTAGGGAGAGGGACGATCCCGTTCTGCATCGCGAAGCGGATGCAGACCTGGGCGACTGACTTACCATGACCCCTGGCGATGCTTTCAAGACGCGGGTCCTTAAGGACACGGCCGCGGCCAAACGGACTCCAGGCCTCAACTATTATGTCATGCTTCTTGCAGTAATCGACTGTCTCCTGCTGCAGGAAACCGGGATGGTACTCTATCTGATCGACCATGGGCTTAACTTCAGTATCCATGCAAACCTCCTTTACCTGATACTCTTAACATTTTAGCACAAGCTGACCGGGTATTAAATAATTATGCCGTGATCAGGCTGACCCTGCGGCATTATCAGGAACAAAAGAAGGCTGGCAAAACCCACACCCATACAGCTAATGGATCTGGAAGTGTCCGGTACAAATTATCTTCAACTGTCCTACACCTCAGTACCCAAGTTCTTCTCCTACAAGTATCACCTTGATCCTGTCCGGAATCTTTGATGAGCGCGTGATGACCTCCTGGCAGCAGATCGTATTCGTAAGGCAGTCACCGCACCGGCCTGTCTTTGCACAAGGCGTGTCGCAGTTAAGGCGCACACAGTTCGGCGCTGAAGCAAAATTATGAGCCCTGCTGATACCTTCCCGGACATCTGCAACGACCTTGTTCATGCCTGCAATCACGATAACCTGCTCCGGCCCGTAAATAAGATAGCATACCCGGTTTCCCCGCCCATCGATATTGACGAGTTCACCGTCCAGTGTGATCGCATTTGTGCTCATAAGAAATGTGTCAGCACAGGAGAGCTTCCCCTTAAGTGTGCGCAGCTCCTCAGGCGTGCGGTAATTCTCACGGCAGATGAGGTCATGCCCCGCATCCTTTATTTTCTCCTTCAGGTCAGAATTATCGATCGTCATCGATCCGCCGTAGCCGACTGACTTCTTACCCTCTCCGATAAGCTTTAAAACGAGCGCCTCAGCCTCGTCAAAGGTCGGGCAGTAAAAGCCCTTCATATGCCTTAGCTCCAGCTTTTTAATAATGCTCTTTGCCTGATTCTCATAAAAAATCTTCTTTGGATCCATTCTGTACTCCTTTTCGGTTGTCTGAACGTCTCTAAACCCGGTATTTGCAACCAGGTCTCAGGCGCAGAAAAATCTGGACTTGTTAGTTTAATTTTCTTTTAATCTCTTTTCAATATCTGAAGCACTGTACAGAACCCTGGTCACCGTAACAACTTCATCAATAAAAATAATCTTTACAGGATATTCTCTCATCTGTGACTTTTTTCTTATTTTTGCTGCCCATAAGATGATGATAGCACTTTTTGATATCACTTCCAATGTTTGTATTCTGAACTGCTGTTTAAACTCTCCCGTCTTCTTGCCGTGACAGGACTTTCAAAGTACCCGCTGGTTGTCAAGTTTACTTGTGTTTTATTTAATTTCGGCTAAAATATAATTACTGTGAATATCAGCCGGAATTTTATGCGTCATTTTAAAAATCTGCCGGAAATTCGAACGCAGGTTGGCAATAATGATGTTCTACGAGGTGATATTATGAAATATATTAAAAGAAATCTTGAAAAGGTAATATATGCATTAGTCATTCCAGGCTCTTCGCCCTGATAAATGTATGGGGCTGCCCGCATTTGACAGCTTGATCACTTGCCATACTTTCCGTCTCTAAATAAAAAAACAGCAGTTTCATTTCAAAACCATGAAATAAAACTGCCGTCTTCGTATTGATATTGCCGGTCTTTTTGGCTCTTAATAAAACAAAAAGTGCCTAAAAACCAGTTACCAAAGTGTCGTCTCTGATTATTTGAGAATCATCTCTAATTATTCAGGTGTCGACTCTGATTACCTGAGTATTGACTCTGATTACTTGAGAGTAACCTTAGCGCCAGCTTCCTCAAGCTTAGCCTTGATATCGTTAGCTTCTTCCTTAGAAGCCTGCTCCTTGATAACCTTTGGAGCGCCCTCAACGAGATCCTTAGCTTCCTTTAAGCCAAGACCTGTGATCTCACGAACAGCCTTAATAACCTTAACCTTAGCTGCTCCAACATCTGAAAGCTCTACGTCGAACTCTGTCTTCTCTTCAGCTGCTGCGCCGCCTGCTGCTGCGCCGCCTGCTACTACAACGCCTGCTGCTGCAGATACGCCGAACTCTTCCTCGCAAGCCTTAACAAGATCGTTAAGCTCGAGAACTGATAACTTCTTTATCTCTTCAATGAACTCTTCCTTAGTCATTATTAGTTTTCCTCCATTATTTAATATTAATTGTTTATACTGTCCGTATCACCGGACTTGAAAATTGTTTCAGAAGTTCGCTTTGAAAAAACTTCCAAACTGTAATTTCGAAGATCTTATTATCTTCAGATGTTTGCTTGGCAAACTTTCATTCGGAAACTACGAAAAAACGAAATTTCCGATCATTAAGCCTCAGCTGGTGCTGCTTCTGCAGGTGCTTCAGCTGCTGCATCATCGCCGCCTTCAGCCTTCTTGTCTGCGATCTGCTTGAGAACGCGTGCGAAGTTGGTAATAGGTGACTGAATAGAACCAAGAAGTCTTCCAAGAAGAACTTCCCTTGATGGGATGTTTGCAAGATCCTTGATCTGGTCCACATCATAGAGCTTTCCTTCTACAACTGCTGCCTTGAACTCGATAGCAGGTGTAGTCTTAGCAATATCATTGATGACCCTGACAGGTGCTGTGGCATCATCCTTTGAGATAGCGATAGCTGTCGGTCCTTCAAGCTTATCATCGAGCTGTGCGAAATCAGTTCCCTCGAATGCACGCTTAATAAGTGTGTTCTTGTAAACCTTGTACTCGCATCCTGCCTCTCTTAAGCCCTTACGGAGCTTGGTATCATCAGCTACTGTGATACCTCTGTAATCAACTGCGACTACAGTAACGGCACCATCGATCTTAGACTTGATTTCATCAACTATCGGCTGTTTTAACTCAACCTTTGCCATGATTTCTCCTTTCCTTACCAGCTGTCCTTTATAGGTGCAGCCCGGTAAAAATATGATCTCTGCCAGGTATATATACTGAAATGAAAAGTACATTAAAAAAGTCCCTCACCATACGGAGAAGGACTTATAAGCACATATCATAATGAAATACATATTCCTTATCTCCTGGGCAGGCGTTTCCGACTTTGATAAAGTCTTCATCTTACACTTAATAAGTACCTGCTGTCTCTGGCAGATTGCCTGTTTTTCACAAGCTCTTCAATTAAATCACAAATGCTATCAATTGTCAAGAACTTTTTTCACCCTGGAGCAAATAAAGTTTGTGCAATCTCCACCTGATCCATTAAAATCTGCATAATTGGTATTATAGTTGTAAGCATGATCTAAAGCATAATTTGACGCTAAAGTTCCATTGTATGCTGCTGCAGTCTTTGCTGTTTCATCTATAATGTCCTTAGACGTCTCTTTCTCAGCCTGACTTTCCCTGACACAGCTATCAATATATTCTTCGAGCAGTTTTCTCTCCTCACTCTTTGTTATCTGATCATTCTGTAAATCGAGATCAAAGTTGAAGACGGAGGCTCCAAATCCTGAAATGGTGTCGATATGCCAGGACATATTCTCCTTTTTCAGCACTACCTCATAATTATCCTGTGCACCCGATTCTATATCCCGGGAAGTACTGTAATACCAGGTTTTTGTAACCTGTACGAGCATATTGATACTGTCTGCTTTTCTCTCAGATTTGAGAACATCAACACTTACCTTTTTATCATATTCTTTAAGATCTCCCGAGTAAGTTGCCCTATTATACGTATTTCTCATAATCATGAAATCGACAGCATTTAGAAATGTTTTTTCATCACCAATTTTTTTAGTGCTGAATGAGTTGTAAACATTTACATTTTTTCTTGTAGATACCATTAACATCTGCTCCATGGCATCTTCAGAGTAGTCTGATCCTATCTCAGCTTCGTACGCTTCAAAAAAGTCTTTTACTACATTTGTCGATGCACTTAGATCCTGACTGCTTACTTTTGATGAAGCATCTACCTGTGCAGACATATTCATGCAGATGATCATTGAAAGAGTTACCAGAAATACGACCATTTTCTTATTCATATGCTTTACCTCCTGATATTAAATATACTCGATGATATTTACTAATCATCTTTTCATGTATTTCATGACATCACTTTTCAGACTATTTATTATAGACTGGGGTGCATAAGTTTACCTAATAAAAAATTATAATTGCAGCATTCATTTATTTTTGAACACTTTCATCACCTCCTTATTTCCATTATTAATATTTACCAGTTCAAGATCTTTATATTTCTCGCCTTGACCTTTGAAATGCCAATAAATGTAAGAATCCTTCCCATTTTTTATGATATCTCCGATTTGATTCGTGATATCAAATTTTCCGCTATCTGCAAAGTCAGGCTCATCTATATTTTTAATACCGTCAGCCTTGTATTCTCCCAGTCTTCCCTTATGATTTCGGGTATCATATATATATGCCTTTTTTCTGGTACTTGAAGCCATATATGTAATATATATTTTTTTACCATTTTCACAGGTAAATGTATAAAATGCATCCTCGCCATTAATATGCCTGTTGAAGCCGGCCTCCCGGGAATCTATAAAGTCCGTAAATTTCTGATGCTTCAGATCATAAACGAATACGCCATGATAATCTGAGAAAATACACTTGTCCTGATCTGCATAAAGAAAATCCGGAGCAACAAATATTTCATCATCTGCTATATTTACCCGGACTCTGTTGTTAGTAATTACAATTCCTGAAAAAACAGCAAAAATAGCAACTACAACCGCGATAAGAACTGCATATACAGTCTTTGAGTTCTTTTTTCTCCTATTCGAATAATCCTTTTCCTGATGTTTTTAGAGCCGAAGCCCATCGTCATTTTCCTCTGCATGTCATCCGAAGAAGCAAAAAGCAGAGCCCTGGCATAATCTTTTCTTGTCTCAACAGCAGACCCTTTAAGCACTCTCTCGTCACAGGCACTTTCTATATCCTGACAGGCGATCTTATATACTACCCACGCCAGCGGATTGAACTAGTTGACAGCAAGGCCTATGTAGAGCAGAAGCACTATGAGTCCGTCATGATGCTTTATATGCTGTTCTTCATGGGCAAGTATCAATTCTGAATACCTTGAATCAGATTTATAAGGGAGATATATCGAAGGCTTTTATATACCGATTACGCAAGCTCCGGTATTGTCATTCCACTTTCTTATCTTTCCATCACTGGATAGGTCACTGGATTTCTGTATTTTTATTTTCAGCAGTCTTTTCCAGTAAATATAGTTTATTGCAAGCACTATTGTTCCGACCGCCCATATTAATAACAGGATCAGTTCCGGAGAAATAGCAAATGTCCCTGATGATACACTGGATGCCTGTACTGCCTCATGACTATTCTTCACCGTCTCTATGTGCATACCCTGCACAGTGCCGATTCCTTTATAAACCTCTGCCGGTAAGATCGATGCATCCACTACCACGGATACAGGTATAAGCATCCTCACAATACAAAGGTACCAGATGCTCAAAAGCTCAGATGCAGGTCTGTATCTTAAGAGAAAACGAATGAACAGAACGAACGCCAAAAATGCAGTTGTTCCGACTGCTGAATAAATGAGATATTCTGTCATAAGCCCCTCCTTACACATACCTGATTTATTAATATATCCCGTGTTATGAATTGTAAGCTTTTCCGCCTTCTAATCAAATTTATTGTTAAACGTTTCTATAAAATTTAATCATATTTTTTTATGATCTTTTCCAATTCCTCAATATCTTTCTTACTGAGCTTCTCTTCTCTTGCGAACATATTTACAAATGAAGGCAGGGAATTATTGAAATACCTTGCTATTACCTGCTTTCTCTGATCATATATATATTCATCGTATGTCACTACAGCGCTCACGTCTGCATGCTCATTCCTTGCAGCGCCCTTAGTGATAAGCTTCTTAAGCATGGTATATGTAGTCGACTTCTTCCATCCCAACCTTTCATTACAGATTTCTACAAGATCCTGCGAGTGCAGCTGCTTTCTTTCCCATATTATCTTCATGAGCCTTAACTCACCATCTGTCAGCTGTGTCATAATGCTTCCTCCTTTGTATTAGCTTTACTAAAAGCATTAAAATAAATGGTTGGTCTAAAAGTTATAGATCAATCTATATACACAGTCTATATTGATTAGACCAATTTGTCAAGAAATAATAATTATTTTTTTCAGTTATATATAAGTCATTTGACAATGTCCTGATATGCCACACGAGAAGATTAAATATCAGTTATTAAATTTATCCTTGATCTTATCAGCTGCCCTGTTCACGCCATCAGCGATAGTACGCCCTGCATCAGCAGCCTTTTTGTCGAGCTCGTTGTCCTTGATAAACTTTTCTGTTTTTGCGGCAGCCTTCTTTGCAGTGTCTGAAGCTTCTGCGCCAAGCTCTTTAGCCTTTTCATCAAGTCCTTTTTCCTTTATGAACTCGTTAGTCTTTGCAGCCGCTGATTTTGCTCCTTCCTTAAGCTCTCTGCCGGCTTCCTTAGCTTTCTCGTCAAGGCCCTTTTCCTTAATAAAGTCACCCGTCTTATCCGCTGCCTTATTAGCGGCATCCACAAATTTACCCATACCATCAAGAAACTTATCTTTATTAATTAGTGACATAACAATTTACCTCCATAACTCTTTCATACAAATTTCACATGGCCTGTAATAATTTTAACAGCCTCGTCTAAAGTATCGTAGAATTCCATACCTTTTTCAAGAGGAACTTTTGTCGGACGATCCGGATCCCAGACTTATTTTGGTGCTTTTTTGAAAATTTTCGGCGCACACTCGTGACTTTAGTCCTGTGATGCTTCACACATACAGAATCATTATAGCAGGCAGGTGTTCCTCCTGCAATAAGGGCAGCCGGGATGTTAAAGGTCAGAGACTGTGGATATAGTGTGAATTTTTTAAATGGTATAAGAGTTTCTTAATGTTCACAGCTTGTTAACAGTACCTGCCAAAACGACCTTTCGGATCTTTACACATGTGTCCTTACCGGCAAAAGAAATGCCGTAGTATACAATGTTCCGTATTCCGCGTTCCTGCATTTCTGTTTTGTAGGAACGGTCATCAATCTGCCGCAGCGCCTCTTTTGCCAGGTCAGGCAGTTTTTCTTTATCCGAAGCAGCTGCTGCCTTAAATTCCATTAGAATTCCCGGGAATGTCTTTGCTTTCGGTTCAAGCTGCACATCAAAGCGACCTTCTCCGGATTCCCGATTCGACCGGATATAGTAACGGGAAGAGAGAGAAGCAACCAATCCCAGCACCATACCATGATAAAATCCCTCAGCCGCCCCATCGAAGCTGCTGATGCAGCTCATCATGTAAGCACGTAAAGCAGCCTGGAGACGTTCCGGATCATTTAAATAGATGGCCTTCTCTATCTGAGTGACAGCGTTTACGCCTGCCGTACCTTTGACCCAGGATAAAATTTCCTTATTGTAGACTCTCTGGATTTCCCTGTTAGGTAGGCGCAGATCTGCATATGTTCCGACCTCCGTCTCCTGCAACTGTCCTTCCGGTGTGAGATAACCCGCCAGTAGAAGAAAGCTGAAGATAGCATCCGGGCCGTCCGAGATTCTCGGATAAAAAACCTCAGTATTGATCTGCGTGAAAATGCGTTTGCCCTGCATTAGTCCCAGAAGTTCTCCGGCTACCTCCGGCGTCAATTTACGCATCACTTCCTGCAGGATCTCATTATCACTTGTATTGATCCAGAAGTTCTTCGGCACACAGTCATTATAAAAATAAGAGGATACAGACCATGGATTGAAGATTTCCGTCTCTCCGAAGCGGTAGCCGTCATACCATTCTCTGATCTCATCTATCCTGTCCTCACGACCGTAATACTTAGCCATTGCAAGGACTTCCTCTTTTGTAAAGCCAAAATATTTACTGTATTTTTCATCCAAAACGGTGTTAACCGCCAGGTTGTTCAGTCCACTAAACAGATTCTCCTTAGAGACCCTCAGAATTCCGGTCAGGACTCCAAAGGCGAGATTTTCATTATCCTTCAATCCTCCTGAAAGAAGATTTCTCATGAATGAGATCACATCACCGTAAAACCCTTCCATAAAGCCCTGCTGAATCGGTGTATCATATTCATCGATCAGGATCACCGTCTGCTTCTGATAGTGCCGGCTGAGCATATGCGTCAGATTCAGGAGAGCGCGGCTATACTCCACCTGACTCAAAGTACCCTTTATCATCCGCAGATAATAATCTCTGTCTACGGGATCCATGGAAGGACTGTCAGACAGTTCCTCGTGTCTTCTGTATTCATCCCTCAAAATAATACGGATTGCTTCCCTGCAGGCCGCCCAGTTATCATACTTAACGTCCTTGAAAGTCAGGAAGATGACAGGATACTTTCCCTGTTGTTCCCGGTATTTCGCTTTGCACCGCCAAATTGCCTTATCCTGAAAATAGACAGATGTGTCACTTTCACTAATCTCAAAAAACGTCTTCAACATGCTAAGTGCGAGTGTCTTGCCGAACCGTCTGGGTCTGGTAAAGAGAGTGACCATGCTTCGGTCATCAATCAGTTCTTTGACGAGAAGTGTCTTGTCCACGTAGTAGCAGTCCTTCGATACATCAACATAGGATGTATTTCCGACCGCACAGGGCTTTAATTCTTCCGGATCTTTCCTGGCTTTGAGAGCAATATGCCGTTCTGATGCCAGCTTCTGTACAGATTCCATGGGGATCTGCCAGCGCCTTCCTTTTTGCACCGCTCCCGGAAGTTCTCCGGTCCGGCACATACCAACGATCCGCCGGGTCGTGACATTTAATAATCCAGCGGTCTCTGTTGTCCCGATATATTTATCCATTCGTATCACCTCCGTATTCATTCGGAAATATTATACCTTTTATCGGAAATATATTCAATATAATCAGAAATATTATTTCAATATTTCCGATTAATTCTGGCAGACTTCCGATTGTGATAAGAAACCTGAATACACCTGTTTTATAACTTCTATCTACCTGTATCTTGACATATGTAAAAAACTCCGGTGCATACTGTACCACATTAATCAATACGGGAAGTTTTATAAAGCTGTAGAAACTGTATGACCTTTTTTTAACCAGATCTGATGTTACAGAATTACTAACATTATATGAAGTGAAAGCAGAAAATACGTATTTCTGAAGTAAAATATACCGGTTTGAAAAAATATTGTATAATATAAGCTTAAAAAAACCTGCAAGCAAGGAGGTATATTATGTTCACATATGATAAATTAATAGGCTACTCTGAAACAGGCCTCAATGGCAGCATCAGTCCCAAAGCGATAGTTGATGCCTTTCAGGACGCTTCAGCCCTGCAGTCCAAATCAATAGGAGTCGGAGTCGACGATGATATAGAGCGTGGAAGGATGTGGGTCCTGACTTCATGGCAGATCGTAATAGATGAGTTCCCGGAAGTCTACCGGACCTATAAGGTAGGTACTGCGCCATATGATTTCAAGGGCTTTATGGGCTACAGGAACTTTGCCTTCATAGACGAGCATGGGCAAATGCCTGTCAAAGCTAACTCCATCTGGGCGTTCGTAGACATCAATTCAAATAAGCCTGTAATGGTGGATAAGGTCGAGGCAGACGCTTATACCATCATAGATAAACTTGAAATGGACTACGCTCCAAGGAAAATAAAGCTGCCTGACACAGAGCCTGTCACAGGACAGCCTGTTCACATCCGTCCTTCCGACTTAGACGTCCATCAGCACGTCAACAACTCTAAATACTTTGAATTTGCTATAGATTCGGACATCCTGAACGGCCGCTCAGTCGAATATTATTCTCACTTAAAACAGATGCGTGCCGAGTATAAAATTCAGGTCTCAATCAATGACATTCTCACCCCGTATATTTACCGCTACACGCAGGACAGCCACGACCTCACAACAGTCTCACTAAAAAACACTGACGACAAGACCTGCGTGATCATAGAGTTTACTGTCTAAAAAGTATACTCATATCTTCAGGCTTTGTATCAGAGCATCTATCTCAGCATCGTATTCCTTCTTTTTCTTCTTAAAGCTCCCCCTGTCAATGGTCCGGTCCAGATAAGACTTTGTGAGAACATCTGCCACAGCTGCCATTTCCTTCTTTGCCTGCGTCAGAAAAAGCCCTGCCCATGAACACAGAGATCACGATCGTGCTTTTTGTCTTCAGGTCAATGCTGTCATTATTCCATACTTCTCCAAACAGGATGTCGTCATTATATCTGGCGAAATCCGGAGCAAATGATCCAAGGGAATCTCTTCCCGCCGTCTGTACGATTTTTTCTCTCTTCATCTTCGTCTTCCTCCATCAAATTGAATTTCCAAGCGTATAGGCTTCTTTCATCTTCCGTTGCCTCAAATCTGCTCCAGCAGCTTTTTGATTTCCTTCTCATTCGGGCTGTTAATTTGCATTCCCTTGCCCCATTTCACATCCTTGCTAACATTGGCATGGAGCTTTTCTCCGCTCCTGCCGAGACCGCTGCCGCCGGATGTGCAGAAGGGAATGATCTTCTTCCCACTGAAATCATAGCTTTCCAGGAAGGTTTCGATAATGCGCGGAGCCACACCCCACCAGATCGGATAGCCCAGGATGACGGTATCGTACTGAGCCATATTTGTTACTGATGAAGCAATCTCCGGCCTTGCTGACGGATCGTTCATTTCGATGGTACTTCTGCTTTTCTTGTTCATCCAGTTCAGGTCATCGTCCGTATAAATTTCCTTTGGCACAATTTCGAAGAAATCTCCGCCCGCGATTCTGGCAATCTCTTCACCGACTCTTTTTGTAACGCCGCTTGCCGAATATACAGCTACAAGAATTTTGCTCATGGGAAATATCCTCCTTATGCCAGAATGATGATGGGAAGTTTGCTGTTTTTCAATTAGACAAACTGGGAATTATCATTTCCTGTTCCGAGCATTGTTATTTCCATTTATGTATTACCCCTTCAATCTTGATTTGTAAGTTTCTACCTTTCCTCTGCCTGGAACTTCGCCAGTGTTTCCAGCATGTGCTTCCCGATTGCTTCGGGATCATAATCAAATCCAGCACAGACGAGCCTGAGTCCATCCGGAGTTAATATTCTCCCTTGGTCTCTAGTATAGCATAGGTGCTTAAAAGATTAGCATTGAGCCATATTTCCCTTTGACCATCATTACATTTTGCGACACCTGTTTCCTTATGCAGCTCATACCGGATCAAAACATCATCCTTATCCTTAAATTCCGTTTCAGTAACTTTCGAGTTCCGGATCCTGTTTTGAATATCGCCAGGAATCTCTGTATTATAAAAATTCTTGTAATCTTCCATATGAATACTCTCCAAGTCAGACTTCTTTCGACAGATTCTGATTTGACTGCATCATTTTTCTCACACATACAATTCTCCGGCAGAATAAAGTGCCGCCTTGCCAGCCATAAAAATCTTCTCCCCTTCTCTGCGACAGTATAAGGTTCCGCCACGTTCAGATGCCTGACAGGCAACGAGTTTCTCTTTGCCCAAAATGTCTGCCCAGTACGGAATGATATGGCAATGACCGGAACCACATACCGGATCTTCGGCAACAGCAAGTTTCGGGGCAAAGCTGCGTGATACGCAACTGTCATTTTCCTTTACCGTAAAGGCTGTTTCTGAAAAATTATTTTCTCTGGTAATATCCTTCATCAGTTCTTCCGGCAGCCAATCATTAAGTACACAGACTGCAGCCTGATTTCCATGAAATAACTCATCTGTAAACGCATCCACAACATACTGCTTCACTGACATTGACGATACTCCTCTCACAGATTCTGATTTGTCTTACTCTTTACAGTCTCCAAACTACCATATAAATCTTTTCATAACAACTCCAACCACCCGCATAGCAGGTGATTTTATTGTTTCCAAAGCTCCATTTTTCCGCAGGAAAAAACTCCCCAACAAAAAGTGGGAAGTCTTCGATAGAACTCCAAAGGGGGAGTCTTTTCTCATCTCTTAGAGAACTATTAATGAAGTGAAAGTGCCGTATTTTATGCATCTCTCCTTCAAGTTGCTGTTTACCTGTTGTGTACGGTAGAAAGCTCAGGGCTACTGTATGCGGCTGGTGGCAACTTTATATCTGTTTTTTTCCAATACCTTTCATCTTTACAAACCGTAATTGTCGTACTCATTTATATTCTGATATTCTCTACCACTCACGCCTGATCTTTTCGAAATCGATAGTCTTTTCAACCTTCTTCCATACCAAAAATGTCAGAACTACATTTATTGCAGCAATTACAAAGTATGTAATAAGGATTTTTGGTCCATCTTCACCGGTATTAATATACGATGAACCTGAGGTTTTCATCGGAACAAACAGTCCTTCTGTATAACCGGCAAAAAAATCAAACAATCCATGAGCCACGCCGCAAGCCCATATATTTCTGGTCTTCCAATACAGTATAAGAAGGGCCAGTCCAAAGACGCCTGATTCCAACGTTTTGGCTAC
>JAZASR010000036.1:0-19231 GCA_036343175.1 Lachnospiraceae bacterium
ATCTGTTCAGAAAGAAGTGAGGCTTTCATCCCCTTTGCATAAGACGCATTACCCTCTGGATAATCAGCAAGAATCTGTGAATTATTTTCTGTTTCGGTCAATTCCTTAGAAGCTTCAGCAGCAGCCGAAGGCGATACATCAGTTGTAGAACCAGTTGATGGCAGCATACCGGTCGTCTCAGGCTTCGCCGATGAAACTTCTGTGTCACTGGTACCAGAAGAACTGTCATTAACCGTCGCGCTTTCACTAGCCTGCGTGGTATGAAAGATGATGCCTTTTCCGGCGGAATTTCCATAGGCATCCGTCTGTGTTTCATAGTTTTTTGTTTCCGCGGTCGTGTCTGCCAGAGAAGTATCCGACGAAATCGATGAGGTAATATCCGGTGAAAGATCTATCGCACCGGTTTCTGCAGCCGTTGTTGACAAAAGCCCTTCCGTTTTACTGGTAATCGCCCGGAGACTCTCGGTCAAGGCATTTAACGCAGAATCAATACGCTCTGCATCTTTTGCTTCTTCCTCTGCGGATTGATGAATACATCCGTCATCATAGTAAACATTTCCAATGCTTACAGTATATGACCTTGATTTTTGATAGAGTTCCCGGCATATTGCAGTGAAGGTATCAACATCCTCATAGTTATGTTCATAGCAGTAAACCGATGCCATTGCCATGATATCCTTCACGTTTGAATATTCATTGACCTGCTGGCCATCCGCATTATAGAAAGAAAAGTTTACGTTTTTAAAGTTTGGAATAAACCATGTGGAAGGATCATCCTTGTTTTGCCCCTGCGCAGTCGGATTATATTTGCCAAGTACATTATTCGTATTGAGACCAAGTTTTTTCGCCATGCTGTATGGTGTGATACCGGCCTCGTCATAGATGCCAGCGATGTATTCATTGTCTTCTGTCATCAGCTCCTTATATACCTGACCGGCATAGGAATTGATCGTATCAGACTGATCGGCGCCGTCCGGATAGAAATAAGCGAGGTTAAGAACATCCTCCTTCGGCTTAAAGCTATTGTCATCCGTATCGCCAAGATTTGCAAGGGAAGAACGCACACCGCCAAACTGAATGTGCGTTTCATCATCCGTAGAGTTCTCCGAAGGCGTTTCTGAAGTGTTTTTCGCTACTTCCGATTCAAAGTTCAGATACTCCATCGAAAGTCCTGATATGATCAGACTGCTGGCTATGAGAATTACTGCTGCTGCCCGCTGCTTCTTTGAAAAAGCAACATTGTGAAGTTGCTTTCTAAGCGTTTCCATACTTCTAAAATTGTGACTTCTGAGGGTGCCTTCAGCTCTATTAAAAAATTTTTGAAGCAGTTTGATAAGAGAAGTATGTAGTTTTTTTAGTCTCTCGGCGAAATTGGCGGATCGTCTTTCTTTACGATGTCTTTTCCTTGAACGTAGTGTTCTGTTAGCTGCCATGAAGTTCCTTTATTGTTTACGATTTCTAAGTATCGTTAAAAGTTTTTCAAAATATGCCGGATATGGTGAATCAAATTCGATATACTGACCGGTTCCAGGATGAATAAAGCCAAGCACCTTTGCATGTAGACATTGTCCTTCCAGGTCAAAAGGACAAGACCTTGGTCCGTACACATCATCACCAAGCACAGGATGCCCGATGGATGCCATATGAACACGAATCTGATGGGTACGACCTGTTTCAAGCCTACATTCGATCAAGGTATAATCACGGAAGCGTTCTAGTACATGATAATGTGTGACAGCCTCCCTCCCATTTACCGGGTCGATGGCTTGCTTCTTTCGATCTGTACGGGATCGTCCGATTGGGGCATCGACAGTACCATCATCTTCACGGACATTACCACATACAATCGCGACATACTTTCTCGTGATAGAATGCACCTTCAGCTGCGCTGCGAGCGACTGATGTGCCTGGTCATTTTTACATACGACGAGAAGTCCCGTCGTATTTTTATCAATTCTGTGAACGATACCAGGTCGCAGGACTCCATTAATAGAGCTAAGTGAATCACCACAATGAAACATGACTGCATTGACCAGTGTGCCCTCATAATGTCCGGCTGCCGGATGAACAACCATTCCCTTCGGCTTGTTTATAACAAGAATATCTTCATCCTCATAAATGATGTCCAAAGGGATATTTTCCGGTTTCACTTCAAGAGGAACCGGCGCCGGAATATCAGCTGTGACAACATCTTCTGTTTTTACATGTATAGAAGCCTTACCTTTTATTCCATTCACCTCTACCAGACCCTCTTTAATGAGCTTGCCTGCATAGCTTCTTGATAAAGAGAGCTCGTCAAGAGATGAAAGGAACTGGTCTAACCGTAGTCCATTTTCACCTTCAAGAACCGTGAATGACCTAATCATTTACGCACCTTCAAAAAATCGAGCTCATGATCGTTGTAAAACAAAAGGAACAGAAGCACCATTATGATTGCCCCGGTTGTGACATAAATATCAGCAACATTAAAAACCGGGAAGTCAATCGGCTTAAAATATATGAAATCTACCACATATTGCTGCCGTACTCTGTCAATGAAATTGCCGATTGCTCCTGAAAAAATCAAAACACAAACGATATAAAGAGGCACATAACGCTTCTCATCCGGAAGCTTCCTTAGAACATACAGAATGAGAAACAATACGAAAATAGTGATGAGATAAAAAAAGATCTGCGCACCCTGTAAAAATCCAAAAGCTGCTCCTCTGTTTTCAATGTATAGAAAATAGAGAACTGATGAAATAACTGGTACCGGATTCTGCCCCTTAAGATACCTGACCGCAATGGCCTTCGTATATTGATCAAGAAATACCAGAAAAAGGCATATAATTATAAATAAAACAATACGCATCCTCTTTTTCATCCGCTTTTATACATCCTCCTTCATGATGCTTTTTAATGAAGACTGCATACGCTCCTTTGTAACATGATCATCGACGTAAGCGTCACCAAGCGCTGAGAGAAGAATGAAATGGATCCGGCCATGGTCCATCTTCTTATCTTTTTTTACAGCGGATAGAATATCATCACAGGACATCGGGCGAAGCACCGTTTCGAGGCCACTTTTCTCCATCAGTGTTTTAATGCTTACATCCTCTTCTTCTGTCGTTACGTTTGATAGCTTTATAGCGCATAGACATCCGAAGGCAACACACTGACCATGGGTATAGGAAAAGCCGGAACATTTTTCAATTGCATGACCGAGAGTATGCCCGAAATTAAGTAATCGGCGCTCCCCCTGCTCCTTCGGATCTTTTTCGACGACGGCTGCTTTAATGAGATTACTCTGATAGACAGTTTCCATCAGAGTCTCCGCGTCTCTTTCACAAAGTTTTGTGATATTTTGTGAAAGATAGGTGTAATACGAGCGACTTTTAATCAATGCGTGCTTGATGACCTCACCCATACCCGAGGCGAATTGTACATCATCCAGCGTCTTCAGAGAAGACATCGCTGAATAGACCAGAGAAGGCATGTGAAAAGCGCCAACCATATTTTTATAGGAACGATAGTCAACACCGGTTTTACCGCCGATGCTGGAATCCACCTGTGAAAGTAGTGTGGTTGGAATCTGAATGAAACGAATTCCCCTCATATAGGTGGCTGCAGCAAATCCAGTCATATCACCAATTACACCACCACCGAGAGCAAGAAAAAAATCCTGCCGGTCGAAGCCATCCACAATAGCCTTTTCATAAATTTTTCCAATGGAATCCGTATTCTTATACTGTTCCCCGGCAGGAAGTATGATGTCATCCACAAAGGAAAACTGATTTTCACAAATAGATCGAATTTCATCAAGATATAAAGGATCTACATTTGTATCGGTCACAATCAGTGCACGACGATTTCCGGGATCAAGTGTGTTCAGGGCTTTGCCTAAATTTGCATAATTTTCCTCAAGAAAAATATGATAGGAAACGTTTCCATCATAATGGACGTCCAGTCCTCTTGCCATATAAACTCCTTTCAAATTCTTATGCATAAAAAAGGCATAACTGCTTCCGTCGGGAAACAGATATGCCTAAATGTCGCCAAAACAGAAAAGCTTATACCCTGAGATTCAAGGTGCTGACATTGTTTACATCTGCATTGCCTTGCAAAATATTCTGAAAATCGCCGGACAGAGCAACATCCTCAGGGGTCGCAATGAAAATATAATTAGATATCTTCTGTAAATTACCATTCATGGAATAAGCTGCACCAGAGGTAAAATCGATGATCCGCTGTGCAATCTCCATATGAAGTCCTTCCATATTGAGAACAACTGCCTTTCCATCCAGAAGATAGTCGCAGATATCACGAGAATCATCCATCGATGTAGGTTTTATCATCGTAAGCTCCATACCTCTTTGCTCCTGATAATCTCTCTGCGGCTGTTTCTTAAAAAGTGTCGGCCTCGGACGATCTTCTTCAGCCGGTGCATCATTATTTCTTCTGAAAAGTCCCGGCTTCTCACGAGGCTCATCCTCGTACTCATCTTCGCCTTCATCCTGGAAATCATAATCCTCATCCAGATTATAATCGTCATTCTGATTGAGACGCATACTTTTCATGATATTACTGACAAAACCCATGATTTTCTCCCCTTCTCCGCATCCGGACTTTTTATCCTAATACGATCAGGTCTTCTTTAACCTAATAAGAACTATTCTAAACAAAATGAAAATATTGTCAACATTCTATTCGAAACAGAATTTATTGATAAACGACCTGTCCTTCCTTTACAGAGGCAGCATTTAAAACAATATGGTCATATACAGAGATACCATATTCTGTATTTTCCTGAACAATCATATAATCCGCATTCTGCTCGATCGGAACGATCTGCCGGAATATGCAATAACCTTTATTGATATTATAAACCCCATCTAGCGATTTGACAGGCCCTACACGATACGCTGTTCCATCACTCTCACGAAGGATAAACTCATTCAGCTTCAAGGCATTCGTCTCTGCTTCTGTAGGAATATTGATGTAACAATACTGATCATCCATACGGTAAATTTCAGTCGGAACAAATTCAGAACCGGTCACACCGGCTTCATTTGTCGTCTGACGATAGAAACCATTCTCACCACCATCTCCGGTGGCAAGAAAATCCTTCGGTATAATGAAGAAATCCTTTTTAGTGATAGCAGAAACCGGGATTTTCAATCCCTGGTTATCCGTATTTCTAATTTCGAAGGAAATAAACCGGTCTTCTGCAAATATTTCCATGAACTCATGCATGGAGAGGATACCATACGTTGTGCCGTCCTTACCTGTCATCGTATTGAAATCAGCATCTGTAGAAAGATCTTCTGAAAGAAAATGAATGCTGAGTTTTTTCTTATCCTGAAGAATCTCTTTCATATCATTTTCAATCGGAAAAACAAGCTGCCAATGGTCAGAGGTAATCAGCCTGTAAACAGGCTTCCCGGCTTCTACCATGTCGCCTGGCTTCACAACCGTTTGCTTGTAGTTGTTAAGATCAAAGAGTGCGCTTGTAACATCATCAGCTACTAACTGTTCATCACCATCGGTGGAATAAGAAATAATGCCGGCAGTATCAGTAGAAATACGGCTGAAACTGATTCCCAGCTTTGAAAGGATGCTGTCAAGATCTGTCGCACTAGATAGTCCGGCATACTCGAGTGCGGAGGCATCCATGGAATATTTCAAATCATATAGTGCAAGAAATTGTAGATTATCAAAAGTTTTAGAAAAACTCGATAGAGAATATTTTACCTGTCTTATTTCATCATCGGTCATTTCCGAAGACAACTCCGGATGATCCGAGAGGTAGGCTTCAAGTGAACCGGTTTCATCCATGGTGTAAACATTGGAACCTACAGCGGCTCTTTTCCCTTGCTGAATATAAAAATGCACATAGCCGCTTTTCTCAGCATTGACCGCCTGTTCCTCACGGATAGCGATGCCAGTGAAGCTGGTTTGCCGAACGAGAGTTCCTTCGGGAACCTCATAGAACTTCACCTCTTGTCTCGTTGCATAAGAATATACACTAAAAACAATGTAGAGAAAGATAACCATAAAGATTATCATCCCTACATTGAAATGGAAATGGGAGCGCGGGCTCCTGTCATATGAAGCTTGTTTAGTATTTATCTCTTTGTCAGACATTGGTAAGATCAGAGAGCAATCGCAATATCCTTCTTAATGCTTTCCGGAATATCCTGTGCATCCATGGAAACACTCAGAACAAAGGTTACCTTATACTTATCAGAAAGAGCTTCAAGCCGCTGTACGCATCCGGAAATATCCTTACCTTCGAGACCGGAAAGCTTCAGGAAGCTATCCATAAACATATATTCAAGATCATGGTCCTGAGAAATGACACCGCTGACAAATCCTACGAAAGCATCCTCGGAATCAACAGGGAACTCATTGACATTAATGAGACGAATCCGATTATTCAGCTCATACATATGCTGTGCCGACTTATCCAGGAAATCAACGTTTCCATTTGCTTCCTTGATGACTGCATTTGCCTTATCGAGAAGCTGCTTGGTCTTGCCCTTCCCTCTCTTACCAACGATCAACTGTACCATATAGAAGTACCTCCTAACTTTGATGGTTAAAGTATACCGCACAAAATGCTTTAATTCAATGAAAGAAAAAAGAAATGGGCACTCAGTGAATTTTTGAAAGGAGTGTCGTCATATTCGTATATAAATCATCATGAGAATCTGCCTTCATGACAACGGCAATATATTCGCTGTCATCAGATGATTTTTGAACGCCAATGGTAAGACAGTAGCCGGCAGCCTTCGTAGTCCCAGTTTTACCGCCCAGAATAACAAGTCCCTGCGGTGTTTCCCGTTCGCCAGTCAGGTATTGGTCTGTATTTTGCCACTCCTGCGTCTTTTTTACACCGTTTGAGTCCTTATAAATCGCCGTATAGCTGGCGCTAGAAACAATTTCACGAAAAGCATCATATTTAAGCGCTTCCCTTAGAATGAGATAAATATCATAAGGTGTAGTATAATGCCGCTCATCAGGCAGACCGTTCGGATTAATGAAATGGGTTCCGGTACATCCGAGACGCATGGCTTCTTCATTCATCATCGTGACAAATTGCTCGACGGAGCCTGCAGTCGCTTCCGCCACAGCTACGGCGGCGTCATTTCCAGACGGCATCAGCATACCATACAAAAGATCCTTAATCGTCAAGGTTTCCCCAACACGAAGATTTGCTGTAGAAGAACCAGAAACATGGATGACCGAGCTTTCCGTGATTGTGAATTCTTCAGAAAGATCTGATTTATTCTGCAGACATACAAGAGCCGTCATAATCTTCGTAATGCTAGCCTGATACGTTTTTACAAATGGATTTTTATATGCGATAGACTCCGGCTCATCCTGCCCGTTTGTGACCAAAAGGCACGCTTCGGCGGTGATATCCTCTGCACTCGCTGTGCCATCCTCCGGTAGCGCCAGTCCCCTAGAAAAGCCATCAGCATGATTTATTTCCGTATAGGCGGTATTCAATGCATTCATACGCCGTATGCCATCGTGGATGCTGTAAGGCTTTTCTTCTTTTCGCTGACATCCGGTAAAAAGCATGAGACATAAAAGAAACGGAAGAAGCCGCATTTGGCCTCTTCCGGAGGAAAACGCTTTATGTTTTGTCATAAGATACCTTCCACTCATAAAACTCTAGAACGCTTATTCCTTCAATGAAATATTACTCGATATTACGCCATTCAAGATCACCGCGTTCCAGTGCCTTGATCAGAAGCTCTGCGGTTGCAAGATTCGTAGCAATAGGAATATTGTAAATATCACAAAGTCGAAGAATCGAGCTGACCTCTGGTTCTTTTGCTTTTGCATGTAAAGGATCTCTCAGAAAAATAATAAGATCCAAATTGCCCTGTTCAATCTGTGATGCCAGCTGTCTCGTACCACCTGTTTCGCCTGGTAGAAATTTGTGAATTCTAAGATTAGTAACCTCTTCTACAAGTGTGCCAGTAGTTCCTGTAGCATATAGCTCATGTCTGCTCAGGATTCCCCGATAAGCTATGCAAAGATTCTGCATAAGCTTCTTTTTTGAATCATGTGCGATCAGACCGACCTTCATATCTATTTCCCCCATATATGAAATTTCGTATACATGATAATCTATTCAATAAACTGGTTATCGCTTTCGCTGAAATGCGACATTAAGAACGACTCCCATCCCCGTGTAGACAGAAATCAGTGAGCTGACGCCTCGGGAAAAGAATGGTAATGTGATTCCCGTATTTGGAAATATACCCGTAGCTACGGCTATATTTGTATAGGTCTGAAATCCAATCCATACCATCATGCCGACTGCAATCAGACGTCCACCAATCGTTTTTGCCTTTGAAGCTATTATAAGACATTCAAGGATAATCAACAAGAAAAGAATGATAATTAACAAAGAACCTCTGAAGCCAAGCTCCTCCCCGATCACAGCAAAAATGAAGTCATTATCCTGTTCTACCAGAAAGTCTCCGTTTTTTACAGAAAAAATCGAATGGTTATTTAACCCTTTTCCTGTTAGTTTCCCGGATCCGATTGCCATAATAGAATACATCTGCTGATAATACGTTTGTGTATTCTCTGACGGATTCAGAAATGTAAGAATACGTTCTGCCTGATAACCCTTTAGAAAAGGAATTCTGTCATATAATCCTGACCGGAATAAATATATAAACACAACCGTAACCGGTACAAAAGCGATCAGAACGCCCAGAATCCATTTCATGCTGATCGGCGATGAAAAAATCATGCAGGCCACGATGACTGAAATAATAATTGCAGTAGAAAGATTCGGCTGCAGAAGAATCAATGCCGTGGGAATCGCATACAATACAAAGGCCAGCAAAACAACCTGCGGCATATTGATATCTCCCTTTGCCTTTTGAAAATAAGCCGAAAAGAACACAATGAGTCCAATTTTTACAAATTCCGCCGGCTGAACTTGTCCGAGGATCGGAACCTGAATCCATCGCACAGCACCATGTCCGGATGCAGTACCATACACAAGAACGCCCGCAAGCATAAAAACACAAATAATATAAATGAAATTTGCCTGTTGCAAAAGCTTCCGGTAATCGATAAAGGATACAATAACACAAATCGCAAGCCCTGCCAAAGAGCCGAGAATCTGACGTGCAACCTGCGGATCTCGAAAATCCGGCGCATCAAGTGCAGAACGTATGATACAAATTCCGATGATATTCTCAAGAATGATATAGATCAAAAGACGGAAATCATAGTTTTTTAGATTGTAATCAAATTTCAAACTGCACTCCTATCTTTAGTCTGATACATTGACTGTGCCAATATTAGAAGCATCACTGGCAAGTATTGCGTCGAGGCTTTCTTTACCATAACAATAGTTATAGACATCGTTTGCCAGCACTGCAGCATTACCGGACGAATATCCGTACGGGATCTGTACCGTAACCGAAATCTCCGGGTTATTATAGGGCGCATAAGAAACGAATACGGCATGGTTACCACGATCCTCCCGTTCCTGTGCAGTACCGGTCTTGCCAGCCACTGGAATATCCTGGTCCTTAAAAACGGCCTTCGCTACGCCGTCTGTGATTACTTCTCTTAGTCCGGTATGGACAGCGTTCCAGGTTACGGGAGATAAGTTCAATGTATCAATAATTTCCGGCTCCACGGTTTGGAGGAGAGAACCATCTGCCCCGGTAATGTGATCAAGAATAGATAAATCAAACAGCGTTCCATTATTGGCAACAGCCGTGATATATCTGGAAAGTTGTACATCATTATACGCATGATTGCCCTGTCCCATCGCAGAACGCTCCGGATCATAATCTGATATTCGTGGATTACTTTCATCGAGTTCTACGCCGCTTAACCGGTCTAAGCCAAACGCCGCAGCCCATTTTTGTATCCGGTCGATACCAAGCTGCTGTGAGTAATTACCTGCTTCATCTGTTGCTAGTTTATGTCCTACCTCTGCGAAGAAGAAGTTACAAGAATTTTTAATACCATCGACAATATTTTCTTCTCCATGCTGATATGGATAAATCCAACATTTAATATTCGGAGTGACTTCTTCGTATTTACCAGTACAATCGATAATCGTCGATGTATTGATTACGTTTTCCTCTAGTGCAGCAATCGAAGTAATCGGTTTGAAGGTTGAACCCGGAGCAAGTTGCGTCTGAGTCGCGCAGTTAAGAAGTGGGAGACTCAGATCGGAATTACATTTTCTCAAATAATCCGGATCTGTGATCCGATTATTATCAAATCCAGGATAAGAAACTAGTGCGCGAATCTTACCAGTTTTAACATCTGTGACGACAACAGAACCGTTACATGGATCCAGTGCAAGCTGTGCGGGGGTTATCTCAATGGAACGAATCTTATCGATTAGAAAGGTATAGGCAAAATGCGTATCTCCTGCTGCAAGTTGTTGATAAGAGGCAGGATCCTCATGCAGTACACCCTGTTCAAACAAAGCCATCAAAAGAAGATTTCCAGAGATTGTACCATCATTGATAGCATACCGATATAAAACCTTACTGAAATCCGTGTCACTCGTAAGATGTGTCATGATTTCTGCAACAAGAAGCTGAAATATTGCATCCTGATCGTAATAATCTTCGCTAAGAGAAAGCTTTCCAGTATTGATAAAAGAATCCTCGATACCTGCTTGTATAAAATCATGCAGACTGATTGTATCAGCCTTCCAGGCACTATAAGCATCTGACTGAAGATATCGCTGATCCGTCGTATCAATAAGGCCATTTTCTTTATCCGTGATGTAATCATAGATATAAACCATATAAGCCTGCATGTCTTGCGGAAGATCCTTCAGCGTTTTTCCAGTTGTACTAAAAAGCTGATCCTGTATTTCACTAAGCTTTTTAGTTTTGTTGGCTTCAAATAAGGCTTGTATCTCCTTTTCTGCAGTGCCAGCAGAGGATGCACTGAAATGTGTGCTATCAAGAACATTATTATTGATTAGCTGAAAATATGCATTTTTGACAGGAATTGTAATTTCTGATTGCTTTACCGTATGATCTAATTCCTGATCCGGTTCCTGCTCGGTAATCTTAGAGGACAAGATGCCTGCAAGCTCCTGCTCCAACAGATGATAGATTGCAATCTGGTCATTGGCAGATATCGTCGTGTAAATATTATTACCAGCCTGGGCTGCCGTTTCTGATACAACCTCCATGACAGAACCGACAGAATTGAGGTACATCTTTTTCAAGCCCTTCTGTCCCTTAAGTTCAGATTCCATGCTCTTCTCGAGTCCCCATACACCGACAGTATCACTAAGCTCATAATCCGGATCTGTCTTCTTGAGCGAGTCAAGCTGATCTTGACGGATCTGACCTGTATAGCCAACAATATGAGACATATATGGTGCATAATTATATTTTCTTACAGAAACATCTTCGATATCTACGCCCTTAAGAATTCCTTTATTTTCCTCAATTTCGGCCATACACTCAGATGAAATATCACGGACAATGGTCGTCGTCTGATAACGTTGATAGGAGGTTAAACGTAATGTATAAAAGATGTTGATCATATCAAGGGCAGTCTGATCATTTAATATGATTGGATTTCCGGATGCACTTCGGATATCATCAAAACGATACCGTGATTTACTTAGTGTAAGAACATCAGCAGCATTGACCGCAAAATCTTTCTCCCTGAGCTGGTCGATATCCTTGCCTCGCGCATTCGCAATAAAACGTCTTCTCTCCGTTTCTGAAGTTGTCGTGAAATATGGTTCTCCAACCTCATTCAGCTTGATCTTATACTGACCGTCTATTGCATATCCATACTTTTCAATAATCTCTGCAAGCGTATAAAGCATATAATTACGAGCATTGATGCCAGCTTCTGAAGTATCATAGGCGCCATTATCGGCAATCGTAATATTATACTGGAGTTCATTATAGGCAAGGAGTCTTCCATCTCTGTCATAGATATTGCCTCTGGTTCCTTCTGTTGTTACTTCAGTAAGCGTTCTTCCTTGATATTCAGTAAGATATTCATCACCTTTAAGAATCTGTAAATGAAAAAGGCGGATCACAAGTACAGAAAAAAGCGTGGTAAATACTATCCCCAGAAAAAATAGTCTGGAGCTAAGAAAACGTGACAGGATTTCTTTGATGGTTTCAAAAACTTCCTTTATGTTTCTAAGCAAAAGGTTCACCTCTAAAAGCTACAGTCTCTTTTCAACCCTTCTGACAAGACTATAATAAATTCTATATACCAAAAGCGTCACGAGAAGTGAAAAAACTATTGACGGAAATACGATATGTACAAAATAATATCCGACATCAAAGCGTAAACGGATCAAAAAACGAAACAGATAAATATACAAATGATAGATGATTTCACTGAATAAGCAAAGAACCATCGGAATGACAAGATATTCTTCGTAGAAAAATCTACTGAACATGCCATTTAAATATCCTATCAGCAAGTAAATCAAAGCATAAAAGCCAAAGGGTCCCGAATAAAAAAGATCAACTAGAATCCCTGTAAAAAGTCCATAAAACATTCCCTGAAAACTTCCATGAATAAAACTAAGTGAGAAGCACAGTATGAGTAAAAGATTCGGCGTGGCGGATAAAAATGGAATCAGTGGAAAGATACTGGTTTGAATGAGAAAAGCCAGGACAAGAAGCAGAATATTGATGAAAACAGATAACCGGGTTCGGTGAATCGTATGAATATGCAGTCTTTTCATGATATTCATCCCTCTTCCGCTGAACCGGCTAATGAATTTCCTGTAGCTTCGGAAGATGCCGAAACGGTCGTATCCTGTGCAGTACCATTCAGTATTTGATTAAGCGGCGTCAGGCCTTCCATACCGGACCAGCTGGGATCAATAGCCTGCGTCGTTCCATCGGTTTCTACGGGAATATCGGCCTCTGGGAAAGAATCCGTTGTAGTTTCCTGCACAGAACTTTTACCCGTATTTTCCAAAGCAGTTTCAGCAGCTGTAATATCGGAGGTTTCAGCTTCGCCAGTATTTTCATCCTTGAAACTGTCTGATTTCACATCAAGTATAACCAGCACTTCTGACAGATCATTAAAATCAGCAGCAGGAATCAAATACCCGTTTTTTGTAAGACGTTTTTCATCCTCTCCGATATCTACGGCATAACCAATCAAAATTCCTGGCATGAACTTGGAGGAAATATTGGAAGTTACGATCCTGTCTCCATCGTGAATAGAGGAATCCTTTCGAATGTCACGAAGGCGTAGTCTGCCCTCCTGATACAATGTAAGATCTCCTGCTACGATACAGGTATCGCTGGATTGAATCCCCATCGCTGAAACACGTGATTCATCATCAATGATGGATCGTACTGTCGCATAATTCAAACCGACATCTGTAATGATACCGATAAGACCACCATTTGCAATCACATTCTGGTCAACGCGGATACCATCCTTTGAACCCTTATCAATTCGAAAGACCTGAAACCAGTTTTCAGAATCCTTCGCGATGATTCTAGCCCCTGTTTTTTTATATTGACCATAGGTTTCATCCAGATCATACAAAGCACGAAGACGTACCAGCTCCTCCTGATCCTGTGTAAGACGGTTGTTCTCTTCGGTTAGGAGTCCTATCTTTTCATTCAGACTTTTATTTTCATCGCGAATTTCCTGAAGAGAGCGACGATCCTCCAGATTCTCATACAAATGAAAACCAACCCGATTGACGCCTGATTGCACTGGTACGACTACTGATCCAATCGTGTTCCTGATTGGATTCATAAGGCCGTCCTTCACAGAGGAAAGGACGATCATCATGATGCATATAAGAGAAAGAACAATAAAAATATATTTTGTCTTTTTATTCTCCACCAATGATTTCCTGCTCCCGGAAGCTGTAATAAGCATTGTCACCGATGATAACATGGTCACACAGGGAGAGCCCTAAAAGCTCTGCACCTTCATACAGCTTTTCCGTAAAAATAATATCCTCCTCCGATGGTGAAGGATCACCACTCGGATGATTATGCACTACGATAAAACAGACTGCGCTGATACGAAGAGCTTCGATAAAAATATCACGTTGCGAGATGGCTGCCGTATTACAGGTGCCTTCTGCCATAAGCCGCTCCTTCATGAGCTGCTGATGGCTGTCGAGAAAAAGCACCTTTACAACCTCGTGGTCAAGATATCTGAGCTCTTCCTGATAATACGCTGATACGATCGATGCGCTGCTAAAAACAAGATGCCTCGTTCTTTTCTGACGATTCCAGATTCTCGAAGCGATTTCACCGATACAGCCAAGCTGAATCGCTTTCACTTCTCCTACACCACTGACGCGTAAAAACTCTGACCAGTCATAGTGCATGAGACTGACCAGACCATCAAACTGTGGATTAAGGTTGAGAATCTTATCAGATACAGAAAGAACAGAGCTTCCCTTTGTCCCTGTACGTAGTACAATGGCAAGCAGCTCTGTATCACTCAGTGCTTTTGGTCCCAGTCTTTTAAAACGCTCCAGCGGCATATCGGCCGGCATCAGATCATGTAATTCAAAACTCATATTTTCTCCTGTCTACGGGAGAGAACATGAAACCCACGTCGCCTATTGTACCATATAATTTTCAAAAGGGAATAAACGGATATAGGGCAGTTTTCTTACGGAAGTTTAACGAGCCCGTGCTCTACCATCTTTTCCAGTGACATCATGATGCCAAGCTTGGCATGCGGCCAGGTGAGTCCACCCTGGAAATAGATATTATAGGGTTCACGGATTGGTCCGTCAGCAGAAAGCTCCATGGAAGATCCCTGTACGAAAGCACCTGCAGCCATGATTACCTTTGAATCATAGCCTGGCATATCATCAGGATATGGTGTCACGAAGCTATCGACCGGCGCAGCGGCCTGTATACCCTGACAGAAGGCAACCATAGCCTCTTCAGAGCCCAGGGTAATTGCCTGAATAATATCATAGCGAGTGGCAGAAGCCTTCGGGTGACACGAAAAACCGAGATGCTCATACACCGAAGCGGCAAAGATAGCGCCCTTTTCAGCAGCTGCCGTCATCGTCGGTGCCAGGAAAAGCCCTTCAAAGAACAACTTGTTCGTATCGAGAGAAGGACCAACCTCTTTGCCAAGCCCAGGCGTTGAAAGGCGGACAGCACAGCGTTCTACACAATCACGCGTTCCTGCAATATAACCGCCATCCGGAGCCAGTCCGCCGCCCGGGTTTTTGATGAGAGATCCGACGACCATATCTGCACCATACTGTGACGGCTCCTCCCGTCTGGTAAATTCGCCATAGCAGTTATCGACCATACAGATGACATCCGGCTTAATGTTCTTCACAAATCGGATCAATGTGCCGATTTCCTCGGGAGAAAACGTATTTCTGGAATCATAACCCTTTGAGCGCTGGATCTCAACAAGATGTGTTTTCTCGTTAATAGCCTTTCGGATGCCATCATAATCAAAGGAACCATCCGAACAAAGATCGACCTGTCGGTAGGTTACACCATATTCGGCAAGTGATCCAAGTGAAGGACGAATACCGATGACCTCTTCCAATGAATCATATGGCTTACCAGCCGGGCAAAGAATTTCATCTCCCGGTCTCGTATTTCCAAAAAGAGCCGTAGAAAGTGCATGTGTACCGCAGATGATCTGTGAACGGACTAAGGCATCCTCCGTTCCGAAAACATTGGCATAGGTTTTTTCCAGTGTATCCCGTCCGATATCATCATAGCCATAGCCTGTTGTACCATAGAGGTGCGCCTCGGAAAGCTTTGCATCCTGCATCGCCTTAATGACCTTCAGTTGATTAAAGTCTGCAATCTCATCGATTTCCCGAAATCTGTCAGATAAGCCATCAAGCTCCTTCTCGCAGAAGTCGTAGACCTCTCCCTTTATTGATAATGCTTCATACATTGCTCTGTTATCCATGCTGTTATCCTTTGCTTGTCACGGGAAAATTCCCCGATATTGATATAGATCACGTCCCGTTCCCGCCGAAACCATGTCAGCTGTCGTTTCGCATAATGCCGCGAATTAAGCTTTATTTTAGCGACAGCGTCGTCCATTGTAGCACGTTTGTCACATACGTCAAGGAGTTCGCGATATCCGATACCCTTAAGCGCCGTCGAATCCGGAGGCAGTTTTTTCTCATATAGCCATTTGACCTCCTCCATGAGTCCCTGCTCCATCATCCGGTCGACACGCTGATCTATTCTCTGATAGAGAATTTCTCTATCATCTGTCAGTACGAAAAACATACTGTCATATCGTGCTCTCCGTGCATGCTCCTCTTCATTATGAAGAGAGATCGGGCTATGATGAATCCTGTAAAATGAAAGTGCCCGGATGATCCGACGGATATTATGCGGATGAATCTTTTCACAAGAAGCAGGATCTACGGACAGAAGCTCCGCATACAGTCGTACGGCTCCCTCTGGCATCTCCGCTTCTCGTTCAAGTTCTGCACGAACATCCGCATGAATAGCCTCCGGTTCCTCGGTAAAATCGATGCCATATAGAAGAGCCTGTATATAAAAGCCCGTCCCGCCGACAAGAATCGGTATATGCCCGCGTTGATAGATCTCTTCGATTGCTTTCTCTGCCATCGTTTGAAACCTGGTAACATCATAATTTTCAGTCACATCACAGACATCAATCAGATGATGCGGGATACCCTCCATTTCTTCGTTTGTGACCTTTGCACTTCCAATGTCAAGACCTCTGTACACCTGCACAGAGTCTGCAGACACGATCTCACCGTCGATTTCCTTAGCAAGTGCCACAGAGACCGCCGTTTTACCAACTGCCGTCGGCCCTGCTATAATAATGAGCGGCCGCCGCGAAAAATCCATATTCACTTCCCTTCGTCCGCTCCTTTCTTATTTGCCCAATGCCTACATCTTGATGTATCCATAAAGTCTGTTTAATCGGCGGGATAAAACAAGACGCCTTCTTTAGACAATTCGTTTAAACTTTTTCTCCATCTCAGTTTTGGAAATAGATATAATTGTTGGTCTCCCATGTGGACAGGCATATGGGTTATCAAGTGTAAGAAGCTCATCAATCAGTGCCTGCGCTTCCGAAAGAGACAGCCGGTTATTTCCTTTTACCGCAGCCTTGCAGGACATCGAGGCAATCTTATAATAAATTGTATCTGCCGTCGTCATACCGGTTTCCGTGCTGAGACCATCCAGAATTTCTAGGAGAAGCTCCTTTTTCTCAAGCTCCGGCAAATCCGCCGGCACTGCAGAGATGCTGTAATCTCTACCGCCAAGATTAGAGATTTCATACCCAAGCTTTTCAAAATAATCACTATACTGGTCAAGCATCAAGGCTTCATCAGGTGTAAGCGATACAAGGATCGACGGATTCAGATACTGGCTTGCCGGCGTTTTTTCCTTCAGGCGTTTCATCATCCTTTCAAAATTAACCTTTTCATGCGCCGCATGCTGGTCAATGATAAAAAGCTTATCATCATATTCCACAAGCCAGTATGTATCAAATACTTGCCCGATGATACGGTGCTGCTTTCTGGCTTCTTCAGATAGAAAGTTTTCTGTGAAAAGTGTTTCCTGTTCACCCTTCAGGAACGTCTCCTGCTTTTCTTTTTGCATCGAATTCTTAGAAACCGGAGCTTCATGGAGAACACTTCCGGAAATGCTCTCGCCATAAGAAGGTGCAGAAGTATCTTCATATACCTGTTCACCGGCTTTTGTTTTCTCCTGAGATGACTGCACTTCTGACTTGTGCATGCTGGAAGCATTGGCATCTTTCGTAGTTACCGGAAAATCCGGGGTCAATGCCTCTGTAAAACGATGTGCTGTGATTTCGCTTCGTTTCATCTCAAAGGGTTCGACATGTGGAAGCGACGACATTTCCTTAGACTGATCTTTCGAAGTATCACGAAACTCTTCGCCAGACAATTCCGAACGCTTCCCCATTGTTGTTTTCGCTGTACTAGGCTCGCCCTCTGGCGTCTTCCTATCCTTAATCGGGGAAGCTGTGTCAGAAAGCGTTTCACTTTGTATGAGCTCCTGCTGCCGGAGAGACAGATTAATACTGTCGACAATCGCATTATAGATTAGCATGCCATCCGAGAAACGTACCTCTAGCTTCTGCGGATGCACATTGACGTCTACGATGGATGGATTTACGTCGATCATCAGAACACAGAATGGGAACTTATGCTGCATGAGAAAAGCGTGATAGCCATCCTCAATCGCCTTCGTAATCATCGGATTACGGATAAACCGGGAATTGACAAAATAAATTTCAAAATTCCGATTTGCTCGCGTGATGACTGGTTTACCAATGAAGCCATGTACAGAAACAGCCGGAAGTCCGGAAAGCGGATCCTTTTCATACTGATGATTTACACTAAGAAGCTGTGTCGTGATATCTCGTCCATAGATGGAATAGATCACATCAAGAAGTGATCCGTTGCCAAGCGTTGCGAGTCTCTGCCGTCCGTCCTGCAAAAAGCGGAACTGCACCTCGGGATGCGCCAATGCTTCTTTCTCTACAACATCCTGAATCTTCGCGGCCTCTGTTTGTGGACTCTTCAGAAATTTCCGCCGTGCAGGGACATTCTTAAAGACATCCCTGACGATAAAGGTCGTTCCCTCCGGAGCACCGATTTCCGAAAATTCCTTTTCTTCTCCGCCCTCGATCACATAATGAGACGCCATGAGTGCGCCAGGTGTCTTCGTGATCAGTTCAACCGAGGCTACCGCTGCAATTGAAGAAAGTGCTTCACCACGAAACCCGAGCGTATGAATGCCGGAGAGATCCCGCGCATCCCGGATCTTCGAGGTGGCGTGCGGAAGAAAGGCTGTCCTCACATCATCATGATCAATGCCGGAGCCATTGTCCGTAATGCGGATTAGTTTAATGCCTCCATCACGAATCTCAAGCGAGACTGCGCTGGCACCCGCATCAATTGCGTTTTCCAGAAGCTCCTTTACGATGCTTAAGGGCCGCTCAATCACTTCACCTGCTGCAATCTGATTGATTGTTTCCTCGGATAAAACCTGAATTTTCGTCATAAATCTTCCTTCCGTTTACCAGGACTTTATTTTCTTAAAAGGCCTTATTCTAAATAATGAGAAGGTCTGATTAAATCTTAAACATCACGGGCGCCTAAAGCTTCATAATCTCTTTCAGTTCAAAGAGCCGGTTCATCGCATCGAGTGGCGTCATATGATTAAGGTCCAGCGCTCTGAGATAAGCGCTCGCCTTCTCA
>JAZASR010000037.1:0-18953 GCA_036343175.1 Lachnospiraceae bacterium
ATGCACGAAGAAAACGCTTGTCTGAACACCTGCTGCATTTAGTGTCGTAATATCTTAGAAAATCACCAGCAGGTGTGAGTTGCGTTTTCGATGTGCGAATAAAAGGAAGGATGACGATGTGGTAGAATTTCACGAATGAGCAACCCTTAGCACAGGTGCTAAAGTTTCCTCGCTCAAACCGTAAGTGTTCGGAAATGTATAGGCTTTCGCGGTGTAAAGGAATATTATTCGTGTATTTCGCAGGGGAGTTGGAAATTCTCTTTATTATTAAAAAAATTTACATAATTTAGCAGAACTATGTTAAAATAGTTTTATAAGTTGACAGAATATTGACCTGCTTTGTTATTTTTGATTATAAATAGATTTATTTTTGGGGTTTATCCTGAAATCCGCTTAAGGATCAGGTTAATGCAATAGTGAAAAAGCAGGTAAGTATATATGATGTTTAAGATGAGAGGGAAGATCATGGATAGAGATTATTATTCAAAGATAGTTAATACAGACAATTCCACCCTGCTTGAGGCGGTATTTTCCGTACTGGGGAACTGTTCAGATGATTATTTCTTCCTGTGGGATATTGAGAATGACAGGATGCTTATATCGACAAATGCCCAGCTTAAGTTCGATCTGCCCGGCGGCAGTTTTTCAAATGTTCTGAAGGTGCTAGAAAATGTCTCTGACCCTGAAGACTTTGCATTTGTCAAGGAAGAAATGCTTGAGATACAGCATCGTGAGAAGTCGACTCATAATGTGGAGTACAGGTGGATCGATCGCAACGGCAACCGGATATGGCTTTCTTCACGCGCATCTGTCATTTACAGCGATGATGAAAAAGTCTATCTTATGGGCAGGATATCAGAGATCTCACGTAAGAATAAGATCGACGGCGTCACGGGTCTTTACCTTTCGAATTCTCTTAAGCTTTCACTTTCCAATTATATGCTTGAAACGGACCTTCATGGATACATCATCATCTTCGGCATCGACAGCTTCAAGAATATTAATGAAAAGTACGGCACTGAGATCGGTGATGCTATCCTGAAAAATACAGCTGAATGCATTACCAATGCTTTTAAGAATGAAAATGTGAATTTCAGATGCTTCAGGATGAATGGTGATGAGATAGCCGTTCTTGTCGACAGGAGCGAGATGACAGACTCTGTTGATCCTGCAACTGAAAGCTACAGAAGTGTACGTAAATTCATTGACAATTCACCTATTACAGTTGAGCAGCATATCTACTACTCTGTATCTGCCGGAATCATATATTTTGATAACAGTAATCTTATGGATGAACTCCTGATAGAGAAAGCCGAATATGCTCTCCATCACGCAAAGACTTTAGGACGCAACTCTTCCTGTGTCTTCGACAGCAAGGTATTCAGAGATTACCTGCACAGTCTTGATGTCCGTGAGGCTCTCTGCCGTGATGTTGATAATAATTTTCATGGCTTCGAGATGTACTATCAGCCTATTGCAAATATCAAGGAACACAAGGTACTTGGTGCTGAGGCGCTTATTCGCTGGACATCCGACCAGTACGGTTTTATGACTCCTGCCGAGTTTGTGCCTATCCTTGAGGATTCAGGTCTCATCATTCCGCTTGGCCGCTGGATCATCAATACTTCTATAAAGCAATGCCGTGAATGGATGCAGTATATACCTGATTTCAGGATGAACATAAACCTTTCTTTTGTACAGCTGAAGAAATCAGCAGTGCTTCAGGATATCAAGCGTGCCATGAAGAAGTATCAGATGTCATGGAAGAATGTGATGTTTGAGGTTACAGAGAGCGGCGAACTTGAGAAGGGCAATTCCATTCAGATCCTTAAGAATTTTAAGAATGAGAATCTCAATCTGGCCATTGATGATTTTGGTACAGGATATTCCAATCTGCGCTATGTTAAGGAGATGACATTTGATCTTGTAAAGATCGACCAGTCTTTCATCCGTGATATTCGTGAGAATAAATATGACTATATAGTGGTAAAACAGTTCACTGAACTTGCTCATATGCTCAATCTTAAGGTATGCTACGAGGGTGTAGAGACAAAGGATGATTTCGATTTCGTCCTGCAGCTCGATCCTGATTACATACAGGGGTATTATTTCGCAAAGCCTCTTCCGGCCGCAGAATTTGAAGAAAAGTTCATAGACAGAACTTCTTACAATAATAAGTCAAAGTTCTTCGAAAATGAGATGGAGAATGGCAAGTCCGATAACAGGGACTCAGGAAACGGCGTCAGAATAATAAAAATGTATGCTGACAACAGGTGATCCTTATATAAGAAATCTATATTATTAATGGCGCTTTTTTGCCATAATATTTTCCATGTTTTTAAAAAGCTTCATGTGTGATCCTTTATGATGGATCACACATGAAGTTTTTTATTATCAATGCGTTATAATAACGATTTATTTAAATGCGCATATATATGTATTTATCGGGCTTAAACGTTTACGCAGATTTTGTGTTTTTTTTACTTATTTTTCTTGCAAATATTGTTATTTGTGGTAAAATATATTTAATAATAAGTAGTAAATATGATCTTTTTATTTCTACATATTATCGATTGCAGATGTGTTTTTATTTTACACGTTTACATGGGACTTAAAAGACATCCCGATATTTATTGGGTGTACGGGTAAACTGTCTTGTTTCTGGCATCAGAAATGTCAGCACATGCAGTTTAAGTTATGCAGGGCTTAAAAAGCCCCTGCCTTTACGAAGGAGGCTGATATGCGTAAGAAATCCCATCTATCTCTTGCATGGTACCTTATGAACAGCGAAGGCATGACATCCCTTCAAAGTCATAAAGGCTCTTTTTACATCGGAAGCATTCTCCCGGACTGTGTTCCATCTTTTCTGGTAAAGAGGCATACCTTTGATGATGCGTTCGGTAGTTTTAAAGAAGAACTTGCAAAGATTCTGAAGCATTTTGCAATGAAACAGGAGGTTGACAGTTATTTTTGCATCCATCTTGGAATATTGCTTCATTATACTGCTGACTTCTTTACATTTCCGCATAATTCCAATTACCCTGGCAATATTAAGGATCATTGTTCCTATGAAGAGGATCTGAAAGTAGCTTTGAGATCCTATCTCCACAATCCAGATTCAGCGAGCAGGAGGCTTGCGGTATCCGTTCATACACCGGAGGAGATCACTTCATTCATAGCCAGAATGCATGATCTTTATATGAAGATCACGAGCGCGGTTGAAAGAGATATCGAGTACATTGTTTTCGTATGTTTTGAGCTGGTCGATGAACTTCTGCTTTATTTAAGCAGTGAGTTTTCCCTTGACTATACAAGCATGAGAATAGCGGGTGAAACTGCCTGATACGTTATGAGCGTTGATGCGGTTTCGTAAGCTTAGTGCCCTGCGGTACCAAGGATGTGCAATAGCATCCGGGTACCGCAGTTTTTTTATGGTCTTATTATTTTATGGAGAAAAAGTCAGATATTTTACAGGCTTTTAATTGCTTATTTTACAATGGAGTATCTGTCAGATATTTTATAAGCTTTTATTTACTTACTTTACAATGGAGTAATATAAGTTGTATACTGATTAGGCCGGTTTATTAGTATAATCGAGATATTTTAAGGAGTTTTAAGAAATTGAGTTCAGAAGAAAAAGAAAAATTAATGATGGATCTGACAGACAAGGCTTTAGTACTTATCGAAGCCCTTCCTTACATCAGAGATTTCAATAACAAGATCGTTGTCGTAAAGTACGGCGGCAGTGCCATGACCGATAAGTCTCTTGAAGAAAATGTTATAAAGGATATTGCCCTGCTTAAGCTTGTCGGCATGAAGCCTGTAGTTGTACATGGCGGCGGCAGGGAGATAAACAGGTGGATCAGCAAGGTGGGCAAGGAGTCGAAATTCGATAACGGACTTCGCGTTACAGATGCCGAGACTATGGAGATCGCCGAGATGGTCCTCAATAAGGTCAATAAAAACCTGGTTGCCATGATTGAGTCTCTCGGCGTTAATGCTGTCGGTATCTGCGGCAAGGATGCAAGGCTTATGGTTACTGATAAAAAGATGCCTGACGGCCATGATATCGGATATGTTGGTGATGTAAAGTACGTAGATACTTCTATAGTGAATACCCTTATTGAGAATGATTTCATTCCGGTCATAGCGCCTGTCGGTATAGGTGAGAATGGTGAGACATTCAATGTCAATGCTGATGATGCCGCGTGCGCAATAGCCAAGGCTCTTAAGGCGGAAAAGCTTGCCTTTCTGTCTGACGTTGAAGGTGTCTGCCGTGACCCGGAGGATCCTGAAAGTCTGATATCGGTCCTTAAGCTTTCACAGGCTGAGGAGCTTATCGATGAAGGCATTATAAAGGGCGGTATGCTTCCTAAGGTCAGGAACTGCATCGATGCTGTAAAAAATGGTGTTCTCAGAGTGCATATCATAGATGGAAGAAGACCTCATTGCCTGCTGCTTGAGTTCTTTACCAAGAAAGGTATCGGAACTGCCATCATAGGCGATGAAGGAATACTATATGAGCATGAGAAGCAGTAATAATATATTTGTTTTTATGATATGAATAGATAATACCCGGGCATTTCCTTCTCATATGTCTTCATGTATTTATCTGTTTTCTATATGCATCTGTTAATTAATGTTTTTTTAAGAAAAGAGGTAAGCTATGAATTTCAATAACCCTGAAGAGACAGATCTGCATCTGATCCACACATATAACAGAAAGATCGTGCTGGAGTCCGGCAATGGCATGTATGTTACTGATATCAATGGCAAGAAGTATCTTGATATGGGTGCCGGCATTGCTGTGAATGGTCTTGGCTATGGCAATAAGGCTTTTGTCAAGGCTGTTTCCAGGCAGCTGAAAAAGCTTGTGCATATTTCAAATCTTTACTATACGCCTGAGCTCATAAGAGCTTCATATCTGCTTGCCAATGCGTCCGGTATGAGCAAGGTATTCTTTACAAACTCAGGTACCGAGTCTATAGAGGGTGCACTGAAGCTTGCAAGAAAGTACAAGTATGAGCAGAATCTCAATTCAAAGGGTGAGATCATTGCTTTTAACTCATCTTTCCATGGCAGAAGCATGGGAGCTCTTTCAGTGACAGGCACTGAGCATTACAGAACGCCATTTGAACCTCTTATTCCAGGTGTAAAGTTTGCTGAGTACAATAATCTGGACAGCGTCAAGGCCCTTATTACTCCTGATACCTGTGCTGTCATCATGGAATCGCTTCAGGGTGAGGGAGGCATACATCCGGCTTCTTTAGAATTCATGCAGGGCATAAGAAAGCTTTGTGATGAGAATGACATCGTTATGATCCTTGATGAAATCCAGTGCGGTATGGGCAGGACCGGTAAGATGTTCTGTTATCAGAATTACGGCATTGAGCCTGATGTCATTACTATCGCAAAGGCTCTTGGCGGCGGTGTACCGGTCGGTGCTTTCGCGGCTAAGCAGAAGTTTGCAGATGCCATGATCCCGGGCGACCATGGTACAACATTCGGAGGCAATCCTCTGGCAATGGCTGCTGTCTGCGCTGTTTTCGATATATTTGAGGATGAAAAAATAGTTGAGGGCGTTGCGAAGAAGGCACCGTATCTGCAGAAGATCCTGAATAAGCTTAAGAAGAATCATCCGTCGATCGTTGATGTCAGAGGTATGGGCTTCATGATGGGACTTGAGTTCGACAGTTCAGTCAAGGTCGGCGATGTTGTGGATATGTCTTCAGATGCGGGACTTCTTGTTATAGCAGCTGCAAATAATACCCTTCGTATCGTTCCGCCGCTAATAGCAGGCAGGAGAGATATAAGCAGGATGTATAAGATATTAGATCATGTCATCGGTGCTTTAGAGAATAATGAAACAGAAGTAGCTGCCCTGGATTACGACGCACTTCCTGATCCTGAGATCGACCAGGCTGCCGAAGCCGCTATCGATAGTGCTGATTCACAGATGCAGGCTATCGATAGTGCTGATCCACAGATGCAGTCTGCTGCTGATAGTGCTGATGCTGCTGTTGTGTCTAAAGCAGACAGTGCCGGCGCAGCTGTTGTATCTGCTGCAGATAGTGCTGATGCAGGTACGGATCCTTCTGCCGGCAGTGGTCAGACTCAGACGCCTGCAGATCGATAAGACTTCAATTGAGGAAATATTATGATAAGAAAGCACTTGATATTTCATGGCATAGTCCAGGGTGTGGGTTTCAGATATTCTGCGACATACATTGCTTCAGACCTTGGACTCACAGGCTGGGTCAGAAACCTTGATGACGGCACCGTTGAGATGGAAGTTCAGGGAAGGCCGGGTGTGATAGACAGGCTGATAGATGATCTTAATAATACAAGATTTATCATGATAAGCCATATCGATGAAAAAGAGATCCCTGTCGTTGATGATGAAAGAAGATTCAGGACAATGTCTTGATTCAGGACTCATACCTGCTCTTGTCCTTGATGATGATAAATTCGTGTATTATCAGGCTCTTCATGCTGCGCAGACAGAAGGACGATATGAGGTATTAGAGAGGTTCTTTAATATCTGTCAGGATAAATATTTTGATAAAGTCAGGGATTTTGTAGAATAAAAGTAAGTTTATATTTAATGTGAACTACCCATTGTCTAAAGCCGGTGGGATTGCGGCAGCTTATTTCAATTTCAAAAAATGCAGACAATAAAATAATTATTATTGTCTGCATTTTTTTGTTGACAAGATACCCTGGCTGGGTATATACTCATGACTGAAAATATATATACCCAACAGGGGTATAGTTGTTTTTTAATTAAGAGAGGTGATTATTATGGCTGATGATAAAGGAATAAATAAAGAGGACGGTAATATCCTGTCTCAGGCTGACATGAATACTGATGCTGAAGCTGAGATAGAAGAAGAGGCTGAAAGGTCATGCTGTGCATCTTCTACAGGACGAAAGAAGAACCGTGATAATGATGAGAAGCAGCTGCTCATACACCGCCTGAACAGGATCGAAGGTCAGGTCAGGGGTATAAGGCGAATGGTCGAAGAGGATGATTACTGTGTTGATATACTTACACAGGTGTCTGCGACAAGCTGCGCCATGAACAGCTTTGCAAAGGAACTTATCTCCCGTCATATAAAGGGATGTGTTGCTCTTGATATAAAGGCCGGCAATGAAGAAAAGGTCGATGAGCTTGTGAAGCTGATACAGAAGCTTATGAAGTAATTTTGAGGGATGAATTATGGATAAATACAAAGTAACAGGCATGAGCTGCGCCGCCTGCCAGGCTCATGTCGAGAAGGCAGTGAAAAAGGTACAGGGGGTATCTGCCTGTACAGTGTCGCTCCTCACCAATTCTATGACTGTCGAGGGAACAGCTTCTCCGGCAGATGTCATGAAGGCGGTTTATGATGCAGGGTATGGAGCATCACCGCTTGATGCAGGGATGTCCGGGGCCGGCGGGTCGGCGGGACTTTACACTGAAGGCCATGCAGGCAGTATGATTAAAGAAAAAGCAGGCTCAGGTTCATTTTCTGCAAAGATCGCAGCTGAAGAGGAGGCTCTCAGGGATACTGAGACGCCAAAGATGAAGAAGCGCCTTTTCTGGTCAGTGGGATTCCTCCTTATACTCATGTACTTTTCAATGGGAGTACATATGTGGGGATGGCCTGTACCGACCTTCATGCAGGGCAATCATGTGGCAATGGGGCTTGTTGAGCTTCTGCTTTCGGGCATCATCCTGGTTATTAACCAGAAGTTCTTTGTATCAGGGTTCAAAGCCCTGTTCCGCCTTGCTCCCAATATGGACTCGACCATAGCTCTTGGATCCGGCGCTGCATTTATATATTCAGTAGTAATGCTTTTTAAAATGACCCGTGCTCAGACTGACGGCGGAAGTGCAGCTGCCGCCCCTTACATGAATGAATTCTACTTCGAATCAGCTGCCATGATCCTGACACTGATCACTATAGGAAAGACTCTGGAGGCATATTCAAAGGGGCAGACTACAAATGCTCTTAAGTCTCTCATGAAGATAGCGCCTGAAACTGCGGACCTTATCCGCGACGGCAATGAAGTTACTGTAAGTATCGATGAAGTTGCTATAGGTGATATATTTGTTGTCCGTCCCGGCGGAAATATACCTGTTGATGGTATAGTTCTTGAAGGTAGTTCAGCAGTTGATGAGTCAGCTCTGACCGGTGAGTCCGTCCCTGTGGATAAGGAGGCCGGCAGTACAGTGAAAAGCGGTACCATAAACCAGTCCGGCTTTCTTACCTGCCGTGCTGTAAGGGTAGGAGAGGATACCTCTCTTGCTCAGATCATCCAGATGGTCTCTGATGCTGCATCTACAAAGGCACCGGTGGCCCGGCTTGCGGACACGATATCAGCCTATTTCGTTCCGGGTGTAATAATTGCTTCCCTGATAACATTTGCTGTATGGATGATAGGCGGGAACAGCTTTTCCGGCGGTGAAGGAATACTTATCAATACTGCCGTTGTGTCTAAAGCCCTTCAGCATGCCATCACAGTTCTGGTAGTTGCCTGCCCATGTGCCCTGGGTCTTGCTACTCCTGTCGCTATCATGGCAGGAAATGGTATGGGAGCTAAGAACGGCATTCTTTTTAAAACAGCCGAAGCTCTGCAGGAAGCGGGAAACGTGCAGATAGTGGCTCTTGATAAGACAGGTACCATCACAAACGGTACTCCTGTTGTTACAGATATTATTACGGCAGAAAATGTAAATGAAGAACAGCTTCTGTCAAAAGCAAAGGCTCTGGAAAGCAAGTCTGAGCATCCGCTTGCTAAAGCCGTGATGGAGTATGGTCCTGAAAATGGAAGTAAATATAAAAGCCTGGATATTAAAGGATTCAAGGCCCTTCCCGGTAATGGACTCGAGGGCAGTCTTGACGGAAGGAAGCTTCTTGGCGGTTCCTGCAGGTTTATTTCAGGCAGGGCAGATATACCTGCTGACATGATGAAGGCCGGCGAGATTCTCGCGGAGGACGGTAAGACACCGCTTTATTTCTCGGAGGATGAGAAGCTCATTGGCATCATTGCTGTGGCCGATACCATCAAGAAGGATTCTAAAGAGGCGGTTAATGAGCTTAAGAAGATGGGCATTCACGTTGTCATGCTGACTGGTGACAATGAACGGACAGCCAGGGCTATCGGCCGTCAGGCCGGGGTGGATGAAGTCGTTGCAGACGTTCTGCCGGACGGCAAAGAAGAAGTTATAAGACGCCTTCAGGATAAGGGACTTGAAAGATATCATGCTAAGGGATATCTGAAAGATCCTGATCCTGACAAGGCAGAGAATGATAGGAAAAGTATCACCGGGCGCTTTAGGAAAGCTAAGAAATACAAGGTCGCCATGGTGGGTGACGGCATAAATGATGCACCCGCACTTACCCGGGCAGACATAGGGATCGCGATCGGTGCCGGCACTGAAGCTGCCATAGATGCAGCAGACGTAGTCCTCATGAACAGCACTCTTTCTGACGTAAGCGCAGCTGTTCGTCTGTCAAGGGTGACATATAAGGATATTATAGAGAACCTTTTCTGGGCCTTCTTCTACAATATTCTTCTTATACCGCTTGCTGCAGGTGTTTACACTAAGCTTGGAATCACCATGAGCCCTATGTGGGGTGCTCTTGCAATGAGTCTTTCATCGGTATTTGTATGCCTCAATGCTCTCCGCTTAAATCTCTTTAACATGCATAGCGGAAGAGGGGACAGACCTATGAAGCACAGGGCAGTAACTTGTGAAGGCGGATCGCTTCTGAAAGAGAATACTTTAGATAAAGCAGGAAGTTTGGATGATCCTCAAAAATCATCTGATAATAATAAATCATTTCATAAATCACAGGAAAAGGAGAACACTATGACAAAAACTATCAATATTGAAGGCATGATGTGCGGTCACTGCGAAATGACTGTAAAGAAGGCCCTTGAGGCACTTGACGGAGTTGAAAGCGCTCAGGTCTCTCACGAGAAAGGAACAGCAGTCGTTGAGCTTTCAAAGGATGTTAAAGAAGCAGATATGACTAAGGCAGTGGAAGATAAGGACTATAAGGTTCTTTCGATTGCATAAGTTCATAACAGTGTATGGCGGAAAACAAAAGAAGCAGCTGCCGGGATCTCCCGGAGGCTGTTTTTTTGCATGTTCACAAAAGAAACGGACATGTTATAAGTAATATTTTTTCCATACTCGACAAAAAACGCCGATTTCGTGACAAAAAAACAAAAATCTATTTTATTTTCAAATTTTTTGTGATAATGAAATTGGAATAGCAGGTGAATGATCGATCGATATGCATTGAAAGAAGGAATGTTTATGGGGATAGATAGTGATAAAATGGAATTTACGGATGAGCCGGATAAGAGTTTTAATAACAGACAGAAGCTTAAGCTTATGATCCTGCCTTTTCTTGCGGTCATGGCTTTATTCTTTGCGGCTTTTTCACTGAAGCAGAAGTGGCCCGGCTGGACTGTACCGGTCTTCATATTCAGCATAATACTTACCCTGGTATATTTCTTCCTGGCAGGAAAAGATTCGCCTGCCTCGAGATATACTGCCCTTTTTGTCTTCTGGTGTGATCTGATCATTTATTCATCTTTCTCCGGGGAGATCGCTGCAGGACTTCCTCTTCTGATAATGTTTTCTTATCTTCTGTCATTTTTTGATGACCAGACGATCGGGATAATAAATATCATCGTTACAGCAATATATTTTACAGTATTTCTTATTCTTTTTTCTTTATTTCCCGGTTATTACGGGGCGCTTGAAATATTAGTCTTCATCACTGTATAACTTATAGAAACATTATTGATATTTTCCATTAAAGCAAGACTAAGAGAAGAGGCTGCATTCAGGGAGACTTTAGAAAAGCTCTCTGACAGTCAGAGCGCAAAGGATGACTTCCTTGCAAATGTATCTCATGAGCTGAGAACGCCTCTTAATACCGTAGTCGGTGTCAGTGAGCACCTTGCAGACAGTCAGGTGCCTGATGACATGAGGCGTGACGTGAATGATATTCTGACCGCAGGCAAGAACCTTATGTATATGGTCTCTGATATCGTTGACTTTACAGAGCTTCACAGCGGTAAGATATTCCTTGTGGAAAATGACTACAGTCTTATAGGCATCGTAGATGACCTTAAGAAAATGGCAGATTTCTGGAACCAGGAAAAGGGCCTGGAGCTGAAATTTGACTTAGATCCCAATATTTGCAGGACTCTGAAAGGGGACAGCCAGAAGATCTACAGGATACTTCTCTGTCTGACCAATAATGCCATAAAGTTCACATCCTCAGGAAATGTTCACGTCAAGGCAGAGGGCAGAAGAGAGGGAGATCTGGAAAATCTGCTTATCACGATAGCTGATACCGGCCGCGGTATGAGTTCTGATGAGATCGATAAGCTGGATGAAGTCTACAATCAGCTGGATACTACTAGAAGCCGGGAGGAAGGCGGCATTGGTCTTGGCATACCGATATCTGCCAAACTTGTGGAGGCAATGAACGGCTTTATGCATTTTGAAAGCAGGAAGGGAAAAGACACGAAAGTAACTATCGTGCTGCCCCAGAAGATCACAGATCCTGCGCCTTTACTTACAGCCAAAGATGCTTCTGATGAACATGAAAAACCTGAAGAGTCCGGCAGAAGTATCATAAATGATACTTCCACCCCTGCTATTCTCGTAGTCGATGATTCAAAGATGAACCTCCGCGTTGCCCAGATGGAGCTTAAAAAATTTGGATTTACGGCAGATACTGCACAGAGCGGACCAGAGTCCATTAAAATGGTCCGGCAAAACGATTATAAGCTCATATTTATGGACCACATGATGCCAGAAATGGACGGAGTCCAGACATTGAATGAGATAAGAAAGCTGGATACTCCTGTTTCTGCAACAGTTCCAATAGTTGCCCTTACTGCCAATGCTCTTGGTGAAGCACGTGAGATGCTGCTGGCGGCAGGCTTTTCAGACTTTATATCAAAACCTATTGAACGGTCGCAGATGGAAAGGGTATTAAAGAAGTTCATGCATTATGGTGAGAATTAATTAAGGGGGCAGGGCTTATGTCACACGGCATCAACAGATTAACAGACGCAATAGCTAATAAGCTGACGGGTTCAAAAGAATCTCTGCAGGGCAGCCTTTTCTATACCCTGTTTATTATAGCGATGAGTGTATATGTCCTGGGCACCATCGCGACCCTTGCTGAAGGAGTGGGACTCATGGGCATTATGCCTATGATTATTTCATTCATTATATTCCTCATACTTTTACTTGTGGTACGAAGGACGAAGAAATATGAGGTCTGTACATTTATCGGGGCTATTGTGATCGTTGCATTTGCCATACCATCTTCTTTTTTTACTTCAGGGGGTGTCGAGTCGGGCATCATTATCTGGATGATGCTTGCAGATGTTTCGGTCCTGTTCGTCCTTCAGGGCCCAAAGCAGCTTGTAGGTCTGGCTTCGGGCATCATAGTTGATGTTCTCTGCCTGATAGTATCTTTCATCCATCCGGAGGTCGTGACTGGTATGATGGACAGAAAGGCAAAGATATCAGATATAGCAGTTGCTTTAGTATTTACGATCATCGGTATTGCTGCCTTCATGAAAGTTCAGACGACTTTGATCGAAAAAGAAAGAGAGAAGAATAAAAAGCAGAATGAAAAGCTTGAGGAGGCCCTTTCTACCCAGCAAAGATTTCTTGCCAACATGAGTCATGAGATCAGGACTCCTATCAATACTATTATCGGCCTTAATGAGATGACGCTCCGGGCAGATGATCTGCCTGCTGATATTAAAGAGAATGCCGATAATATTCAGGCGGCAAGTAAGATGCTTTTGTCTCTTATAAACGATATCCTGGATATTTCAAAGATCGATTCCGGCAAAATGAATATAGTTCCTGAGCGTTATGAAACTGTTGCTGTATTTACTGACATTGTGAATACAAATATCGTCAGGGCAAAAGAAAAGAGACTTGCATTTAATGTGTCGATCGACCCTGAGATACCTTCCATGCTTTTTGGTGATGAGCTCCGTATAAAGCAGGTAGTGAACAATCTGATCACTAACGCCGTTAAATATACTGAAAAGGGTTCGGTGACTGTTACATTTTCATGCAGAAAGGCTAAAGATGATGAGAAAGATATCATTCTGGAGATAGCTGTTGCTGATACCGGTATTGGCATAAAGCGTGATGATATGGGAAGGCTTTTTAAATCATTTGAAAGAGTTGATGAGGGCCGTACTAAGGGAATTGAGGGCACCGGCCTTGGTCTCACACTGGTAAAGCAGTTTACTACCCTTATGCATGGCGATGTCAGTGTCGACTCCATATACGGCAAGGGATCAGTATTTACAGTGTCAATTCCTCAAAGAATAGAATCGGAGGAAAAAATCGGCAATGTGGATCTCCTTACCACGCATATCCGTACTTCCGGTACCGGCCGCTATAAGGAGAGCTTTAAGGCTCCTGAAGCAAGGGTGCTTGTCTGTGATGACAATAAGATGAATCTGCTGGTTATAAAAAAGCTTTTGAGACAGACCTGCGTACAGGTAGATTGCGTATCATCGGGAGAAGAATCTCTTAAGAAGACCATTGCCAGGAAGTATCACGTAATACTCATGGATCATGTTATGCCTGATATGGATGGAGTACAGACACTTAAGGCCATCCGTGATCAGGACGGGCCGAATAAGCGCACACCTGTCATTGCCCTGACTGCAAATGCCATGAGCGGTGCAGCGGAAAAGTACATGCATCTTGGCTTTTCCAATTATCTGGCAAAACCGGTATATCCGGATCTGCTTGAGGAGATGCTTCTCCGGTATATTCCTGAGGATCTGATAGAAGAGAAAAACGGAAAGAAGCAGGTACTGGCATATACCATTAATAATGGCAGGAGAAAGCAGAAGATAAGGATCACTGTTGACTCTGCCTGTGACCTTTCAAAGGATGAGCTGGATGATCTGAATGTCGGAGTTGATTTTCATTATGTCCTTATGGATAATGGCAGATTTCAGGACAACCGTGAGATATTTGCCCGTGATCTGATCGCATACCTGGAAAAGCATCCTGATGCAAAGGCTGAAGCTTCATCACCGAGTGTGGAGGAGTATGAGAGTTTCTTCTCTGACGCTTTGATGTCAGCAGAAAACGTCATTCATATCTCACTTGCAAGCGGTGTTTCAGAGTCATATGATGCAGCGTACTCAGCTGCAAAGAGCTTCTCGCATGTTAACGTATTTGATTCGCAGAAATTTTGCGGAGGCATGGCCATAATGGTAGACAAGGCGGCCAGTATGGCCATGAACGATAAAGAGGTAAAGGACATCATGAATGCCCTTGAAGAGACCCGTGAATCAGTAGACGTAACATTCGTGATCGACCAGCCGGACGCACTTTACAGGTCAGGATGGCTTAAAAGACCCCTCTGGTATGTCTTTAAAAAACTTAAGCTCCATCCATGCCTTTCCATGACAAATAACAGACTTAAAGTCACAAGGATCTTCCGCGGTGATACTGAGAATATCTACAGAAACTATATTAAACGTTGTCTAAAAGGACGTAAGGATATTGATGGATCCTGCCTCTACATATCCTACACAAGTCTTACTGACAAGACACTTGACTTTGTTGAGCAGGAGGCCCTCAGGTACATCCCGTTCAAAACCGTACGCCGCTGTCATGCCTCTGCCGCAATCGGCGCCACATCCGGTCCCGGCGCCCTGGGCCTTATGTTCGATACAGTGAAGGGGGATTAGGCAGTTATTTTGAAATGTAAAATCTTGTGCCTTATTCTGTTTTAGTGTATAATGATTCTGTTTTGTGTTGAAATTTTTTGACTTTAAGGAGAATTTATTATGTACGAGAACGAAATCGAAGCAGCATGTTCAAAGGCGACCGGCGCGGAGTGCTTCAATGCTTTGCTTGCTCTGTCACAGAGGATAATAGATGAGAAGGGCAGGATCGAAGGCAGGAAGAAGCTTTATTATGTATCTGCAGAGTTCCTTATCGGCAAGCTTCTTTCAAATAACCTTATTAATCTTGGTATATATGATCAGGTCGATCAGGCTTTGAAGGAGCATGGTCACACAATGGCTGAGATCGAGCAGGCAGAAAATGAGCCTTCACTTGGAAACGGCGGTCTTGGAAGGCTTGCAGCCTGCTTCCTTGATTCTATTGCCACACTTGGTCTTTGCGGAGACGGTATCGGTCTCAATTATCATTTTGGCCTTTTCAGACAGGTGTTTGAAAATAATTTACAAAAGGAAGTTAAGGATCCATGGCTTGCTGATCCTTCTGTACTTAAGAAGACTGAAAAGGGATATGACATTATATACGGAAACCGCTTAAAGCTCCATTCAAGAATGTATGAGATAAGCGTTACAGGGTATAACAATAAGTCCAATACTCTTAAGCTTTTCGATGTTGACTCCGTTGACGAGTCTATCGTTCCTGAGGATTCCATTAATTTCAATAAGAATGATATAAAGAGGAATCTTACATTATTCCTTTATCCTGATGATTCTGATGATGCCGGAAGAATGCTCAGGATCTACCAGCAGTATTTCATGGTATCAAATGCCGCTCAGCTCATAATTGATGAAGCTTGTGCCAAGGGTTCCGACCTTCATGATCTTTATGAATATGCAGTTGTTCAGATCAATGATACACACCCTACCATGATCATCCCTGAGCTTATCAGGCTCCTTACCCAGCGCGGCATAAATATGGATGAGGCGATCGAGATCGTTTCAAAGATGTGTGCATATACAAACCACACTATTCTTGCTGAAGCTCTTGAGAAGTGGCCTCTCTGGTATATGGAAAAGGTCGTACCTCAGCTTATGCCTGTCATCCGCATGCTGAATAAAAAGGTCGCTGACAGATATGGTAAGAACGATGATATTCTGATCATAGACAGCCACGATACAGTCCACATGGCCCGCATCGATATTCATTATTGCTATTCAGTTAATGGCGTTGCAGCCCTTCATACAAAGATCCTTAAAGAGTCCGAACTGAAGATCTTCGCTGATCTTTATCCAGATAAGTTCAATAATAAGACAAACGGTATTACATTCAGAAGATGGCTCTATCTTTGTGATCCTGAGCTCACCAGGCTCATATCCGATACTATCGGAGATGATTTCAGGAAGGACGCCCTGCGCTTAAAAGATCTTGAAAAATTCGCTGATGACCAGGCTTTTGTTCAGAAGCTCCTGGATATAAAGCAGACAAAGAAGCAGCAGTTCGCTCTCTATCTCAAGGCACGTCAGGGTGAAGTTATCGATACCGATTCGATCTTCGATGTACAGGTCAAGCGTCTCCACGAGTATAAGAGACAGCAGATGAATGCCCTCTATGCAGTATGGAAATACAAGAAGATCAAGGCAGGAGACATCCCTAAGAAGCCTGTTACCATGATCTTTGGTGCAAAGGCTGCACCTGCTTATACTATTGCAAAGGATATCATTCATTTCATACTCTGTCTTGCACAGATAGTAAATAATGATCCTGATGTTAATAAGTATTTCCACATCGTAATGCTTCAGAATTACAACGTATCTTATGCTGAGAGCGTCATACCTGCAGCTGATATCTCAGAGCAGATCTCACTTGCATCAAAGGAAGCTTCAGGTACATCAAACATGAAGTTCATGCTCAACGGTGCCGTTACTCTTGGTACTCTCGATGGAGCCAATGTCGAGATCCACGATTTTGTCGGGGATGACAATATCTATGTATTCGGCGAGTCATCAGATCAGGTAATAGAGCATTATCGGAAGATGGATTATAACTCTGGAAAGATCTGTGATGAAGATCCTGTGATAGATGATCTGGTAAGATTCATTATCAGCCGCGAAATGTTTGAGGTCGGCGATAAGAAGTCCCTTATAAGACTCTTTAACGAGATCATGACAAAAGACTGGTTCATGACTCTTCTCGATTTCAGGGATTACGTAAAGACCAAGGAGAAGATGCTCGATGATTACAACGACCGTGCATCCTGGGGCAGGAAGATGGTCATGAATATAGCGAACGCCGGATTCTTCTCATCAGACAGGACCATTAAGCAGTACGATGATGACATCTGGAAGTTATCATAAATATTATTTGAACTGTATGTGAAGGCAGTTCAGGTTAACGACAATATTCCCTGATATTTGTTTGATTACAGGTATCAGGGATTCATTATGGGTGGAAGTTTTATTATTTTATTCGATATAATTAAATGTGAAATGTGCTTTAATCTGCGCATAATTCTTTTATTAAGTGCTTTGGATCTTTAAGAGACCATGGCGGTAAATGTCTGTGCGGAATTGGCCTCAGGAATGGAAGGAGTTTTTAGAACATGAGTGGTTATTTTGGAGTTACATCAAAGGAGGATTGTGTTTTTGACCTGTATTATGGTACAGATTATCATTCACATCTTGGTACCAGACGTGCAGGTATGACGGTCTATGACAGGAAGGAAGGCTTCAACAGAGCCATCCACAGCATAGAAGGAGCCCAGTTCCGGCCTAAGTTCGAGAAGGACGTTAAGGAAATGAAGGGCAATCTTGGTATCGGCTGTATCTCAGATTTCGAGGCACAGCCTCTTATCGTGCGTTCGCACCTTGGTACATATGCCATTACCACAGTCTGCAAGATCAATAACATGGATGAGATAGTAAAGCTGCTTTTCGGCAGGGGAACGTCTCATTTCCTTGAGATGAGCGGCGGTGAGATAAATCCTACGGAGCTTGTTGCGGCTATTATAAACTGCAGGGATACCATAACAGAGGGTATCCGCTATGCTCAGGAGCTTATAAAGGGCTCCATGACTATGCTCCTCCTTACCAATAAAGGCATTTATGCAGCTCGTGACCGCTACGGACGTACGCCGGTCGAGATCGGTAAAAAGGATACAGGCTACTGCGTTTGTTTCGAGAGCTTCTCATTCCTGAATCTTGGTTATTCATTCGAAAGAGAGCTTAAACCGGGTGAGATAGTATTTATGACCCCTGACGGTATAGAGCAGAAGGCAGCACCTCTCGATGACATGCGTGTATGTTCATTCCTCTGGATATATTATGGCTTTCCGGCATCGACTTACGAAGGACTGAATGTCGAGGCTGTCAGGTATAAATGCGGCGAGGCTCTTGCAAAGCGTGATATGAAGCGCGGAATTACTCCTGACCTGGTGGCAGGCGTACCTGATTCAGGTGTCGCTCACGCTGTCGGCTACTCAAATACTGCCCATATTCCTTATGAGCGACCATTTGTAAAGTACACTCCGACTTGGCCAAGATCATTCATGCCTCCATTTCAGGACAGAAGAGACCTTATCGCCAAGATGAAGCTGATCCCTATCATGGACCTCATCAAGGGCAAGAGACTTCTCCTTATAGATGATTCCATAGTCCGCGGCACCCAGCTCCGCCAGACCACTGAGTACCTCTACAGGAGCGGCGCTAGGGAAGTCCACATAAGACCTGCCTGCCCGCCTCTGGTATACGGCTGCAAGTATCTGAACTTTTCAAGATCGAACTCTGAAGATGAGCTTATTACCCGCCGTGTCATCGAAAAGCTCGAGGGCACTAAGGATGTTGCACCTGAAAGGCTTCAGCAGTATACAGACCCTGATTCAGAAGAGTATGCGGCAATGCTTCAGGAGATCGGACGTGAGCTTAAGTTCACGACCCTTCACTATCACAGGCTAGACGATATGGTCGAGGCTATCGGCATCGAACCATGCAGTCTCTGTACATATTGCTGGAACGGAAGAGAGAAGAATGATATATCAAAAGATAAAAATGATTGAAAAGTATAATTATTCAAGGTGAATGATTTATCAGTTTATCTTTGTGCACATACTTTTTTTCTGCAAGATATCCTGCCTGATGACATGGAACCGGTAAAAAAAGTATGCACAATATGTTTTTACACGATAGGATTTAAAATAAAT
>JAZASR010000038.1:0-18072 GCA_036343175.1 Lachnospiraceae bacterium
AGCAACTGTAAAGGGTAAATCAGGTAAGCTAAAGAAGAATGCTAAATTCCAGATAAACGTTGAGTGTGCAGGTCAGGATATCTTATCCGACTCTGAATATAAGGTAACCTGCAAGACAAGCAAACTTCCTAAGAAAATGAAAAAATATATCAAGATAAAAAAGAAAGGAAAAGTAGTCTTAAAGAAGGGGCTTAAAAAAGGCACCTATAAGATCATAGTTACTATTAAAGATACTGAAGGAAATACATTTAAGAGGGTTCTTATCGTGAAGGTAAAGTAATATCTCTATTCTGATCCAATTAAAAATAACAGGCCGTTAGCTTTTGTTCTTTACGAGCTGAAGCTAACGGCCTTTTTTAGTTATGTGTTTTCAATTACAGAGAGTGCTGCATCAAAGATGATTACGAAGTGTATATCTTTGAGAATTATAAAAAGGATTTTTTATTGAGAATTTTTCAACATTATTTCAAAATTCTCAATAGCATTGACAATAATTCTATTTGAGGTTATTATCCTAAATAAAAAAGGAATGATTGTCGTATGATTTATCGAAAAAAGTATATTGACGAAATACGCGGTTTTTATAACAGCGATTTGATAAAAATAATCACGGGTGTCCGCAGATGCGGGAAGTCTGTGATTCTTGAGCAGATAATGAATGAACTCAAAACATTATCAGATAATATTATCTATCTTGATTTTGAAGATAGAGCAGTAACGTCTTCAATTGTTAATTGGAAGGCAATCGTCGACCATGTCCAAAAAAACAGAAAGGGCGGATTGTGCTATGTTTTTCTCGACGAGGTCCAGGAAATAGAAGGCTGGGCAATGGCAGTGAGATCACTCCGGAGAGAAAACTGTTCTGTCTTTATTACAGGATCTAATTCAAAGCTTCTTTCAAGAGAATTTACGAAGGAATTATCAGGCAGGTATGTATCTTTTCGTATAAGACCTTTTGTTTTTAAAGAGCTTACAGAGTATGCCAGAGAGCTGAATAAAGAGATTACGGTCACCGATTATCTTATATGGGGTGGTTTTCCGAAACGTATAGAATTTGATTCGCTGAATGATCTGCGCAGATATATTAATGATCTGGATGAAACAATCGTTATGAATGATATTATTAATCGATACAAGATCAGAAAGTCTGAAGAATTTAAAAAACTGGCGAATTACATATTGATTTCAAATGCAAGAATCTATTCTGCAAAATCAATAGCGGATTATATGAATTCCAATGGAGTCAAATGTGGTTCCAATACTGTTCAAAAATGGATCGGTTATCTTGATGAGGCTTATGTCATTGATGAGGCTCCGCGATATTCAAGAAAAGCAAAGAAAGAACTTGAACAGAGCAAAAAGCTTTATGACTGTGATGTTGCCTTGAACTCCATCAGATGTACAGACAACCGGTATGACTTGACGCATAACATGGAAAACATTGTATATAATGAGTTGATCTATATGGGGTATAGTGTTTCGGTCTACGATAATAACGGGCGTGAAATAGATTTTCTCGCTGAAAAGAATGGACTGAAGTACTATGTTCAGGCTGCCTACAGCGTTGCTGAAGAAAAGGCATACCAAAGAGAGTTCTCAGCTTTTGGAAATATCGGACAGACAGATAAAAGAATCATTATCACAAACGATGAAATAGATTATTCTACAAGCACTGTGGAACACATCAGGCTGAAAGATTTCCTTATGATGGATGATCTTACTGGTTGAAAATGATGTCAGGTGCCGCGAGGGCAGGCATTCACAGTTCCATAACATTACCGGACCCCGGGAATCAGATAAAGTAAGAAGGAAAACATGAAACACGATAATTTGACCGGATATTTTACACGCAATGACCGCATAAGGGTCATCGAACGTACGGTATCCTCATGAGGACAGCAGGCTTTCCGGTCTGGCTTCCCATGCTCATGAGCCTGATAATATATACGGGCTCTATGGAGTTCCTCATGACATCCATACTTCTGTCATCATTTAACCCTGTATCGGCTTTCATGACCGCCCTTATGGTCGGCGCAAGGCACATATTCTATGGCATTTCCATGCTTCATAAGTATAAGAGCATGGGCATGAAAAAATATTATCTGATCTTTTCTACAAGTGACGAAACATTTGCAGTCAACTACACGGCAGAGGTAGACCTGGATACCGACCGCGGCTGGTTCTATTTCTGGGTATCATTTCTGGATCAGATGTATTGGTTTGCCGGAGCAGCGATCGGGGCTTTGGCAGGCTCTCTCATAAAGACAAATGTAAAAGGACTTGATTTCGTGATGACCGCATTGTTCATAGTTATATTTATGAACCAGTGGGTAAAGGATAAGAGTCACAAGAGCGCTCTTATAGGTATTCTGGGGTCTCTTATCGCCCTGATTATATTCGGACCTGACCGCTTCATGATCCCTGCCATGATCATAATCCTGTCCTGTCTGCTGATATTCAGAAAGCAGATAGATGAAAGAAGCTCTGAAGATGATAAGGAGAGAGCCGCAGGGGATACCGGAGGCCGGTAACTGCATTAAGGGCGTGAATGGATAAGCATCAGATCAGATAACAGTACCGGATAAGATAATAGCAGCGTTAGATCAGATAACGATAGTGTCAGAAAATATTAAGATAAATATCAGAAATAATAAAGCACCTGGAGAAAAAACATATGACATCATTACAGACTTTGATAACGATCGCAGCAGTAGTACTTGCAACAGTTCTTACCCGTTTTCTGCCCTATATAATATTTCCTGAGGGAAGGAAGATCCCCGGGACAGTGCATTACCTTGGTACATACCTTGCCCCGGCAGTATTCGGTCTCCTTGTGATCTACTGTCTGCGGACAGTTGATCTTTTTCTTCCTCCATTCGGAGCCACAAGCCTTATTGCCTCACTTGTTACGGTCCTTTTATTCCTGTGGAAGCGCGGCATGGTCTTCCCTATGGCCGGCGGCACCATTACCTATATGCTTCTTGTGAATCTGGTCTTCAATTGAAATAAGGCTGCCTTTAATCCCGCCCCTTTAGACAATGGGCAGTTCACACATGCCCGGTCTTTCCTGAATATATGTTTATCGTCCCTTATTATCAGCCTCTCAGGGTATTATTTGATCTTAAGATCATACCTGCAGATCGTATTAAGATAAAATAATTGCACTCACAGGTGTATTTGGTGTAGAATATAAAAGATTGTTTTTAACCCATTATGCTTTCTTTGGCATATGGAATTTTAAGGAGGAAATTTATAATGAGCGATTTTGATGATTCAAAGAGCGAAAAGGAAATTCTCGACAAGATCCTTGACGATGATGAGGTTGATGAAGAATCTCTCCAGGCTGACGAAAGCGAAGATGCCCCTGAAGCAGCAGATGATGCTGAAGCAGAAGCAGCTGAAAGTGAAGAGCCTGCAGCAGAAGAACCTGCCGCAGAAGTTGATGAGACTTTCGCTGAAGAGCCTTCAGAAGAGAGCGCTGAAGATGACGAACCGCTTTCTGCCCCGATCACACTTTCACCGGAGGATGATTCTGTAAGCCGTGAAGCCCGCAGCGCAATTGATGATGCAATGGATGACGGTCCTGTAACTCTGATCACCGAAGGAACTACTATAAACGGAAGCATCTCATCAGAGGGTCCTCTTGAGATAAGAGGAACAGTAAACGGCAATGTATCAAGCAAGGATGTTCTTTATATCCAGGGCATGGTACATGGTGACGTTTCAGCAGAGAAGCTTTATGTTAATACACCAAGACTTGAGGGCAACCTGTCAAGCACATCCGATATCAAGATCAGCAAGGATACTGTTGTTATCGGCGACGTAAGGGCAGCGGTCGATGATTCACTCTGCTACATAGCAGGCGCTGTCAAGGGAAATATCGATGTCAATGGTTCGGTTGAGATCGGTTCTTCAGCGATCGTAAAGGGCGATATCTCATCGAAGAGCGTTCAGGTCAACAATGGTGCAGTTGTCGATGGCCACTTTGCACTTACATATGCTGAGATCGGCAATATCGATGATTTCTTTGATGACAAATCTTCTAAGTGAGGATGGAGGCTTAACGGGCAATGGCATATAAAAGAATAATGCTTAAGCTTTCCGGTGAGGCACTCGCCGGTGATAAGAAAACAGGTTTTGATGAGAATACCTGCCTTGATATCGCTGAACAGGTAAAAAGACTTGTGGAAAGTGACGTTCAGGTTGCTGTGGTTACGGGCGGCGGCAATTTCTGGCGCGGCAGGACAAGTGAGAATATTGAGCGCACCAAGGCCGATCAGATCGGTATGCTTGCTACAGTCATGAATTGTATTTATGTTTCTGAGATCTTCAGGAGCACAGGACTTGAGACTGTCGTTATGACACCATTTCAGTGCGGGGCATTTACGGAGCTTTTCAATAAGGACCGTGCCATGAAGTATCTTAAGAAAGGCAAAGTGGTATTCTGCGCCGGCGGAACAGGGCACCCATATTTCTCAACTGATACTGCAGTTGTACTGAGAGCCATTGAGCTTGAGGCTGATATCATACTCTCGGGCAAGTCGATAGACGGTGTATATGACTCAGACCCTGCTGTGAATCCGGATGCTAAAAAGTACGATAAGATAAGCATCGATGAAGTTATTAATAAAAGACTTGGCGTCATTGATCTCGCATCATCGGTCCTCCTTTCAGAGAATCATATGCCAATGATGATATTCGGTCTCAATAAGGAAAATGCGATACTCGAAACAGCTATGGGCATGAGTGTGGGTACACTTATCGAAGCATAATATAACAGGAGAATAATTATGGCAGATCTTAAAGAATATGAAGACAGGATGAAGAAGGCTGTTGAGTCCATGGAGAGAGACTTTGCCGCAGTAAGAGCAGGCAGGGCCAACCCTCACATTCTCGATAAGCTTAGAGTTGATTATTACGGAACACCTTCCGGTATTCAGCAGGTGGCAAACGTATCGGTATCAGAAGGCAGGACACTGGTTATCCAGCCGTGGGATGCGAGCCTCATAAAGGATATAGAGAAGGCAATACTTACATCTGACCTGGGGATCACCCCGAACAACGATGGCAAGGTCATAAGGCTTGTATTTCCGGAGCTTACGACAGACCGCCGCAAGGAGCTTTCCAGAGACATAAAGAAAGGCGGAGAGCAGGCAAAGGTCGCTGTAAGAAACGTACGCCGTGATGCAAATGATGCAGTCAAGAAATCACTTAAGGCCGGTGAGATCTCTGAAGATGAGGAGAAGAATGCTGAGGCTGATATCCAGAAGCTTACCGATAAATACATCAAGATGATAGACAGTGATGTTGAAGCCAAAGATAAAGAGATCATGACAGTCTGAGGACTGATCTTATAATGAATGGATGGTTGATAAATGGCTGAAGATATGAACCGTAAAGGTCCCGAACATGTTGCCATAATACTTGACGGCAATGGAAGATGGGCTAAGAAGAGGCATCTTCCCCGTACTGCAGGTCATGCAGCCGGAAGCGCAAACGTTGAGAAGATATGCCGTGATGCCTGGGATCTGGGGATAAAGTATCTTACACTTTATGCTTTCTCCACCGAGAATTGGAAAAGACCGGATTCTGAAGTAAAGGCTCTTATGTCTTTACTTGGCAGGTATCTGGATGACTGCATGGCCAAATGCAATAAGAACAATATGAAAGTCACGATAATCGGTGACAGGACCGGACTTTCAGACAATCTTCAGGATCAGATCAGGCGTCTTGAGGAGATGAGCCGTGATAATACCGGTCTTCATCTTATGATCGCCTTAAATTATGGCGGAAGAGATGATATAAGGCGCGCTGTTGTGGAGATCGCCGAAGAGGTAAAGAAAGGCGCACTCGATCCTGAGGAAATAACAGAAGATACGATCTCGGAAAGACTTGATACTGCCGGTGTTCCGGATCCTGATCTTATGATCCGCACAAGCGGCGAGATGAGACTTTCCAATTATCTGATATGGCAGCTGTCATACTCTGAGTTCTATTTCACCGATGTACTGTGGCCTGATTTTTCCAAGAAGGACCTTGCGGAGGCAATAGATTATTATAAGAACCGCGACAGGCGTTTCGGCGGTGTAAAGTGATTATTTATGCGTGCGTAATTTATTATTGCACGCATTATTTTTGAATAGGTTTCTGGAGGAAGATATATGTTCAAGACAAGGCTCTTAAGCGGCATCGTGCTTATGATCGTTACCATAGCCCTTATGGTCTATGGCGGCATGCCTCTTTTTATAGCTATAACTCTCATCTCACTGATAGGACTTTTTGAGCTTTACAGGACTGTTAAGGCAGAAAAGAGCCTTCCGGCCTTTATCTGCTATCTGGCAAGCATCATAATAGATGTGCTGATACTTGATAATTATGATCTGCTTTTTATCTACGCTATGGCCATAACCCTGATCCTGGTCCTTGCCTGCTATGTAACGGCATTTCCAAAGTTTGATTCTGAGCAGATCACCATGATGATCTTCGGACTGATATACGTAACAGCCTTTCTTTCCTGTATTTTCAAGGTGCGTTTCCTGGAAAACGGCATTATCACGGTATGGCTGATCTTCATCTGTTCATGGGGCTCTGATACATGTGCATATTGTGTTGGCAGGCTCCTTGGAAAGCATCATCTTCCAAAGGGCTTTGGAAAGCTTTCCCCTAAGAAGACTATAGAAGGCTGTGTCGGAGGTATTGTCGGAGCAGCCCTCATAGGTGTGATTTTTGCCGCAATAGTTTATAAGACATCTGAAATGATAGTGACTTATCTGATAATATCAGCATGCGGAGCAGTTATCAGTGAGATAGGCGACCTTGCGGCATCAGCGATCAAGAGAAACCATGATATCAAGGACTATGGCAATCTGATCCCCGGTCATGGAGGGATCCTTGACCGTTTCGACAGCGTAATATTTACCGCCCCTGTAGTCTACCTTCTTACCATGGCACTCGGAAAGTGACCCATTGTTTATATTGGATGCTGAAGAAAAGCATTTAAGCAGGCTGCGTAAATTTTCCGGTATATATTTTATAAATATCGGACAGGTCAGAAATATATATTTTGCAAATACCGGACAGTTCAGAAATATGTATATTATAAATACCGGACATTTCAGAAATATGTATTTTGCAGATACCGGACAGTTCAGATAAAAAAGGAAAGAATCATCATGAAAAATATAGCAATTCTCGGTTCCACCGGTTCCATAGGCAGACAGACTCTTGACATAGTTGAAAGTAATCCCGATATGAATGTCGTATCTCTGGCAGCTATGAAGAGCGTGGACCTGATGCTCGAGCAGATAAAGAAGTTCCATCCCGAGCTGGTCTGCATGTATGACAGCCAGGCCGCCTCTGAACTTAAGAGAAGAGTAGAAGCAGAGCCGCTGGCTTCAGGCACTGAAGTCCTTACAGGCATGGACGGACTCATAGAGTGCGCGGTCATATCATCTGCCGACATAGTCGTTGCTGCAGTTGTTGGAATGATAGGCATCAGACCTGTTATCGAGGCGATCAATGCAGGCAAGGATATAGCATTTGCCAATAAGGAGACTCTTGTAACAGCAGGCCATATCATCATGCCTCTTATAAAAAAGCACAATGTTCTGCTTCTGCCTGTAGACAGTGAGCATTCAGCTATTTTTCAATGCATGAACGGGGAGCATCACGGGGCAGTGGAGAAGATCCTTCTTACTGCTTCAGGCGGCCCTTTCAGGACATATACTAAAGAAGAGCTTGAGCGTGTTACGCTTGAGGATGCACTTAAACACCCTAACTGGTCGATGGGAAAGAAAATAACAGTTGATTCATCGACACTTGTCAATAAAGGCCTTGAGGTCATGGAAGCAAGGTGGCTCTTTGATGTCGGTTATGATGATATACAGGTGGTGGTCCAGCCGCAAAGCATCATACATTCCATGGTCCAGTATTGTGATGGAGCTGTAATTGCCCAGCTGGGTACCCCTGACATGCATCTTGCGATCCAGTATGCTCTTACATTCCCGGAAAGAAGGACGCTTAAGTCTGAGAGGCTCGATTTTGATAAGATCACGGAGATCCATCTTGAAAAGCCGCGCAGGGATCTTTTCCCGGCTCTTGATATGGCATATGCGGCAGGAAGGCGCGGAGGATCGATGCCTACAGCCTTCAATGCGGCAAATGAAGCTGCAGTCCGGCTCTTTATAAATCATAAGATAGGATACAATGATATAGTTAAGTCTATAGATGCCTGCATGAATGCCCATAAGGTTATAGAAGACCCGGACCTTAGTGAGATCCTCGAAGTTGAGAAAGAGAGCAGGGCATATGTAGATGCCATGTGGAAGGCATGATGATCTTAATGAACTATCAGGGATGCGCAGTGATTAAACTGAACAGGATCCATGTGATCAAAAAGATCAAAGAGATCCAGGAGATTAATGAGATTAAAAAGATCAAAAATATTAAAGAGATCCATGTGATCAATGAGATCAAAAAGATCGTATTATAAGGAGATTTAATGAGTTTATTGGATATATTTCTGGCTTTGCTTGTGTTTACAGTTATAGTGTCATTTCACGAGCTCGGCCACTTTATATTTGCCAAGAGGAATGGCGTATTTGTCAATGAATTTTCTGTCGGAATGGGTCCGAGGATTATCACCTGTGCCCGCCAGGACGGTAAGAATAAAGTCAGATTCTTCTGTTCACAGAAGAAGTTCGAGGAAAGCGCTGACTGGAACAGGGTCACAAGATATTCCCTGAAGATCCTTCCTTTAGGCGGTTCCTGCATGATGAAGGGTGAGGATGAAGAGGCGGCCGACAGTGATGCATTCAATAATAAATCTGTCTGGAGCAGATTCAAGATAGTATTTGCCGGGCCACTTTTCAACTTTATTCTGGCCTTTGTTTTTTCAATAATAATAATTGCCTATAATGGCGTCGATATCCCAAATGTGGTCCAGATCGCAAACAGCAATGCTATAGATGCGGGCATAGAGTCCGGCGACAGGATCATTTCCATAAACGGCAAGAGGATAAGGATCGGCAGGGAAGCAACCGTATATACTTCACTTAATCCAAAAACAGATAAGGTCAATGTGGTATATCTGAGGGAAGGCAAAGAGAAGAAGGCCTCCTATGATGTCAATTATTCCACCTATCTTTTCGGATTCAACTATGAGGCCACAGATGATTCAAAGCCCGTGGTTTCCGGGGTGAGTGACGGCTCAGCATTCGAAAAGGCAAAGATTAAGTCCGGAGATCTGATCGTATCGATAGATGGAGAGGAAGTTAAGAACGGCGCCGACATTACCCGCATCATGGCTGAGAAGAAAGAATCACCTGACAGCGTGGACTTTGAGATAAGCCGTGATGGTCAGGTAAAGAACTATGAGGTGACACCTGTTAAGTTCACAGGAAAGACTTTGGGATTTACATGCGGTACATATTCCAATGTTAATTTTCTTAAGCTCATGGGATACAGTCTTTACGAGGTCAAGTACTGGATAGAGCTTACAGTGAAGAGCTTATGGCTCCTTATAACAGGCGGTGTGTCTCCGAAGGACCTCGCCGGCCCTGTCGGAATAGTTACGATGGTTGGCGATACTGTTAATCAATCCATGCAATATGGTGTGATCGTGGTAATAATGAACCTGCTTTATATGGCAGTGCTTCTGTCAGCAAACCTCGGTGTCATGAACCTTATACCTTTCCCTGCTCTTGACGGCGGAAGACTTCTCTTTATGGTGATAGAGGCTGTAAGGCGCAAGCCGGTCAACCGCAATATTGAAGGATATGTGAACCTGGTCGGCTTTGCTCTGCTGATGGTGCTAATGGTATTTGTATTCTATAATGATATTATGAGGATAATCCACTGAAGCATTATTATGAGGATAATCCACTGAAGCATTATTATGGATTTTTGCCTGTTTATATTATAAAATAGACCCTGTATTATTTCGCTATAAAATGGGTATTGCTTTGTTATATATAGGCGTAGACCTTTGCCGGTCTGCCTGTGTGAGCAGTCGGTCGATAAATAAAGCAAGCGGGATCTGTCAGCAGATGATTTTTTTTTGATATAATAAAAATGGAGGCCTGAAAATGTACACGAGAGAAAAGACAAGGGTCGTTGCTATCGGGGACGTAAAGATCGGCGGAAACAATCCGATCGCTGTCCAGTCAATGACAAATACAAAAACTGAGGATGTTAAGAGTACGGTCGAACAGATAAACAGGCTCTCGGACCTCGGCTGCGACATCATAAGATGCGCTGTTCCCACTATGGACGCAGCTGAAGCTCTTAAAGACATAAAGAAGCAGGTAAAGATACCTGTCGTTGCTGATATTCATTTTGATTACAGGCTTGCGATCGCAGCAATAGAGAACGGCGCCGATAAGATCAGGATAAATCCGGGAAATATCGGCGGTCCCCAGAATATCAGGAAAGTCGTAGAGGCAGCAAGGCTTAAAGATGTTCCTATAAGAGTCGGTGTCAATTCAGGCTCCCTTGAAAAGGAATTCCTTGAAAAGTATGGTGGACATGTTACAGCAGAAGGAATGGTCGAGAGTGCTCTTGAAAAGGCAAAGATGATCGAAGACCTCGATTATGGAAATATAGTCATCAGTATTAAGTCCTCGGACGTTATGATGAGTGTAAAGGCTCATGAACTGATCGCTGAGAAGACCGATATACCTCTTCATGTCGGCATTACAGAGTCAGGCTCCGTGCGCGCGGGAAATATTAAGTCTGCCGCAGGGCTTGGCATCATACTCCATGAAGGCATTGGAAATACGATAAGAGTATCACTTACCGCAGATCCGTCAGAGGAAGTATATTCAGGAATCCAGATACTTAAGGCCCTGCATCTTAAGAAAGGCGGCATCAACGTGGTTTCATGCCCTACATGCGGGCGTACACAGATCGATCTGATAGGCCTTGCAGGAAAGGTGGAAGATCTCGTAAAGGATTACAGGGATCTCGATATCACAGTCGCTGTCATGGGATGCGTTGTAAATGGTCCGGGTGAAGCACGTGAGGCTGATCTTGGAATAGCAGGCGGCAATGGCCGCGGCATGCTCATAAAGCATGGTGAAGTTGTGAGGACTATGGACGAGTCAGAACTCCTTCCTGCTCTTAAGGATTGTCTTGATCAGATGGAAAAGGAAAGATCTTAAAGGACTATATATTTAAGGGAAGGATAAAAGTGATACAAGTGGAGGCTTTAACTAATGGGGAAGAATAAAGCATTAACTGTCATCGGCGGTTTTTTTAAGGTCCTGTTTGGAACTGTCGGCTCTTATATAGGCATAATCTGGGGCATATTCGGTGTATTCTTCGGCATACTTGCGACCATCCTGCTTGCGGGGATCATAGCAGGAATAGTCCTTTTTTCACAGGTCTACCCTATCTATAAGGATGCCAGGGCAGTCGCCTTTGAAAAAATGGTGAATATGAATGCCACTGACTTTATTCAGAATGAAGACACCACCGTATATTATGATGACGGATCAGTGGCGGGAAGCGTGAATTCCGGTCATTACAAGTATGTAAAGATCGCAAATATTTCCCCGTATCTTTATTATGGCTATATAGCTGTCGAGGATAAAAGATTCATGTCTCATCCCGGCGTCGACTACATAGCAACTCTTCGTGCAGGCGTAAAGTACCTGCAGCACCATGGCGAGATCACCCAGGGCGGCTCCACTATCACCCAGCAGGTGGTAAAGAACAATCTTTTGAGCCAGGAGCAGACATTTACAAGGAAGATTGCCGAAATATTTATAGCTCAGGCAGTTGAACAGCGTTTCACCAAGGATAAGATCATGGAATTCTACTGCAATTCCAACTATTATGGCAACAGGTGCTACGGAGTCGGTGCAGCCAGTTATTATTATTTTGGGAAGAAGGCTTCCGAATTACGTCCGGATGAAGCAGCCATACTTATAGCGCTTTCCAATAATCCGAGCCGCTATAATCCTGTTCTCCATCCTGAAGAAACGATCGCCAGGAGAAATGAGATCCTTGATATTATGGAGGCGCAGGGCGCCATTACCGGCAAGCAGGCCATTAAATGCAAGAACAGGCAGATAAAGATCGCCCAGCTTGTGGATAAGGCAAAGACAGAGAATTATGTCACGAGTTACGCTATCCATTGTGCTGCTATAGCCCTGATGGAAGATGAAAACTTCAAGTTCAAGTATATATTTGAAAACAAGGACGATTATACAGAATACCATGACAGATATTCTGCCGAGTATTCAAAGATCTCCGATGATATCAGATCCGGCGGATATAAGATATACACGTCCATTAATAAGGACAAGCAGCATGAGCTTCAGATGGCGGTGGATAATGGGCTTGCCTTCAATACAGAGAAGGATGAGGATACCAGGAAATATGCCCTTCAGGGTGCTGCGGTCTGCATCGATAATAACAGTCAGTATGTGGTTGCCGTTGTAGGAGGAAGAGGTAAGAATGATCCTTATAACAGGGCATATCTTGCAGCAAGACAGTCCGGATCATCCATAAAGCCTCTGATCGACTATACACCTGCATTTGAATCCGGTTGGTATACGCCGTCTACGGTCGTTGACGATCACAAGTTTGAGGATGGTCCGCAGAATTCCGGAAATAAGTATTATGGAAAGATCCATCTTCGTGAGGCGGTTCAGCATTCTTTGAATACTGTTGCCTGGCAGGTCCTCCAGTCTCTCACTCCTGAAAAAGGTCTTTCATACCTTGGAAAGCTTCATTTCAGAACTCTGAGCTATGTGGATAATGGAAATGCATCACTCGCGCTTGGCGGATTTACTGAAGGTGTTCGTGTATGCGATATGGCCCGTGGTTATGCAACTCTTGAAAATGGCGGACGTATGAGCAGCAAGTCCTGTATCGTGAAGATCACGCATTCATCCGACGGAACCATATATCAGGGGGATGAAGATTATACGAGGGTATATAGTGAAGATGCCTCCTATATGATGACTGACGTTCTTCGTGATGTATTCAACGGGGGTACCGGAACAGGCCTCGCACTTAATGGCGGCCAGTTCTGTGCGGGTAAGACCGGAACTACCAATAATTCAAGGGATACCTGGTTCTGCGGATATACTGCGTATTATACGACTGTTGTCTGGGCCGGCTTTGATACGCCCCGGGATATGCCCGGACAGTCAGGCGCTTCCATGTGCGGAGGCATCTGGAAAAATTATATGAATATCATTCATGCAGGGCTTAAGCCTAAGGATTTCGTTATCCCTGATGGCATTGTCCAGGCAAAGTATGATTCAAAGGGCAATATTGTAAGTGGTACTTCAATACCGGCAACTAATCCAAGAAAAAGCGGATATGATCTTTTCTCAGTCAATCTTACTGAAAATGCCACCGGCAGCGCGATCTATGATTATATTTCAATGGGAACAGACCTGGAGCAGGAAGTTGCTGAATTTGAAAACTTTACAGTAAATGAGCTTGCTGATTATTATACTTTCAGAATGACCTATAACGATCTTATCAAAAAAGCAGGCCTGCTGACTGACGATGAAAAGAGAAAGGACCTGTCAACAAGGATCACAGATAAGTATAACAGTGTAGTAAAGGGAAATATCGACTGGGATGCGGTGCAGAAGGCATATGAGAAACAGCGGAAGGCTGAGAATGAGCTGGAACAGAACGGATCAAACACCCAGGCCCAGGAGAACGCGGTCGAGGCGATACTCAATGCCAACGTATCCACAGCAAAATCCAAGCTTAAGGCTCTGGAGTCTTATGAATATCTGCCGGATAATTCACAGGCTCTTTTAGCTGCAGCACTTAAGTCGATAGAGAACTGCTCCGGTTCGGATCAGTATCAGTCTCTTCTTGACCGTTATAACAGTGTTCAGGCAAAATTTAATTTGCTTCCTTCGAAGAGCGAATATTATGCAAGTCATCCTGAGCTCGCAACAGCCGCCCCTGAAAAAGTGGAGCCTGAAGGCCAGGATGGGCAGGACGGAGAAAATGCTGCTGATGGGGATGCAGGTCAGGAAAAAGTTGAGTGATCACAGGTAAACAGGCTTAAGCGATCATTAAATATGGTAAATATCTTGAATGATCACAAAATATCGCAAATAGCTTGAGTGATCTTTAAGAACAGGGAACGACTTTCTGTGATCTGACAAAAAAACATGCGGGGTGACGAAAATGGCATATTCAGGAAATAAACCATCGACCATGGGAAAAACCTCTGATAAGTACAGGTCAGATGATAAGGCTTCCACGGTGAGAACCGGTGACAGGAAGAAACTATCTGCTTCTTCAGGTTCTTATACTTCAGAACCTGATATAGGGAAACGGTCAGATAATACTTATGGTACAGGCCTGTCTGCTTCTTCGCACCCTGATTCCGGCGGAAAGGCAGAAAATACTTATGGCACAGGCCTGTATACTGCTTCTTCGCACCCTGATTCCGGCGGAAAGGCAAGGAATACCTATGGCACAGGAGTAAATATCTCTTCAGCATCTGATCTGAACTCCGGAAAGCATACCGGCATGAAAGCAGACCGGGAACCATCGGGAAGTACGTCGGGAAGTACTTCAAAGACACCAGCTTCAGTTCTTTCAGATACAAAAGCGGCCAGAAGAGGAACATCTTCTGTCACGTCTGTATCTCAATGGTTCGTTACCATTTGCTGCCTCGGCATCCCGGTAATAGGGGCGATATACGCAATATGCATCGCGCTTAACAGCAGAGGAGACAGGTCAAAAAGGCATTTTGCAGCTGCATATATTATTTTCAAAATACTGGTCTGGATCCTTGTTGTTGTAATTTTATATGTTATTTACAAAATGGGATTAAATGTTCTTGAAATCGCTCTTGATATGATGAGCGGGGAGTAACTAAAAAATCAACAAAAATGCAGGCAAAAAAGCCTGCATAATTGTTGAAAATTACCAATAAAATATTCAAAATTGTTCACATTATAGCATGGATTTTTGTAAATTTATTTGATTTAAATCAAACTTTACTTGTAAAATTTTAACGAAATTTTTAATGGATATATACTCTGTTTTTGTGCAATACTTACAAAAAAACATTCTTTACAAATAATTAATAGACAGTTGCCTTTTCTTGTGCTAATATCGTAAACACAAGGGATTGGGCCTTATTGGATTTCCATTTTGGGCAGTTGTTATTAAAAAGGCTTCTCTTTGATGATAAACGGTCTCATCTGGAAAGATATGCGGCGCGTATTCCAAAATCAATTTCTAAGATTAAGAAAGGAGATATTATGTCATCTTTAATGGATCATGCAGATACACCACTGGCTGCAGATTTCGAACAGTGGGCAGGCTTCAAGGGCGGAAGATGGAAAGAGGAAGTTAACGTAAGAGACTTCATCCAGCACAACTACACTCCATATGATGGAGACAAGTCATTCCTTGCCGGACCTACAGAGGCAACAGATAAGCTTTGGGGAAAGGTACAGGAGTATCAGAAGGAAGAGAGAGCTAAGGGCGGAGTTCTCGATATGGATACAGATATCGTATCTTCCATCACTTCACATAAGCCTGGCTACATAGATGAAAGCATGAAGGATCTTGAGCAGATCGTTGGTCTTCAGACAGATAAGCCTCTGAAGCGTGCATTCATGCCTTATGGTGGTATCAGAATGGCTGAGGAATCATGCGAAATGTATGGTTACAAGCCTTCAGAAAAGCTTCATGAGATATTTACAAAGTATCACAAGACTCACAACGATGCAGTTTTTGATGCTTATACACCAGAGATGAGACTTGCAAGACGTGCTCATATCGTTACAGGTCTCCCTGATACATACGGAAGAGGACGTATCGTAGGTGATTACAGAAGAGTTGCTCTTTACGGTATCGATTACCTCATCAAGGAGAAAGAGAACGATAAGGAAGATATCGGATTTGACGGTATCATGACAGATGACGTTATCCGTCTTCGTGAGGAAGTTTCTGAACAGATAAGAAGACTTAAAGAGATGAAGGTTATGGCTGAAAGCTATGGCTTCGATATCTCTAAGCCGGCTAAGACAGCTAAGGAAGCTGTTCAGTGGTTATACTTCGGATATCTTGCAGCTATCAAGACACAGAACGGTGCAGCTATGTCAGTTGGACGTGTTTCTACATTCCTTGATATCTACTTCTCAAGAGATCTTGCCAATGGCGTTATAGATGAGAGCCAGGCACAGGAGATCATTGATCACTTCGTACTTAAGCTTCGTATGGTTAAGTTCGCTCGTATCAGATCTTACAACGAGCTTTTCTCAGGCGATCCTGTATGGGCTACACTCGAAGTTGCCGGACTTGGCATGGATGGCAGACACATGGTTACAAAGACCTGCTATCGTTTCTTACATACACTCGAGAACATGGGACCAGCTCCAGAGCCGAACCTTACAGTTCTCTATTCAAAGAGACTTCCGGAGAGCTTCAGAGACTATGCTGCTGAAATTTCTATCAAGACATCTTCTATCCAGTATGAGAACGATGATGTCATGAGACCTATCTGGGGCGATGACTACAGCATCTGCTGCTGCGTATCTGCTACACAGACAGGTAAGGAGCTTCAATTCTTCGGTGCACGTGCTAACCTTGGCAAGGCACTTCTCTATGCTATCAACGGTGGTGCTGATGAGAACCCTAAGTTCTTCGATGAGAACGGCAACCCAATGCAGGTAGCTCCGGAGTATGCACCTATTACTTCCGAGTATCTTGATTATGACGAAGTTATCAAGAAGTACGATGTAATGCTTGACTGGCTCGCTAAGACATATGTAAATATCTTAAACCTCATCCATTATATGCATGATAAGTACTACTATGAGTCAGCAGAGCTTGCTCTGATGGATACTCACAGCAGACGTACATTCGCAACTGGTATTGCAGGTTTCTCACACGTTGTAGATTCACTTTCAGCTATTAAGTATGCTAAGGTAAAGGTTAAGAGAAATGACAAGGGCCTTGCAACAGGCTTCGATATCGAGGGTGACTTCCCACGTTACGGCAATGATGATGACCGTGCTGATGATATCGCTGTCAACCTTCTCAAGACTTTCATGAAGAAGGTTAGAAAGTATCCTACATACAGAGATTCAGAGCCTACAACATCTATCCTTACTATTACATCTAACGTTGTTTATGGTAAGTTCACCGGTGAGCTTCCTGACGGCCGTGAGGCTGGTAAGCCATTCTCACCTGGAGCAAACCCAAGCTACGGCGCAGAGAAGAGCGGTCTTCTTGCATCACTCAACTCAGTTGCAAAGCTTCCTTATGAGTATGCTCTTGATGGTATTTCCAATACACAGACTATTCACCCAGACGCACTCGGCAAGACCGAGGATGAGAGAGTTAAGACTCTTGTAAGCGCTATGGATGGTTACTTTGAGAAGGGCGCACATCACCTTAACGTTAACGTATTTGGTGTTGAAAAGCTCAAGGATGCAATGGAGCACCCGGAGAAGCCAGAGTATGCTAACTTCACTATCCGTGTATCAGGCTATGCTGTTAAGTTCATCGATCTTACACATGAGCAGCAGCTCGATGTTATTTCTCGTACATGCCACCAGTCAATGTGATGTGTCCTGAATAACAGAATTGCATAAAGACATTCAAAGCATTGCTAACTTTTACTAACTCTGATTTAAGCTTTGTTGTTTTCGTAAATTGACCCGCCGTGCGGACTTTCTCCGCACGGCGGGTTTTATTTTCATCCAAAAAAGTATACTTTTTTCGGACACTTACGGTTTTTAAGTGTTCATCAGCCTTCTTAAATTCTAATAGCACTTTGATGGTCAGGTAATGCTTTAAGGACGCGCTTTCGCTCACTTCTTCACGCAGCGCTTCTAATCTCAGACTTCCTTTCAGTCGTCTTCGCTAAGAAGCGGCGTTCAGAATGGTCCTTAAAGCATTACCTGACCATCAAAGTGCTTTTTGAAGTCCTTGAGGCTGATGAACGTAGAAAGCCGGAAAATTTAACATTATTTTTTATTAATGTATTTAAAAATTATTGCCTTTGAGAATTAAGGTTTGCGGGTATGGGCTGTAAGCAATACTGCTTATTGGAGATGGCGAGATGAA
>JAZASR010000039.1:0-18054 GCA_036343175.1 Lachnospiraceae bacterium
CTCGACAAAACAGATGAAATCTCGATGACTTTATGGTATAGTGTGTTACAAGTGGTTTTGTATCCATTATTGGGACTCATAATGAGAGGTATATGTTATGGCAGTTTCTTACAAGAAGTTGTTCAAATTATTGATTGATCGCGACATGAAGAAGAAGGATTTCAAGGAGCTTACCGGCATCAGCCAGGGCACTTTGAATAAGCTTCAGAACGGTGGCAACGTCATGGTGGATGTACTTGAGAAGATCTGCCTGAGCATGGATTGCAACGTTGAAGACATCATGGAGATTTACCCTGATCCGGTTGACAGTACCAAAAAACGTACAGCTAGATCAGTACAATAATCTTGGAGTAGTGTGGAAGTAGCTTCCACGATAGATATATACGAGGAGAGAGATCATGGATAATAAGAGCATAAAAAAACTGGAAGCAGACCTCTGGGAGTCCGCCGATTTGCTGCGTGCTGGATCGAAGCTCACTTCTCAGCAGTACTGCATGCCGGTACTTGGATTACTGTTCCTGAGGTATGCATATAGCAGATTTAAGAAAGCCGAAGAAGAAATCCTAAAGGACAGGCCTGTCAGGAATGGCCATGTGATGCCTGTAGAAGCGTCTGACTTCGCGGAGAAGAGCGCTCTGTATCTTCCGAAGGAAGCACAGTATTCATACCTTGTGAATCTGCCGGAGGATATTAAGGCAGCGAATATCGTTGCTGAAAATGGACAGCAGATGAACAGCCTGGGAGAGGTCGTGAACCATGCGATGGAGCTGGTTGAGGCTCAGTCTGAACAGCTGGCCGGTGTTCTTCCGAAAGAATATACCAATTTTGCTGATGATCTGCTGGCAGAGTTGCTGCGTATCTTTAACAATAATGCTCTTGATGATGTGGGCGGCGATGTGATTGGACGTATCTATGAATATTTCCTCAGTAAGTTTGCTCCGGCAGTGGCATCTGATGACGGCGTGTTCTTCACCCCAAAGTCACTGGTAAAAATGATCGTAAATATTTTGGAACCGACTTCGGGTGTCTTAGCGGATATTGCCTGCGGCAGCGGTGGTATGTTCGTGCAGTCCGGCGATTTCGTCAATAGTAAGGGAATGTCTGCAAATAAGGCTATGACGTTCTATGGGCAGGAGAAGGTTGAGTACAATGCTCAGCTCTGCCTTATGAATATGGCGGTTCATGGACTGACCGGTGTGATCAAGTCCGGAAATGAAGCCAACACCTTCTATAATGATGCCCATAATCTTGTGGGATGCTGTGATTATGTGATGGCAAATCCGCCTTTCAATGTGGACAAGGTAAAAGCAGAGGCTGCCCAGAATGCTGGAAGATTACCATTCGGATTGCCGGGCGTGAACAAAGCGAATGAGATCGGCAACGCAAACTATCTGTGGATCTCTTATTTCTATGCCTATCTTAACGAGACTGGAAGAGCCGGTTTTGTTATGGCTTCTTCAGCAACAGACAGCCAGGGAAAGGACAAGGATATCAGAGAACAGCTGGTCAAGACCGGTCATGTGGATGTCATGATTAGCGTTGGTAATAATTTCTTCTACACCAAGAGTTTGCCTTGCAGTTTGTGGTTTTTCGATAAGGGAAAAGCAGAAGACCTTAAAGACAAGGTGCTGTTTATCGATGCCAGAAACTATTTCACTGTCGTAGATCGTACCCTTAATGAATGGAGCGACTGGCAGCTGAAAAACATGAATGCCATTGTGTGGCTATATCGTGGAGAAATTGACAAGTACCAGCAGCTTATTGAGGAATACCATTCTGTTCTGGGAGAAGGTGATTTTGAGGAGATCCTTCATGCTCAGGAGGATCATATTAAAGAACTGAGAAGTGAGGCTAAGGCTGCTGCGGACTCTGCTGCCAAGAAGGACAAGAAAAGGATCCAGGCTGAGTTTGATGAGAAGATTGCCGAACAGGAAGAACAGCTCACGATAGCCAAAGAGGCCGTATGGCTTTACAGCAAATTCGGTGATGGAGAGTATCAGGATATTCCGGGATTCTGCAAGATTTCTACTCAGATTGAAATTGAAGAAAAAGGCTGGTCCTTGACTCCGGGAGCGTATGTAGGTGTCGCTCCGGTAGAAGATGATGGAGTTGATTTCCACGAACGAATGGGTGAAATCCATAAAGAATTATTGAAACTGCAGGAGGAGAGCAACCGATTGATGGATACCATCTCACAGAATATGAAGGAGATGGGATTATGAGAACTATACAGATAAAAGACATTGGTGATGTAATAACCGGGCACACTCCACCTACAAGCAAGAAAGAGTATTATGGCGATTACGCTTTGTTTATTAAACCGACAGATATTTCGGTAACATCGAAGTACACTTATGCAACTGAAGAGGGGTATTCAGAATTAGCATATAAAAAGTATAAGAGTAGCATGATTCCGAAAGGGTCAACTTGCGTGGTATGTATCGGAACCCTTGGAGAAAAAATGACAATGGCGCATTGTGATTGCTTTACCAACCAGTCAATGAATTCAATTGTGCCAAATGATTCATTCGATCAACAGTATGTTTATTATCTTTTAAAAAATAGCCTGTATAAGGTGAAAAACTTAAATAAAGGCACCGCTTCTGGAAGAGAATTTGTCTCCAAGTCAACTTTCTTGGATATGGAGATAGATGTACATGAAGATATAAATACTCAACGCAGAATTGGCCAAATATTGTGTGCTTACGATGATTTGATCGAGAATAATCAAAAAAAGATACAGCTATTGGAAGAAGCTGCAGAACGTATTTATAGAGAGTGGTATATAGATTTTCGCTTTCCTGGACATGAGAAAGTGGATGTTATTAGCGATGTTCCGAAAGGGTGGCATAGATCAAGTGTTGGGGAAATATGCTCACTCAAGAAAGAGATTATTCACCCAGCGGAAACAGAAGAAGGAACTCCATATATAGGGTTAGAACATATCCCTAGGCACGATTTTTGTCTTTCTGATTGGGGCAATGCTAGTGAAGTTAGCAGCAACAAATATAAGTATAACAATGCAGATATTATATTCGGCCAAATACGCCCGTATTTTCATAAAGTTGGCTTTGCTATTAATGACGGGGTAGCATCAACGGATAGTTTTATTATGAGAGCCAAAGAGGGGTTATGGGGGTTGCTGTTACTCACAGTATCCAGCGATAGATTTGTGAATTATGCATATCAAACTTGTAAAGAAGGCGCAAAAATGCCACGAGCCGATTGGAACCAGATGAAAGAATATAGTGTATTGATTGCTGATGAAACTGTACAAAGTGCATTTGAGAAAATGATAGCGGACATTACAAAAGAAATAAAGTGTTTAGCAATACAGAATCATGATTTAGTTGAATCTAGAGATCGTCTTCTTGCTAAGCTGATGTCAGGAGAAATAGAACTGTGAGGTCAGTATAATCCTCAGAAACGATTACAAGGAGGGCATCCCTTATGAAATATGAATACTCCGAAAATGTTTTAGTCCAGGACAGTGCGGCAGCTCTTATGCATGATGAGCTGGGGTGGGATGTCGTCTTTGCCTATAATCAGGAGGTGCTTGGTGAGAATGGTACTCTCGGCAGGAAGGACTATCATGAGATAGTCCTGTGGAAATACTTCAACCAAGCTCTTAAGAAACTGAATCCATGGATTACGGATACACAAATCACAGAAGCAAGGCAGACACTTTCATCATATCTTTCTTCAGCATCGTTGCTTCAGATCAACGAAGAGAAGTATTTCATGATCCGTGATGGTATTCCTGTGACAGTTAAGAAGCCAAACGGAAAGACGGAAGAAAAGAAGGCCATAGTAATCGACTTTAATGATCCTGATAATAATCATTTCCTTGCTGTTAAGGAGTTGAAGATTCACGGTGATCTTTATCGCAGACGAACAGATATCGTGGGCTTTGTAAATGGTCTGCCGCTCTTGTTCATAGAACTGAAGCGGAATGATGTGGATGTGGAGAATGCTTATACAGATAACTACACAGATTACCAGGATACCATTCCATTTCTGTTCTACTACAACGCCTTCCTTATGCTTTCTAACGGCATGGAGGCTAAGGTCGGAACGCTCGGCAGTAAATATGAATTCTTCCATGAGTGGAAGCGTCTGTCCGAAGATGATGAAGGTAGCGTGGCGCTGGAAACCATGCTCCGAGGTATCTGCAAGAAGGAGAATTTCCTTGATCTGTATGAGAATTTCATCCTTTATGATCATTCCGATGGGAAGACTGTGAAGATTCTGGCAAGGAATCATCAGTATTTGGGTGTAAATGAAGCAGTGAAGGCATATGGAGAACGCCAACTTCGTGAAGGTAAGCTAGGCGTTTTCTGGCACACTCAGGGATCCGGCAAGAGCTATTCTATGCTGTTTCTGTCGCAGAAAATCCGCAGGAAATATCCGGGATCTCCGACAATTGTAGTATTGACAGACCGTGATGAACTGAACAAGCAGATCTGCGGTACTTTTGAAGCTTGCGGCCTTCTGGGCAAAACCGAAGGCAAGAAATTTATGGCAACAAGCGGAACGGATTTGGTCAATAAATTGAAAGGCAATCCGAGCTTTATATTCACACTGATTCAGAAGTTTAACAAGCCGGATGAGCCGCCAATCTATCCTGATCATGATATCCTCATTATTTCGGACGAAGCGCACCGCAGCCAGTATGGCGTATTCGCTGATAATATTGAAAAGTTACTTCCTACAGCATCCCGAATCGGATTTACCGGAACACCGCTGTTATCCTCCAATGAGATTACGGCCAGGACCTTCGGTGGCTATATTTCCGTATACGACTTTAAGCGTGCTGTAGAGGATAAAGCTACTGTGCCACTGTATTATGAGAATCGCGGCGATAAGATAAAGGAAATCAAAAATCCGGATATTACGGATAAGATTCTGGATGCCATTGAAGAAGCGGATCTGAATCCGGATCAGGCTGAGAAGGTGATGCATGAGTTTGAGAAGGAAGTACACCTTCTGACTGCAGAGCCACGTCTACGTGCTATAGCAAAAGACTTTGTCGGGCATTACAGTGATCTATGGACTACAGGCAAGGCCATGTTCGTCTGCTTGAATAAGGTCACGTGTGTCCGTATGTACAACTTCGTACAGGAGTACTGGCAGGAGGAAATCAAAGCTCTTGAACAGAAGATTGCCAACACTATTTCTGATCAGGAGCAGATGGAGTTATCCAGGAAGCTGAAATGGATGAAGGACACCGAAATGTGCGTGGTCATCAGCCAGGAGCAGAATGAGATTCAAACCTTTAAGAAGTGGGATCTGGATATTCTGCCGCACAGGACAAAGATGGAAAAACGGGAGTTGGATAAGGAATTCAAGGATTCCGACAGCAATTTCCGTGTTGTTTTCGTCTGCGCGATGTGGCTGACCGGTTTCGATGTTAAGTCGCTGTCGTGTCTGTATCTGGATAAGCCGCTGAAGGCACATACGTTGATGCAGACAATCGCCAGGGCAAACCGTGTTGCTGCCGGCAAGAGCAACGGTCTCATCATCGATTATATAGGTATTGTCGGAGCCTTGAAGAAGGCGCTGAATGATTATACAGCAAATAAGAACGGGCGGAATGCAATCGATCCGACCGTCAATAAAGAGGAACTGATTGGGCAGATTATAAGAGCTGCCGCAGATGCAAAGCAGCTGCTGGCAGAGCATGATTTTGACCTGAATGAGCTGATCAAGGCTGAGAATTTTAAGAAAATGGCTCTGCTTAAGGACGGAGCGGAAGCAATGTGCTCTGATCCGGAGACTAAGAAATCATTTGATACATACGCGAATGAGATCAGCAGACTGGTTAAGTATCTTGATCGTAATGATATTACGCAGGATGTCCGTGATCAGACGGATGCTATCTGCGCTATTTTCCGGGAGATGCAGAAGAAGCGCAAACATATTGATACGACGGATCTGATGGTGGAGATCAACCATATCATCAATGAAAATGTGGAGATCGAGCATCAGGAAGGCGAAAGCCTGGTGGAATCCCGCCGCTTTGATATAAGTCAGATTGATTTTGATCTGCTTGCAGCAGAGTTCGCAAAGGTGAAAAGAAAGAATCTGATGATCAAAGACCTGAATGATTTGGTGCAGGAGCGGCTTGCTGCAATGCTCGCTGTGAATCCTTCACGTATCGATTATTATGAGCGGTACATGAGCATTATTGAAGAATATAATTCTGAGCAAGATAGGTCTACCATTGAGAAAACATTTATGGAATTGATGGACCTTGCCCAGAGCATGTCAGATGAACAGCGGCGGTATGTAAGAGAAGGATTCTCCAGTGATGAAGAGCTCTCCATTTATGATCTGCTCTTCTCGGAGAATCTCTCAAAGAGTGATATTGCTAAAATCAAGCAGATATCAGTTGATCTCTTACAGAAGATTAAAGAGCGGATAGCTCAAATGGATCATTGGACTGATAAGCAAGAAACAAGAGCTGCGGTGGATATTCTGATCAGAAACATTCTTTATCAAGAAATTCCTGACAGTATGTTTGACCGGCTTGAGGCGTATCGTAGTGCCATATATGAGCATGTCTATACACATTATAGAGTTGTGGCATAGTGCAAAGGGCAGCATCGGAATATGAGATATAAAGATTATTCAATCGAAGAACTGCTCCCGATCCTGTTGGCCAAAGGAAAAGAAGGCGACTTTTGGGATTTTAAGCAAGAGTGGCACGAAAACACACAGGATCTGATAAAGGATGTTATCTGTTTTGCCAATACTGTGCATGATGAAGACTGTTATCTCATTTTTGGGGTTGCCGATGATCTAACTGTTACAGGCATGATTAAACCCCGAAAAAAGCAAGCAGATATTTTAGATGCACTGTCAAACTTAATGTTTGCAGGCGATAATATTCCGCTCATTGAGGTTGAAGCAATAACATACCAGGATAAAGATTTAGATGTATTGCGGATATTCGACACAGATAAGACGCCAATCTATCTTAAAAAACCATATGGAAAGATGGCGAAAGGATGCATCTATGCCAGAGTCGGAGATCGTAACACGCCCGATCAAGGAAATGCTGAGATTGGGGTAATAGAAAACCTATGGAAAAAGCGCTTTGGCTTAACTAAACCGCCGCTGGACTACATATTTGATTCTTTGCATAACAAACTTGAATGGACAGAACGCGAAAACGGTTTTTATAACATATATAAGCCGGAATATACAATCGAGCGTTTTAATGAGGATGACTATGACGCAGGAAGAGGATCTGATGAATTCTATTCATATGCTCAGACAAATGAATCAACATCATATTATTTCTTGGATGTTAAGGCAAACGGCACTGTATTAGAACGTTTTCAGATTGTGAATTTGGACAGCGGTCGATTAAGTGTTCCTGTACCGGAATGGGGATTCATTCATATGGATCCGTATGGTCATGATGTTATAGGTTACAAGGCTTATATCAAGGATAGCCATTCAGAAGTATTAATGAGGTTTATGTATGATCCTAACAACGGTGACCAGAGATGGGCCTTTGCTAATCTCGAACGGGTTACGTTGTTCTTTGATACCGAGTCTGAAAGATTATGTTTTGAAGAATATGTAACCTATAATCTTAGTGACTTTAAGCGGAGAGTTGAAGCATCTGAAGAATATGATTACATAGCTACAGGGAGTGATCTGAAAACGATTGGTTATAAACGGAGTTTGCGTGCTGCTCTTGTTTTAAAGGAAATGCTTAATGAGTTTCGAGAATTTAATCGTTCCACAACATTATAGTTAAAGGATAGTGCCAACTGAATGCTTATCGATGACAGAATAAAAAATATAGATGATACGATCTGTAGAAATATAGCTTTAATAGACTTTGATGGGGTTACAAGAGATCTGGTAGCTCAAAATCTACTAAGCCAATCTAGAAATCTTGTCGAACATATCGCTTTAAAGATCTTTTCTCGAGGGCAAGATATTGAGGTCGATTGGAATACAATTCCACAGGCATTGGAATTCATTAAACGTGACAACAAATATCAATTCCTACGCAGCTTTCATACTTTCCTGCAGGAATCAAAGTCGCATTATACGCCGGATAACGAGGGGGCGGAGCGTCTGGTGTTAAAGTATTACCAGTATTATCTGCAGATACGGGAATTTATGAAACGGGAATACAACCTGGACGTTCTCCATAACATCGACAAATTCCCTATTGATACTGATCATGCTGTTCAGGAATATAGAGAGAAGATAGCTGCATTAATTAACTGTCATTACGAGTATCGTACGTTTAACCATGAACCAAGAATGTATGTTCATAAGACGGTTCCATTCATCGTTGCCAACCGATTATATTATGAGATCACGCTTACACCGGCCTATGATACAACAAGTAAATTTGATAGGTTTGTTTGCTATTCATCCATCCTGGTTCCGGATCATTATTCCATAAAATCAGATATTCATTACGAGAAGATCGATATCAATGGGAGAAAAATGCCGGTCAATATTCTCACTGATTTTGTCGTGTCGGTGAGACCTTGTGAATTGAATAATTATGCCAGCCTTTTTGGAGAAGTAATAAAAATATCTCCCTCGCATTCTGAGTACACGGGTATGATGGCGTACTTATCGAGATCCGGTGCCAGTCTTTTAGATATAGTCAATTCTTCCCAGCACGAATATGAGTGGATAAAGCATCAGATGTTTGGGCGCAGCCAGGCGCACAACTTTGAACCAATACTTGACAAGAGCAGGAACTTGATCAGTAAGAATAATCCAGGCTCAAATGTTATTCGGTATCTTCTGCATACGTTGAATAACAAGATTATAAAGGCACAGCGGCATGACCGTAGTAATTGGAAATTATCAGACTTATATCTGCAATGGGGCTGTATTCCGTTTGATACAATGCCGTTTGCTTCTTCGCTTATGCAACACAATCCTGGAGATCATGAGCTTTTTGGAAGCATAAGTCCAGAAGACCGTGAACACGAGATTCTTGCCAGGTATATACACACCAACATGAGCACTAATTCTCGTCTATATACCCCGGTGAAAGAATTAGAAGAGTATACGGATAATATTGACGGGAAGGTTAGCCGTTTCAATGCGTTGCTTTACAGTGGCCATACTGGCAGACGTATTGAAAAATTTGGCCAGAGTCTGTATGTGAAGGAGTCATATGATCACACAAAACTAATTATTGAGAAATTGCAAGAGGCAGCAGAAGAGGGCGTTCAGGGATATTCTGATGCTATTGAATTTTGGATGACGTTTGATGCAGATATCGATAGCGAAGAAAAACGAAATATACTCAGTTCGATGTTTGCGGAATCTCATGTTTCCTTGATATATGGCGCAGCCGGAACCGGAAAGACTTATATTCTGAATCATATTGCACAATTCTTTGATGATCATACAAAGCTATTTCTTGCAAATACTAATCCTGCAGTGGACAATCTCCGACGGAAAGTCAGTGCGCAGAATTGCGAGTTCATGACAATCCGCAAATATTTGATGACCAAGTATATTGATACGGAGTATGACATCCTGGTGATTGATGAGTGCAGCATGGTCAGCAATGCTGATATGGCGGCGCTGCTTGATAAGGTGGCCTACGAACTTCTTGTTTTGGTAGGGGACACATATCAGATAGAATCTATTGCATTTGGCAACTGGTTTTCCATGGCGAGATATTTCCTTCCCAGATATGCATGGCATGAATTGTTTAAGCCCTACAGAACAGAAGATTCAAAACTGCTTGAGTTATGGAAAAAGGTCCGGGATCTGGATAATGACCTGACAGAATACATTGTAAATCATGGATATGCTTCAAACCTGAATGACTCAGTATTCGATAAAAAAGCAGAGGATGAAATAATTCTCTGTCTGAATTATGACGGGTTGTATGGGATAAACAACATAAACCGTTATCTGCAGGAGAATAATAAGAACAAGCCATTCAGATGGGGAGTGTGGACATTCAAGGTTGGAGATCCTGTTCTGTTTAATGAATCTGAGCGTTTTGCTCCGGCATTATATAACAACCTTAAAGGGACGATATTAGATATTGAACTGGACCAGGAGGATGACTATATCTGGTTTACTGTCGAAGTTGAGAAGAGACTGACAGCATTAGATGTCAGGCGAAATGATCTTGAACTGTTGGCTCCCATCAGCAAAGGAAAATCAGTAATCCGGTTCTATGTGGCCAGGAAGAAGGATGCAGACGAAGATAACGATTATGCAGATGATACAGATATTCCGTTCCAAATCGCATACGCCGTATCAATCCATAAGGCGCAAGGCCTTGAATATAACTCGGTAAAGGTGGTTATTACCAAGGATATTGACGAGATGATTACCCATAATATTTTTTATACGGCAATCACTCGTTCAAGAAAATTCTTAAAAATATACTGGAGCCCGGAGAGCCAGCAGAAAGTGCTCAGTGGATTTGAAATTATGAACGTCAAAAATGATGCTAAGATCTTTTCAGCACAATCTCAAATCAGGATGAAGAAGCTGTAAACCATCAGTCGATTGTCTGCCTCTCCCCCTCATGATATTTTATGGCGCAGGAGGTGTATACAGTGAAGCAATCTACAATTGGCTCCTGTATCCGCACCCTGCGGATGCAGAACAATCTGACCCAGCTTCAGCTGGCAGAATTGCTTGGCGTTACTGACAAAGCCGTATCTAAGTGGGAGAGAGATCTTTCTTATCCGGACATCGCTTTATTTCCAAAACTTGCAGACATTCTTGGAACAACAGTGGACGGGCTGCTGAGAGAATGCAAAGAGACATGCCAGCCGTCAAAGCTGCTTCAGGCATTTGAGATGTCCCGTGATATCCGGATGCCGCTTCATATTATCCTGGGCTGTGTTGAAATCATCCGAAACAATCACGATGATCCGGAGATGCTGCAGAAGTATCTGGACGGGATCAAGATCTCCGGTGAATACATGATGTCGATGTTTGACCGGATCCTGAATGAGAAATGCTGCAGCGGAAGCCGGGATGGATGCTGTGAAGGCTATTCGGTTTCTCCAGAGAATATTGAAAAGTACCTGCAGGAAAGGATCACTTCCGGACAGGTACAGGCACAGAGCTTCTCCTTTACTAGCAAGCGGATCTTGGTTGCGGATGATATAGAGATCAACAGAGAGATCGCAGCAGAGATTCTGAAGCAGACTGGCGCAGCTGCAGAGTTTGCCGAGGACGGACAGATCTGCCTGGAGAAGGTGGAGTCTGCTCCGGCAGGATACTACGACCTGATCCTGATGGATGTCATGATGCCGAACATGGACGGTCTTCAGGCCACCCGGAGGATCCGTCAGCTTCCGGATCCGGTAAAAGCCGGGATCCCGATCATTGCTATGACTACGAGCGTGTCCGAGAAGGACAGGATTGCCGCATTGGCTGCCGGGATGGATGCGTTTGAAGAGAAACCGATCTTTATCGACAAGCTGTTTGAGACGATCGGCCGGTTCCTGCATCCGGAAGGATGAGGTGCTCAGGAATCAAAGAATAATTACAGGAGAAAAAGAAAAAAGTGATGCAAATGGTGATTGTGATCAGCTGTATAAAAGCAGCGGAGAAAATTTTTTAAGGCAGCCGGATACTGTCTTAGCAACGGCCTTTTGGAAGACTCGGAGCGAGGAGATCTGTTCTCCTGTGCCCGAGCCTTCTTAGATATTAGGGACAAAAACGCTGAAGGTGTACTTGAAGTGCACCTTCCGACACAGACTCTCAGTCCTCGTCAGTTCCGCCTCCAAGTATACCTTCCTATAATGGTGATAATCCAAGGAGAAGGAGGTGGTACCAATGCAAATTAAATATGATTTGGACAAAGTCGGCATTGACAGCCGCCTTCAGGAAGAGCGCATTCGTGCGGGCCATACGCAGGAATCGTTGGCGGAGGCAATGGGAATCACCGACAAGTATATCTGTAAGGTGGAAAACTGGGCTGCGGCTCCATCCCTTTCGTACGTTATGAAGTTTTCCGATATTACCAAGACGGATGTTCGCTATCTTCTGCGGGGGATCAAATCAAAGGCCGATAAATCATCAGATGTCTGGATGGTCAAGGAAGGCTCGGCCCCATATGGATACAAGCCAACAAGAATTTCAAAGAAGGGTCAGAAGATCTGCGATGAGATGATGACAAAAATCATAGAGGTACTGGAAGAAAACCATATCTGACGGAAACGAAAGGCCTGCCAACAAACAAGAGCACCTGTTAGCTGGTAGTCTGATCATAGGAAAAGGATGTCCGCAGGACTACCGCGTAAAGCCGGGTAGCTCTGCGGACTTTTTACTTACCCGCATGTAGACATCATTACGTATAGCATCTGAGAGAGGGGGGTCAGATTATGCTTGAAAAACTGTTTTCGAAAAGGCAGAAGACAGAGTCTATGCCGGAGAAGCCGGACGGACGATCCCGGACAGTTTCCGAAGAAGACATGCAGCGGTATGAGTTCCAGGAAAAACTGTTCCAAACGATCGTGTCAGTAGAAGCGGATGCGCATAACGAAGAAGATCCCATGGCAATCGCTGTCCGGGTCATGAAGGCGTGCTGTGATTTCTATGATGCTGACTGGTGCGGCGTTCTGATCGCTGACCTGCAGACCCAGGTATTCATTCCTGAGATCTGGTATGAACCTGGGATTGGCCCGATGCAGGATACATTGTTCAACGACATTGAATTTACGGAGGAATTTGCAACGTGGGCAAAGCACCTGATTGAGCAGAAACCGCTCATTATCCCGGACGCCGAGAAGATCCGGGAGAGCAATCCGAAAGAGTATGAAGCTTATCAGCGTCTGGCGGCCAGATCGATCATGGGTGTTCCGTTTGGCCAGCATCCGTTGGGCTTTATGGTCATCCGGAATATGAAGCAGTACATGAACAGGCCAGAGCCGCTGCAGCTTGCCTGCTTCGTTGCCATGATGATGCTGGAACAGATCCGACGCACCAGAATGGAAAAGCTGACGAAGATGCACGATAAGGATGACGGCAGATTCCGCATCCGTTATAACATCCTCGGACCGCACAACTTTGTGATCGCCGGTAAGGAAATCTATGAGCAGGATCTGCCGCATCCGAACTGGCGTGCATGGATCATCATGCTTTACATGGTTCTGCATAAGCGCCCGGTGGATCAGCAGAAGCTGATTGCCGACAACTGGCCGGATGAGGAAGTCGATACTGCCAGGAACAATATGCGGCAGGCAATCTTCCGGCTGCACAATGACCTGTCAGCCTATCATGATGTAAAGGTGATCGATACCAGAAGCAGGATGATGGATTTCTCCGGTGAAGTGAATGTGACAACAGATGCGGATGAGATGGAGGACCTATATAACCGGGCAAAGAATCTGCCAGACGGGGATGACAAGATCATTCTGCTGAAAAAGGCCTTTGAGCTGTATCGCGGCAGATTGTTCATCCAGGGAGAAGACGACATCGGAACCTGGTTCTATACATATACGTCTCACTACAATCAGGTCTATGTCGATCTGACATCCGCGCTGCTGACGACGCTCGGCCATATCAAGGACTATCGCTGCATCATGGATTATGGGCCGAGAGCGCTTGAAATCGAGCCCGGTATTCTCACAGCCTACTACTGGATCATCATAGCAGCAGATGAAACAGGCAACAGCGTGGCACGGGAGAAGTTCCTCCAGAAAGCATCAGAGGATTTGCTCGAAGAGGAAAACGAGAAGCTGATGAAGCTGCTGGCTCTGCAGAACCATATGAACTGATTTCCTCACAAAAGTGCTGAGTAACAGAAAAGTAACAGACCCAGTAACGGCAAAGTAACAGGCAGAAAAGATTATTTTTGAAGTAACAGAATAGTAACGGTCTCTGTAGCAGGCCGAGTAACACCCGCCCGTTAGGGTAGCCAAGGCAAAAACAAAGTGCTTTGGAAGCCTTAGAACGGACGGGTGATTTTTTGGAAGAAACATCGCAACGGGAGGCGGTTGTTTTTGCAGGAAACTGTGAAAGCAGCCGCCTCTTATTTTTATGCAAACAGATCGGCGTTCGATGCCGGTCGCCTCCGGTTTCAGGGATTTGCAGCTGAAACACAAATCTCAAACGAAATCGGAGGAACTGACATGAAAACAACAAAATTCAATATGAAGGACTTTGGCCTGAGACTGCGCAAGCTGAGACAGGCCTGCGGATTGACACAGGAAGAGTTCTGCGACGTGATCGGGATCAGCGATACCCATTACCGGAAGATCGAAGCCGGTACCAGGACCGGATCGCTGGAGCTGATCGTGGAGATGGCGGAATACTTCCATGTGAGTCTTGATTATCTGCTGCTGGGAGAAACAGAATCCAACAGCAAGGCGAAGAGAGATATCCTGGAGGTTATTGAGAACCTTACAAGGATTGCCCGGGAGCTATAATTTGAGATAAAAAAAGGAGAGGGGCAGAGGGGATGTAACACTCTCTGTCTCTCTATGGTTTTTTAAAGAATATCAGCATAGTATTTACCGTTCAAATAAGTAAAAACTACTTTGGCAGGGAACAGATTCATACCCATTGCAGCGAACCCCACCATGTTAGTTACCCATTCACTTAATTCGGCGGGCAGTTGAAAGCATTCGGGATTTCCGTTTTTGAGAATAGTTGCTGTCGGAGTTAATCTTTGATCTACCCCAACCGATAATACCTCAAAAACCTGAGAACCTTCAGTTAACTGTAAAAAAGGCTGCTTCTTCGATTCAATGAATACTTTTGCCCCTCTATCATTTATAAACGACTCCTGATCGAAAAGTGCTACAGGTTCAATAGGGAGTTTACACTTTCTTACTTCAAAATATCGTGCCAGCTGTTCACATGCAAATGCATTGAAGTATTCCCCTTGCATTGTGATGTTCGACTGGATTTGTTCAGCAGATTCAAAATGATTCATATAATTAAGCAGGGCATTGAAAACAACTAAGTCATCGGAATAGATGCCTGCATATGACTTGTACCATGCTGGTTGCCATTCACAGATAAGCCGATACAGTTTTTTGTATAGATTAAGCTGTATTTCATTCAAGTTAAACCACGTTGGATCAAGGACCTTCTTGTTTATACCATCCTCAACCGATTGGTATCGTAGAGAATCGCATAATCCCTTCAACAGTTTAGAAATGATTCCTGCCAACATATCCGATATGCGCAGACCAGGGTATTTTGTAGAGTCTGCTTCATATGAATTTTCAAGACCAATACTGCGGGCGGTGTTAAGAGTTTTGCTTTCTTTTTCGGGGTCACCTTCTTTATCTATAATCAGCACATAGTCATGAATATTCTTTTCTTTAAGATACTTAGTGAAACCATCAAATGGCATATGATAATCCCAGTCAAGCACTGGAGGATCTGATATATCTTCCAATATGAGCAGTATATCTTGGAATGCCTTACTCTCGGCTTGTTTCAAATCCGAATGGTTTTTATTAATATCAATACGGTTTTGGAAGAAAGTTTTTAATTCTTCAATAAATCGTTCCGGAGATTCATATAAGCACCTGATGATTTCTTGCGGGCGATATATAACAAGGGCTTTGGTAATGGAGTATTTCATTAAATCTGCATCAACTAGCAAGTTGTTATTATATCCTTGGAAAAGTTGCAATACGAGATACCCAATTTTGCTGGAAACCGAAAAGTATACATGATTTGTTTCGTCAAAAAGTGAGAGAAAGTCACTTACAAATTGAGCGTTTTGTTTGTTAAGAGATGCAAAACCGTATTGAAACTGTTTCTGAGAAAGCATTGTACTCTTGATTTCACCGTTACGGTCTTTTCTGTCTGTATAGGCGGTTTCAAAAACTAAATATCGTTGTAGGATATCATCCTTGCTATCATTCCAGCCAACAATCATAGCTATGAAATTATCGTAATAATTCAACGCACTTACAGTCTTGTAGCTGATTTTTCGACTATGTTCAGACTCATCATAGAAAAAATAGTGCTTAGACATCCTAAGTGCCTCCTTGCCGTTTAGCTCATATATAAGCCTTCCCGAAGGACAGTTATCTCATTCGGTAAGTTCAGAAATACTTCTATTTCCAGCATCCTTCGTTCGGATCCCATTCAGTAACTGGCACATCTGCCTGGATCAGAAGGGGCTTAACAAATGTCTTGATCCGGGTCATAGCATCGTTCATTGAGACCTGGATCATAGCCTTTTTCTTTTTAAGGAACGAGTTCCATCTGGTCTGATGCATCGAATCATCCAGAAACTCATTGCTGAATGCTGCCGTTTCCATTGTGATGGGAGTTTTTCGGTTTGTGAATGTTTCCATGACAGCGTTGCTCAGTTCTTCATAGTTGAAAGGATATTTCTCTGAGAGCACATAAATGTCATAGAAGTCCTTATAACGGCTGTTCAGGAAACCGTTTTTGACGATAGCTTCCAGTTTCTCGGCAATGGAAGATTCCAAGGAGTATGCATTCACCTTTGGAGCTTCCATATCCAGAATCACGGGGAATTCCATCTCTACGGCATCTGGATAAATCACATCACCGAATCCGATATCAATCCCGATTGGAATTCTGGTCCGGTCAAGATATGCGACCGCTGAGATATGCAGTCCATGATACTCTTTGAATTCAGTGATATCTTCCGCTGTAATGGAAGCAAGGTCGAAAACAAGAGCGTCATCGGTGTCCTGGGCAAAGATATTACGGAAGACATCTTTCATTTCCTCAGCGCTGTTTGAGATACGTCTGGCCAGCAAGTCAACATCTGTCGTGGCCCGCTCATACTTTCTGTCGAAGATGGCATACAGAAAGATGCCGCCTTTCAGAACAAAATGGCTGGCATACGGTGATACCGAGAGCCGGTAGATCGTCCGCTCAAGTCCGTAATAGACGAGAGCATCCTGGAACGTGCAGCCGGAGCTGACAGCGAAATTCTTCAGTCTTGCCTTTACGGATTCTGCATTCATGAAACAAGCACCTCCAGATAAGTTCTTACAATAGCTTCGCACCGCAGCATTTTGGCATAGGTGTAGAGTCGGTCGATCTGACGATCCTTCCTTTTCAGGTAGTTGCGCAGTACCTCTGATGTTTCTTCTATGCCGATTTTATTGCGGTAGTAGATGATATCAACGACGGTCTTTTCAATGTCAAAGATACGGAATGAATCGCCGCCTTCCATGATCTGTACAACTCCGGTTTCCATACGGGAAGGATCAAAATAGAATATCTTGATTTCCGGCCAGTCAGGAAGAGTACTGACTTTTTTCTTCCGGTCGATCGCAACATCGATAACATCGGGAAGGAAATTAGTAAGCTCATAATAACGGGCGGCACTCATCAGGCAGATCACACCGTCCGGAACATACGCAGCGGCGTTGATAAAATCATTCTCATCGCCTTTATAGGAGAGGTTTTCATATGTGGTCCTATTGATGCGGTGCAGCTGACCGTTTTCTTCCATCTGGCCAATTTTGTAATAGGAATACCCCATGTTCTTCAGTTCACTGGTCGTGTAGTATTTCTGATTTACTTCAAGCGCGATCACATTCATCACCTCCTTGTCCGGAGTATACATTATTCTGAAAACAATTTCAACTAAATTCGGCAGATAAAAATAATAGCAGAAAATAATTAAACTATCGTCTGCATGAATCAGAGCCTGCACTGGTCTTATAAAGGACGGTGACCGGTCGCTTCAGGCGCTAAAATTCAGCTTTCACTGACCCTAAAATTGAAGCCATAAGAGGAGGCTTCCTCCTCTTATGGTGATGTGGATCTTTGAAAACTGAATATCATTCATCAGATACTTCCCCGTACGGGTGTGAAAATGCCAGCCGGTTGAACCATACGCAATGACTCCGGAAGGACGAGCGAGAAATATGCCGTTCATATATGCAGGACAGCTACCTGCAAGGCGATGAAACGTACGGGCACAATGGTACTTCTGTCCAGCCACAGCCCCGGGTGGAACCGGGATCACGTAATGGGGGCAGCTGCGGGAGATCCCCGCGGGGGGTGAGAGGCCCATGGAGCTGAAAGCATTCAGCCGTCTGATGACTTCCCGGTCACTGGGGTGTC
>JAZASR010000040.1:0-17577 GCA_036343175.1 Lachnospiraceae bacterium
ACTCTAATTTTAAATCACTGATCCGTATATTTTTTGTACTATCATTGTTTACAGTTTTATTAATATATTCCTCTACTGCTTTTTTATCTGGGGATGTATATCTTAAAGGATCATTATTTGCATTTTTTACAATGCCCAGATTATTACATTCTTCAGCAGTTAAACTAGAAAAAAGCTTATAAGAAAAGCAGCTACTATCATAAGGCCAAATACCGTTTTTCTTCTGGTCATCAGTAATAGGAACCATTTTTTTACTATTTTGATCAAAATAGTAATCGCCAGTATTATCAGCTACACGTACAAAACACTGCGGTACATACATTGTATCAGTTCTGGTTGTAAAAAATCTATCACCTACATCAATAGGAATCTTTTCGCTAGCGCTAGAAGCAGTTTTATTCCAGTTATCATTCTCTGAAATCTTTTTTACAATATCATCTGGAATGTTCCCTGAGCCATATGAGACCCAGATAAAATCTCCATTACCATAACCTACAAAGTTAAATTTAGGTTCATAAACATCCTTTTTCCCATTATATAAAGAAGTCCCTGTATATAACTTATTTCTTTCTGAACCATCAGGATAAGCAAAGCAGCCTTTACCTCTTCCTACTTTAATATAATAACCATAATTAGTAAGAGATCCTTCTTTTAATGTCCATTTACTAGTTTGATTAGTAAGACCAAGCTGTGTATTATATGTATCTTTTTGTTGATCAAGATACCATTCATCTATGAATTCTGCACCAAGATCAGTTACAAACTGGTTCTGAATATTTGTACCATTACCATTGGATAAAACACCTTTTTTTAATCTCATGGCTGTCATATCAACAGGAGCACAGCCATCAATATTGTATCCAAATGAAGCCGCAGTATAATTTGGTACAACTTCAAGTATCACAAAAGGATTTGTTTTCGTTCCAAGTGTCTTCTCATAATCCGGCTTCCTGGTATAGTTCTTAGTATCAGCCTGATATGAAAGATGATCAAGCTTAGAATCCAGTTCGCTAAGGTCATTTACTACACCTCTGACAACATTTCCATTAGAGTGAGTTTCAGCCTTTGAAGTTATCATGTGGTGGAAATAGTAGGCACCAAAGGCAGCCAAAGAAATAACCATGGCTACGGCAAGGTACAGTATCCACGTACGTGATGCAGCATGGGCAGATGCCTGCCTGCGTACTCTTCCTTTCTGGCTGTTTGGCCTTTGCATACTGCCATTATTGTTATCGTGCATTATGCTCATATGAGATTCCTCCGTTCTTTTATCAAAAGCTGTAAGCTCTTAAATACCAGCTTATAGTTCCGTATATTGTATAACCGTCAATGAAATGACTATAACCGGGTGACAATATTTTTATACCATCCGGTTCATATACATCAGTTGACAGCACTGACTGTAGTAACACCGCTCGTGGGATAGATTCCATTTCTGAGCTTTACTGTAAGTGACTTGTTAACATCCGAATCACCATGTTTCTTGCCTGTTGTAAACTTTGAAAGATTATGAGAAAGTTCAAATGATATCTTAACCTGACCGGTACCTCCTACAGCCTTAGCTTCGCTTTGCGAAGTATCAGCAGCGAAGTTATCAACATGCTCAGCGAGTAAGTTTGCCTTTGTACATACGTCTCCCTTATCATAATTATCGGCAGTTTTTCCAGGATCATAAGCATTATCATCGTAAGCATCAGCATCCATGCTATTAAAAATATCAGGTGAAGAATTCATCTTATAGATCTTATAATACATTTTCTTTTCCGCAGTGTCATATGCTATAACAGCACGCTCTGTAGCATAATTGTGTCTTAATATAACACCTGTATCTTTACCATTAGCATCCTTTTGCTTTTCATAAGCTACAGAGACCTTATATAGAGTCAGGGTATCGTTATCCTTATCGTAAACTGCATTATTGCTTTCCTCTATAAAGCTGGTAAGCTGATTTGCAAGCAGCTGTGTCTCCATCTGAAGATCGACTTCGTCCTTGCCCCTCTTAAAGTTAGTAGACCCGGTCGACATGAAGATCATTACAGCCATTGATACAAAAGCAAACATCGCCATAGCGATAATAAGCTCGACAAGTGTAAAACCCTTGTCAGCAGAAGCTTTTAAGTTATTCATGTTCATTCACCTCCGTCTTCACTGCTCGTCTACGTAATGCTTACCAGTATTCTTAAGAAGACTAACAGTTCTCTTAAAAGAACTATCATGTCTTTTAAGACTTATGGCGGTTACAAAATTTTTATTATCTCCGCCTTCCACATTAGCTGATTTATAAAGACCGTTTCGAAGATATCCGACCTTTATGAACTTTCCTGCAGGAACTACATTTCCTTTAGAATCTGCTACACCGTCACCATTGGTATCAAGATCATAACAAAGATCGATGTCGCCCGAAACAATAGGGAAAGCAACATTCTTGATGACAGCGTTAAGGCTTGCAAATCCGGTAAAGTTACCAGAATCCCTTACTATTGCACCTTTAATGTAATTTCCTTCTTTAAAGAGATAAAGATAAGGAACAGCCTTGCTTGAACCCTCGTCAGACTCATTGGTCATAGTGTTCTGCTGAAGTACGTCGAGCTTATTGTCTATCTTGATGATCCCCTTCTTCATCCTTGCAGACGGAACCAGAGCCATATTAGCTACAATGATTCCCCCAAGTATTGCCATTATCGCAATAGTTATGATGAGCTCGACAAGTGTAAAACCACTTTCATCTGTCCTTAGTTTTTTCAACATAAACCACCTCTTTATAAAGCTTATGAAAAGCTGTTTGCAGCGACCCGGGAGCCGCTTAAACTCACGACTTTAAAGTCCGACCTCATCAATAGAGGGTATTCTTCTGCCAATCTTCAAATACTACATTAGAATTGCCGTCTTCATCACGTGTCTTAATCTCACCGGAAACATTCTTCTTGAATGAATCCTTGAATATCTTGTAATACTGATGTACATATGTACGTTTGTCATTCTTCATGTAATCAAGAAGCGACTTGATTATATCAGATGAAGCATTGAACTTAACATTCTGTGCCTCATTACAGTTGCAGACAATAACGTCCTGTCCCGAAAGCACGAGTCCTGTAAAGCCTCTGCCATCGAACTTGACGGAACCGGTAGAAACTATGATACCTGACTTATGGCTGTCATCAATTGCTACTGTAGCTGTCGGCTGATTGATAAATGTGATATAAGTATTCTGATCAAGATCAAATCCATCAAGGAGCTTGCCGTCCTTAAGCTTATCATCTTCCGCAAGAGCATCCTTGATATCAGCAATATCAGATGCTGAAAGCGTAACATCTTTCTGAGTACCTGTCGGAACAAGTGATTTGAGAAGATCCCTGTCAATTAGTGTATCAAAAAGGTTATCTATTGTCTTATCGTTATTGGCAAATCTGTAGGTATCTGCCGGTGAATTGCCAGGCTCAAGAGTAAGCTGTCTTGACATATACTCTCTGCTGTACTGCCTTGCAAATGGAAGGAATGCACTGTTATAGTCATTGATCCCGTCTGTCTCACCTACTGAGAAGGAAGATTTTAAAAATGTGGAAGTGTAATTAGAAGGATCTCCAGGATCCTTAACCTTATAAAGTACATTTCCGCCGGCTGTTATAACAACATTGGAGTCATCAGAAATAACGCCGCAATTGTTTGAAATTTCATTGAGAAGAGATCTCTGGGCACCCTGTTGGAATATATTATAGAAATCAGTATGTCCGGCAGTATCATTCATATGGAGATAGAAGTAGTTCGCTTTTACTCTTCCGTTCGCTCCCACATCTGCATTTCTTCTGTAGAGGTAGAATGGTGTTTCCAGATTAACATAGTCCATAACATCAACATAGGATCCATCATCCTTTGTAACACCAAGATAATCTTCGTTGTAATGCTTTACATCAAATACATACATGTTGCTGTCATCGCCGTTTACGAAGAAATAATATTTTCCGGTCTGTTTATAATAATTATTAAGATTATTGTAATCAAGCATATAATAATTGTATGACCCGGAATCTGTCGGTTCCTTGAAATAATAGTAGCCATTATATCTTACGCCATCTACAGAATTATAAACCTTTTCACCTGCGGACTGTGCACTTCTGAATGCGGCAACATAGGTGTCTTCTCCGATAGCTTTAAACGAATTACCATTTTTGAAATTATTAGCATTTGTTATGAGTTCTTCAACAGGAACGACATCATTATAAGTATTTGTTGAAATAGCAGATCTTATGTATCCAGGGTCTGTATAAAATTTACCCTTGGAATCCTTAAACTTTCTTGCAGCAGGTACGTAGTAGGCTACCTGATTGGACTTTACTGTCAATGATTCCTGAAGTCTGATATCGGGATTATCGAATGTAGAACTTGCCTGCCCCTGAAGTGTAGCGCCGACAGTCTCAAACTTCTCATCGCTATGCTTTTTATTCTCGATATATGTCATACCGGAAAGTACAAGAGTATCAAGCTTCTTGCCATTATTATTAACAAATCTGATCTTGCTTCCATCACCGTTTACTGAGATAGAAGATGAGAGGGCCGCTTCTGAAGCAAGCTTATTCGGGTCAGTTACATAATCTTTAGCATAATTGTAACCATAATAGTTGCCGGAAAGAAGGACCATATCCTTATTACCGTTTATTTCAAGGTCGTCAGACGCATATACATTGTCATTGACCTCAAGCCAGTTTCCTTTGACTCTTGGATTGCCTTCCGAATCGCTGCCATAATTTCTTGTACCGGTAGAATCAACTGTCTTAATATTCTCAGTCCAAATATCGCCGAGTGTCTTATCGGTCTTACCTGACATAGAAAGTCTTGAGTCACCGCCTAATACTATATCACCTCTGGTAATGATCTCGGCAGCATTGATATCAACTGTAGACTTAAGTACCGGGCTTCCATATATGAAAATGCCTGTAGTAGGATCAACCTTTTCTGCTACGTTCTTTGGTTTATTGCTATTTACTATACCGCCGTATACGTTACCATTGATCTTAAGGTCAACTTTTGAAGATATTCCAGGTTTACTATTGCTGTTATCGTAGCCTAAAAGCACCTGATTGTCAGCAATCATAGCATAGTTAATATAGTCTGCATATGAGCTTGCATCGATTGAAGGCATATTGACACGAATGTTTGTCTTTATGGAAGTATCATAATTATTATCTTTATTATAATGAAGGATAATAACATTATGAAGAACTATAGTATTTCCTTCAACAGTAATGTAATTTTCAAGATCATCATTACCAAGCTGAGTCTTAAGAGCTGCATAGTCAGGGTCACTATCAGCATGCATTACATAATACTTTTTATTATCTGTATTATTTTGAGCATTCCTTGCAGCATCGATAAGCTCCATAAGATACTTGTCTGAATACTTAAGTCTGCTGGAACCTGTATTAAGAGCTGCGACTTCATGTGCAAATGACGTAGAGCCGGTTGTATCATTCTTAATATTTCCAAGAATAGTATTAATAGAAGCAGCACTTTCATTAGCAGATACTGAAGCTGTATTGTTCTTAATTGCCTGATAGTAGTCAGGATCAGTGATCCTATAAAGCATATAAGCTAAGAAGTTGTCTGTATATTCATCCATTACCTTCTTACCAGAGCCGCTTAAAAGAGAACTGTAGTTCTCAAGTGCTATAGTATATGAGTCTGCAGCTATACCTACCGAATCATCCTCTATACCTGCTGTAATATCATCGAGAGCAGTCTCAACATCATAGAACTCCTTCTGCTCAATACGCTGAGAAGCCTTCATCCTGATGTTTGATATAGTCATCATGATGATAGTCGAACCGAGCACTGTAAGGAACAGTGTTACAAGAACGACCATAACAAGAGACGATCCTCTCTTATCTTTCAGTAATCTTATCATTATGACTCTCCTCTCCTGATCCCTGATACATTGAAATATTTGTCAATAAATAATATCTAAACATAAGCTCCTAAAATCATGAACTATTGTGAATCCAGTATGTTAAGCAAATTACTCTGAAACAGATGCAGCTCCCTTTACCTCAGCCAGCTTAGCCGTCTCACCCTTCTTTGTAACTGTTACATCGATATTGATGAGTCTGTCTGCATCTTCTGAACTCTTGAAGTTGTTGTCCATTCTCTTTGCTATAGAAGCCTTTGTGCCAAATGGACAATTGGATACAAGACTCTTAATGAGTGTGGAACGCATATAATTAATAGATTCAGAGCTTGAATCAGTTGTAATATTTACCTTATTATTAGTAAAATTTTGATTAGCATCAGTCTTCTGTCCGATAATAAAAATGTTCATTCCCTTTGAATCAGAATTACTCAGGTTATCAATAAATGTGAAATTTTTACCTCCATAAGTCCAGGTGCCGGAAGCAAAATCCGGATCACAATTAACCTTGACATCTGTAGTCTGATTAGCATTCAAAGACGGGAAAAACAGATATACATTCATACCATCTCGTCTTACACGGCTTGTTGCTACTGAGTTATTGGATATAAGACTCTTATATGATCCATAACCAGCAGAAGTATATTCAGAGTATACATTAACTGTAACAAGCGGATCATTTAAAGCTGTATCTGAATTCTTATCAGGTATTATGTCTATCAGGTAATTCTTGGTATAGTTTACAGCAGAAGCAATCGAAGAATAATCAACTGTATCTGTATTATTTGCTGCGTCATACTTTGAAATATAGTACTGCTCAGCATGTTTATCATCAGAACCACTTGCAGATGCTGCAGCAAGTACATCCTTTGACTGATCCATAGACTCAAGTGAATATTTACTGAAGTTTATAGGAGTCATATTACCGGATGCATCTGTTATTGCCCTTGTACCTATGGCATCTACTGTAGTAATTCTGGCAGTAACAGAAAGGTTAATACCGTCAATAACAGTATCTTTGCTATATTCTCTATAGCCAGGGGTAGAACCGTCCGGAGCCGGAGTCTCCTCAGCCACAAGATCAAAGCCATCGCTGTCAGCAGCGGTCTTAAGCTTTACCGTCTTGTCAGCCTTAACAGATTCAAGAGTGTCCTGAGCCGCAATATTTGCAGCTTCATTGATCTTCTGCTTGTAATTGTAGGCCGTGGAACTTGAAAAATAAGACAATACAGGGATGGTAACAATTGCAAGGACAACTATAGACACAACTATCTCTACCAGCGTAAAACCACTTGTCATAGAATTCCTTAATCCAGTCTTAAGTTTCATGATCATTATCACCTCTCATATTATCTAAAATGCTTGATAAACATCAATTTCTAAAAAAACAGCTTAAGGTATATGCACCCTTTAAGCCTGGATGCATATACCGCTTAGCATTTCACATTGATATTACTTTAAAATTATCGAGCCGTCTGAGCCATCTTGCCTTCTGCTTCAAAGATGTTGGTCTTGCCCTGCTTGACTTCATCGATCTCAGGATCCTTGTACTGTTTGCCTGTATTAGATATAGCATACATTTCAACAGTCATATTAACTTCAAGCATTGATTTTTTAGGACCATTTTCATTAGCTTTATCAGTTGGAGTAAGAGTAATCTCGGAAACTACCATCCTGCCGGAATCATCTCTCTCTGAGCCTTCATTAATATAATCCATAATTTCTTTAAGTGAATCATATGAAGTTTCTAAGCTAAGACTCACCTTAGAATCAAGACCAGCATAGTTTTGGGCAGATGCTATAAGATCCTGAACTGACTGCTCGGTATCAGATGAAGCTGTTGAACCAGAAGTATCGGTTGTCGTAGTAGTTCCATCTGCAGGAGCTGCAGATGTAGTCTCGTCTGCTGGTGCTGCGGATGTAGTCCCGTCTGCTGGTGCAGTGCCATCAGCAGGAGCTGCATTTGGATCAGCAGCATCTTGCATAGAATAGAATGGTTGTCCCATTTCATAAGCTTCTGATTTGACTACTGTATCATCGATATTGGTGTACATATTATGAAATTCAGAAATTGCATTCTGAACCCTGACCTCAGGCGGATAAACCTTTACAATTTTATTGATATCTTCCTGTTTTGCTGCTGTATCATCAAGAACATTCTGTTTATTTGCAACCATTCCCTCAAGTCTTGTAACTTCAGTCTGAAGCTCATCATTCTGTGTCTGTACCTCTTCTTTCTTAGCCTTGAACTTATTAAACACAAGGAAGTAGGAAGCTATAGCAAATAAAAGTCCAAGTAATAATACAAGAAAACCTATATCTCTCTTCTTTAATTTCATGACATTAACTCCTTTCTATCCCCATCACTCAGCAGTATCATCAACAGTATCAGATGTACTGTCTTCACTTACTCCATCACCATAGACAGCTGTACCAGATGCTGCAAGTGCCTCTCTGCTAATCGGATCAAGTAAAGTTGCTTCACATGAGTATGACCACCCAGTTATATTTTCCGAATTGTTACCAGATGATTTATCATCAATATTTCCACCGGAAATAGCTTCAACCTTTACTTCTGTCAATGCAGGAATCTTTTCAAGATCCATAATGAGTCTGGCAACTGAAATATCCTGTCCTGATTTAAGATTTAAACTAACAATATTTCCATCAGACGTAAACGACTCAACATGAGTATCAGAAGGAAGTACCTGCTCCAGCAACTGGATTATCTGATTTAGATTTTCATTATTATTTTTAGTGTTATTATTTAATTCATTGATCTTTGTATCAATATTATTAACCTGCTGATTCTCATTGTAGATCTCTTCAATATAAGAAAGCGACTGCTTGCGGGCTGTTAAGTCGGCATTAGTCTTCTTAGCAGACATATATGTAATAACTGAGAAAAGTATGAGTCCCAGACCAATAGCAAAAAGTGCGCAGCCTGCAACAACGTAAGCTGTGATATCGTCACTTGTTGTCGATGATCTTACTGACTTATCCTTGGACTTAAATCCTACAGGATCCATAGCAGCACCAATAACTGCTATATACTCTGTCTGATTGTAAAGTGAATTGCCAAAGTTCCTCGGGAAAGAAACAGATACAAGATTATCCATCCTGTGGATAGGAACATCGATTTCTGATGCAAAGAGATCATCGATTCCCTTTACCTGAACGCCCATACCGGTAATGTAAAGACCTGTAAGCTGTGCTTCAGGATATTGTGAATGGAAGAAGTCAAATATTCTTACAACACTCATGATGATATCGCCAACTGCATCTGTTGCGACTTTGCGGGCTGCACGGATATCTGCCTGACGCTGTATGTCATTATCCGTCATACGGGCTGTATCACTGTCATCAAGTCCTTCATAATCGAGTGTACGGCAAAGAAGCCTGTCACGGGTCATCGTCTCACAGGCTGTATCAAAATCACTGATAGAAGATATTTCATTATTGACAATAGCCTGAGCTATAGAGAATACACCATAAGGTATAGTCCTCTGCATAAGCTGCTGGCCTTTGTTAAGAAATGTTACGACTGAAGAATTGCCGCTGATCTGGATACAGGCTGAATAGTCAAGAACTATCTCGCGCTTGAGTACCTGTATAGAACCATTGCCGAAATAATCTATAGACGCAATGCTCCATCCCATGTCAGATGCGAAGTTATAATAGTTTGTTATGAGCGAATCTGGTGCAGCAAGAAGCAGGACCTTTAATGCCTTGGCACCCTTTTCATCAGCAGTCTCTTCAAGGACACTGTGTGCAAGGGTATAAGCAGAAAGGTCGATCGGGAAATAATCCTGGGCTGTAGCCTCAAGAAGTCCCTGGATCTTATTAGGCTTTACATTAGGAATAGTTACCTCTCTGGAAACTATCTTTGTAGAAGCAATAGTGAATACTACTGACTTCTCTCTAATGCCTGCATTTGAAAGCTGCTCACGAAAAGCAACAGCAAGCACATCACGGTCTCTAATGAAGCCATCTTCAATGATGTCTTCCGGAGTTGCAAAGGTTATAGCCTTATAAACTCTCGGGTTCTTTTTCTTATAGTCGATCTCGGCAACCTTAGTTACCTGCTCGCCTATTTCGATACTTAGTACATGTTTACCCATGTTACCTATCCTCCCTTTATTTACTATGCAGCGAAAATACTGCACGACCCGATACTTAAATTAAGTATCTTCCTATATCTTTGCATCACAAAAAGTTCTTGTGCAGGTAAATCACCAGAGCACCTGCCTGATGACGAAGCAAATCGGATCAAATCAGCTTCAGCTAAAACTATCATGAGCAAATATATAAAGCTGCGAAAGGCTCTTTTACCATCTTAGCAGAAGAGCTCTTTGTGACAGCAAAGATATCAACAATATCTCTAAACTTAAATTTCATCAATATCGTAAACAGTAAACATCGTAAACTGTAATTCAAATATATCCCATAAACCATTAACCCAGTCCGCATATCTTCAGATACCAGTCAACGAAAGCTGTACCCGCAAATATACTGATAACCATCCCTGCGGCAAGATAAGGCACAAATGGCAGTCTTCGCTCTGCTTTTTTGAGCCTCATAAGTACCGGATGTATAATAGATGCAAGCAGGCATCCAAGTACAAAACCAAAGACGATCTCCTTTACCCCAAGCACCAGGCCGCATACAGCCATGAGCTTTACATCTCCCCCACCCATAGCACGTCCGGCGCTTACCAGAAATATGATAAGAAGCAGGACAGATACAGAAAAGAAGCCTATGATGTGAAGCTTCAGATCCGGTCTTCTGGCAAACCACAGATAAAGACACTCTAATATACCCAGTACACCTATAGCAATGTTCATGGAATCAGGAACTTCCTGATATCGGAAATCAATGACACTAACTATAACTACAGATGTAAAAAAGAGACAGAACACAGCGCTCTCTATGTTAAGACCATTCCACAGGAATAAAAGTACATAGAAAAGCCCGTTCAGTCCTTCGACCAGCGGATACTGTGCAGAGATCTTAGCTCCGCACTTTCTACATCTTCCACGCAGAAACAGCCAGGAAAAAAGCGGTATCATATCAAACCATCTCAGGTGATATCCGCATGTCATACAGTGTGAATGCGGAATGATAGACTCTTTCTTCGGTATTCTCAATATACATACATTAGAAAAACTACCTATGCACAGTCCATAGGCAAATATAAGTATATATACCATCACTATTGCTGCTGTGTACGACATAATCATCTAATCCCCAAATTAACGTTATAATCATGTCAGAAGGATCAGATCAGACGCATATCTACATGCAATAATATGTACTTATACAATTACAATTGTACACATCGATCTGATACTTCTAATATGACAATAAAGTCATAAACCGGTAAAACAGTCCCCGCCAAGAGGGACTGTCTAATAATGTAAACTCAAATTATTTGGCTTCAAAAAGCTAAAAATATTGTATAAAAAGCTAATAATATTACTCTGTAACAGCAATAGAGTTTTTATCATTAATTGCATTTGTACCTTTAGCATCCTTAAGATAAACTGCTGTAAATCCAGCTTTGCCTTTGTTAGAAGTATCCCATGAATTACAAGTTGGCAAATCAGGTGTAGTACCAAGAGTTCCATTATTGTAGAAACCAAAAATCTGTGCATCTTTAAATGCCTTTGATTTAAACTTGGCTACATAAGTAGCCTGAATTGTTGATGTACTAATGCCTAAAAGATTTTTAAGTTCAGTAACAACACTTACCGAATCAATAGCTATATTTTCAGAATTAGCAGCAGGCTCTGCCTGAGCTAATGCGGCAACGTAAGATGTGTTGATATCAGAGATCTGCTGCTGATCCTTTGCCTTTCTTGACTTCTCAAGATAAGGGATAACTGTAGCTGCTACAACACCTACAAGGATAGCCATGATGGCGATGACGATGATAAGCTCTACAAGTGAGAAGCCTTTCTTCTCATTTGCCTTTAATGAATTGATATAATTTCTCATACTTTTATTCTCCTTTGTATAAAAATATTTATCAAAGCCGCTCTTGGCAGCGGCATGGATACAAGATGAATGGCGCTTAAAATCTGATACTCAAAGTCTGATTTTAAGAATTCTCAGCAATGCTGTAGATAGAAAGCATAGGCATCATAACTGCTGCTATGATAGGTACGACTACTCCGGCCATGAGAACTATGATCAGAGGCTCAAGGATTGTTGAGATAGTCTGAGTAGCATTCTCAACCTCTTCCTCATAGAAGTCTGCACACTTATCAAGCATGCCTTCGATATTACCTGTTTCCTCTCCGATATGTACCATCTGGTAGAAAAGCGGAGGAAATAGACCACATGCCTCAAGAGGCTGCGAAAGCGGAACGCCTCGTTCTACGTCTTCCTTTGTCTCTTTGATAGCAACTCTAATGACTCTATTGGACATGACCTTTGATGCAAGGTCAATAGCATTGACAAGCGGAATACCTGATGCTGTAAGTGTGCCAAGTGTTCTTGCAAGGTTGGCACATGCCTGCTTTGTAAAGAGTGTACCAAATATAGGCAGATGAAGCTCGAGTCTTCCAAAGAAATCAGCACCCTTGTCGGTCTGCTTGAATGTCTTGATACCGAATACTATTCCTGCAATAACAAGAAGTATGATCCACCATGAATGCATAAGACTGTGGCTGATAGAAACTACGATCCTTGTAATAAGAGGAAGCTGGGCTCCTACACCATCGAATGTTTCCTGGAATGAAGGAACGACCTTAACCATCATGACAATGACAACTCCGATAACAACGATCAGGAGCACTATAGGATATACCATAGCCTGCTTGATCATGGAGTTGATCTTTGCACTTTTTTCGAACTGGGTTGCCATACGTTCGAAACAGGTCTCCAGAGAACCTGATGCTTCGCCGGCTTCCACCATGTGAATAAGCATGTCAGGAAAGACATTAGGATACTGAGCCATAGCTGATGCAAGAGACTCACCTTTCTCAACAAGGATCTTACAGTTCTTGCAGGCCTCCTGCAGGTTCTTATTGGATGCCTGATCCTTCATCATATCCATGGCCTGGATAACTGTAACACCGGCATGGAGGATAGATGAGAACTGCTTACAGAAAAGTGAAAGATCTGCAGCCTTTACCTTTCCGCCGAAGCTGATACCCTTATCGAGTGCTGACGGAAGTGTAATGCTTGTAGCTATAAGGCCCTGGGCCTTTAAGGCGCTCCTTACAGCATCTTCATCATTGGCCTCGAGAGTACCTTTCTTTTCCTTGCCATCCGCTGTGATGGCAGTGTAATTGAATGTAGTTGCCACTTTATCACCCTTTTCCTTGCTGACCCTTTATACTGAACACTCTAAGATACAAGCTCTTAAAGCCCTGCCGGACATAAATTCAGTTTCTAAAAGATCTGCGTAAAATTATGTGTATCCCCTAAGGTTGCTATAATACTATGTAGTATAATACTACATTTTTTTACTGCCGGCAAGGTTTTATTCACAATTTGTTCAAAAATACTTTACAATTCGTACTTATGTTTTTTTGTGCAATTTGCACAAAAAGAGTCCGATTGGATTAATATTTTTTTACATTTTTGTATTATAGCCAAAATTCTCGTCATAGTCAATAGTCACTTTATCGCCCGGTTTTACCTGGCCTTCGAGTATCTTCCTGGCAAGAAGGGTCTCTATGTGCTTTTCCATATATCTTCTTAATGGCCTTGCACCGAACTGAGGCTCATAGGCTTCATGCGCTATCCTTTCCTTTGCAGCATCTGTCAATGTAAAGCTTATATCATTCTGTGCCAGCCGCTTATTTATATCATCAGCAATAAGACCAGTTACATTTGAGATATTATCGGCAGTCAATGGTTTGAACATGATGATCTCATCCAGACGGTTTAAGAATTCCGGGCGGAAATGCGCACGCAGGTCAGCTTCCGCCTCCTTTCTGGCATCTTCCCTAATACTGCCATCCTTATCGATGCCATCAAGCAGGTATTCTGAACCTATATTGGATGTTAGTATAATGATCGTATTCTTAAAATCCACTGTATGTCCGAGCGAATCTGTGATGCGGCCGTCATCTAAGACCTGAAGAAGGATGTTGAATACATCAGGATGAGCCTTCTCTATCTCATCGAAAAGGACTACTGAGTATGGTCTCCTTCTTACAGCCTCTGTGAGCTGGCCGCCCTCCTCATATCCCACATATCCTGGAGCGGCACCTATAAGTCTGGATACAGAATACTTTTCCATATATTCACTCATGTCTATACGGACCATATTCTTCTCATCATCAAAAAGGGCAGCAGCGAGTGTCTTTGCAAGAAGAGTCTTGCCGACTCCTGTAGGCCCCATGAAGAGGAATGACCCTATAGGCTTTCCCGGATCCTTTATACCTGCCTTTGACCTTAGAATAGCCTCTGATACCAGCTCTACCGCCTCGCCCTGGCCTACTACTTTTCTATGAAGAAGTTCAGGAAGCTTCAAGGTCTTTGAGCGTTCAGTCTCATTCAGCTTGTCGACAGGGATCTTTGTCCACCTGGATACTATCTTTGCTATCTCATCACTCGTAACCTTTTCCGAAATAAGATTCCGGTTATTGATGTTCTTTTCAAGCTCTTTCTTTTTCTTCTCAAGCTCAGGTATCTCACCATATTGGATCTTTGCCATCAGGTCCAGATCGTACTTATCTTTTGCTTTTTCAAGCCGGACATTTGCATCTTCAAGGTCCTCCTTTACCTTATTGATATCTGTGACTTCCTGCTTTTCCTTTTCCCAGGCGGCTTTCTTTGCATCAAACTCCTCGCGGACGTCAGCCAGTTCCTTTTTAAGCTCTTCAAGCCTCTCCATGGAAGATTCATCTTTTTCGTTCTTAAGGGCGGCCTCCTCAGTCTCCATCTGCATGATCTTCCTCTGAACCTGATCAAGCTCTGCAGGCATGGTATCGAGCTCGGTCTTTACCATGGCGCAGGCTTCATCAACAAGGTCAATGGCCTTATCAGGCAGGAACCTGTCCGATATATAACGGTCCGAAAGCTCTGCTGCTGAGACAAGTGCTGCATCTGTGATCTTGACACCATGATATACTTCATAGCGTTCCTTGATGCCTCTGAGTATAGTGATGGTATCATCTACAGTCGGTTCATTTACCATAACAGGCTGGAAACGACGCTCAAGCGCGGCATCCTTTTCAATGTATTTCCTGTATTCATCGAGTGTCGTAGCGCCAATGCAGTGAAGCTCGCCTCTTGCAAGCATAGGCTTGAGCATGTTTCCGGCATCCATGGAGCCTTCTGTAGCACCGGCACCCACTATGGTATGGAGCTCATCTATAAAGAGGATTATATTTCCATCGGATTCCCTTACCTCCTTAAGAACTGCCTTAAGTCTCTCTTCAAACTCGCCCCGGTACTTGGCTCCGGCGACCAAAGCACCCATATCAAGTGAGAATATCTTCTTATCCTTAAGGGAATCGGGAACATCCTTCTTAACTATCCTCTGGGCAAGACCCTCCACGGCGGCTGTCTTACCTACACCGGGCTCACCGATCAGAACAGGGTTATTCTTGCGCTTCCTTGAGAGGATCCTTATAACATTTCTTATCTCTTCATCACGGCCTATTACCGGATCCAGCTTACCCTCACGGGCACGCTCCACAAGGTCATAGCCGTATTTTTCCAGCGAGTCATATGTGGCTTCAGGGTTATCAGACGTTACCTTCTGATTGCCGCGGACCTCTACAAGTGCCTTAAGAAAGCGGTCTGAAGTGATCTGAGCCAGGTCTGTCACCTTTTTAAATTCCTTATCGGGATGCTTCATCATGCTTATGAAGAGATGCTCAACTGATACAAAGTCATCTCCCATTCTCGCTGCTTCTTCCTCTGCATATGTCAGAGCTTCATTGAGTTTGGTATCGATATACATCTCTCCGCCGGAGACCTTTGGCAGATCATTTAACGCTCCCTCTACCTGAGTCTTAAAGACCTTGACATCTATGCCCATCTTTTCTAATAGGCGGACAATAAGGCTGTCCTCAAGTATCAGCATGGAATAGAGAAGATGCAGCTCCTGTATGGTCTGCTGTCCAAAGTCCATGGCTGCCTTCTCGGCGCCCTGGACCGCTTCCTGTGACTTTTTTGTAAATTTTGTGATATTCATAATGATCCCTCGATTCTTAAAACATACCCCGCCTGAAAATAAGTCTCTTTTTTAATTGCATCTGTTGTATTCAACAAAAATATGGCACTTAAAAATACCATAGCTTTTACCAGGCAGTGATGATCATACTGCATTTCTGCCCATCGGCAGTGTTTCCTAAAATCCTTACAACTATCATTATAAGCAGATTGTTAGCACTGTCAAGAGGTGAGTGCTAATTTTACAGATATATTTTCTTCTGGAATTTATTTATACCAAGCATAAAGTTAGCTTACCATTTAATAGCAAGAAAAAAGGCATATCCTCCAGCTGACCTTCATCAATATGAATCCGGTAAGCTGAAAGATATACCTGAAATCAAGCAGGCTTACATAGCCATATTACTTAAAGTGGTCCATCAAGGTTCACCTTTTACAGTAACCTTTATGACAACCTTATTTTTATTTGGTCCTGTTAAGTTGATTTTAACGGTACCAGCCTTTATTCCTCTTATGACACCATAAGCATCTACAGTTGCGATCGACTCATCAGATGAGGTCCACCTTGCTCCACAGGAGACATTCTTTGCAGGTGAAGGTTTTGCAAGGAGTTCTAATGTACCGTTGACATTCACTGTACGACTTCCGGTAAGCCTTATCCTCTTAACCTTTTTGATCTTCTTTACAACCTTGATGGTAATTGTTGTCTGTGCATTTTGTTTCAGTACTTTGCCTTCCTCATCTACTGAATAAGACCTTAAGTAGACCTTTACAGCTCCTGTCTTCTTCTTTGCCTTAAAAAGACCATCCTGAGTCACTGTTCCGATCTTTCTCTTTTTCTTTGATGCTGCGAACTTGAAAGTATCGGTACAATCAAGATTTGATATAAAACGTCCCAGCTGTACACTGCCTTTTCTCTTAACGTATATTACCTTGCTGTTCCCATTAGGAGCCTTTATCTTAAGACCCTGGGCAGGCGAAAATACAGTAAACTCGTAAGCTTCAGATGTTATATTTGGATTATCCTTTGAAGAAGCTGTAACAGTAAATTTACCAGGCTTAAAAGCAGTTACCTTTCCAAGTGCATCGATCGTTGCTGCATCAGCTTCTTGTGAAGTAAGCGTCCATGTAACATCCTGAACTGCCTCTGCAGGAAGGACCTTTGCTGAAAGCTGTGCAGATTCGCCAACATTAATATATCCCTTAGCTGTTACCGAGCTTGGAGATGCCGCAGTCGGATAAGATATCTCGACCTTTTCAACCTTGGCAACAATCGTTACCTTCAATGTCTTCGTAATCTTACCCCTGCCTGTTGCAGCTGTAATAATCACATTGCCAGGTTTTACCGGAGTTATATCTCCAGTATTTTCATCAACAGAAGCAACTGAAGGATCTGCGCTTGACCACTTTACCTCACTGTCAATAGCATCAGCCGGTGTTACTTCTGTAGTCACTTTACCGGTCTCACCCATATAGATCTTAATCGAATCAACAGGTTTACCATCATTTCCGATAAAGTCAAGTGACTTTGCAAATTTACG
>JAZASR010000041.1:0-16886 GCA_036343175.1 Lachnospiraceae bacterium
GGTGTATAAGCGCTTCTTTACGCTTTTTCTTGCTGTATGCATGCTTGTGACTATGACGCCTCAGACTGGCATAAGTGTCCAGGCAGCAGAAAAAATCAAGATCAGCAAAAAGACGCTGACCCTTAAAGCAGGCGAGAGCAAGACTCTTAAATTAAAGAACGTCAAGAAGAAAGATATAAAGAAGATAAAGTGGTCATCTTCGAAGAAGAAGGTCGCCACAGTCAGTAAGAAAGGCAAGGTCAAGGCTGTCGGAATCGGCAAGGCTAAGATCACCGCAAAGTACAAGGGTAAGAAATATGTCTGCAAGGTAACAGTTAAGGCAGCAGACGAAGCGGTACCATCAGCAGAGGCGCCTGCTTCAGATACTTTGACACAGACGCCTTCTGACACTGCAGGCGTGGCTCTATCTCCGGCACCGGCCTCTCAGCCGACCACGGATCCAAATGCAGGCATTGCTGCAAGTGTTGATGACCTTAAGTCAAAATTAAGTGATAAGTCAAAGGCTCCGGCTGAGCTTACATTTAAGACTGATGCAAAAGAGAATATAGAGATCCCTGATTCTGTTGTTGCTAAGGATACCGTACTTACAGTAGATGCCCCTAATGCGACTATTACAAATAAGGGTGAGTTTAAGAAGGTCATTATAAAGAACATTGCACAGGATACATGGATAGAGGATGTAAAGGCCGATCCTGATGCTGTTTCAGTTCTTGATATGCAGGCAGAAACAGGTCACATTAAGATAAGTGAGAATGCTAAAGCAGAGATAACTGTAAGCGGCAATGTGAAAAAGCTTCATTTAAGCAACAGCGGTACCGTCACGGAAGTGCACCTGAATGTTAAAGCAGAGCTTATCATTGACGGAGATAATGTTTATCAGATGCCTGTAACAGCGGGCGAAAATGCTGAAGGCGCAAGTATTATTACAGAGATACCGCTCGACTTGAATGTTAAGGTAAAGATCAGACTTACACTCAGGCCAGGCGCTGCAAATGGCACTACAGTAGATTCTCTTACAAAAGAGACCATTCCGGACATCATCGGTGTCGGTATAGTAGAGGTGACTGTCGGCGATACAGTTCAGCATATAGTGGCTGACAGCACAGGTATATCATTCGATGCAAAGGGAACAGTATCCGGTTATGTTTATGACCTTGATGGCAATTACCTTGAGGGTGCATCCGTATACCTTGTTAATTATCCGAAAGATTACAACGGAGAAAGCGGCGATACATTTATAAGCGGCGTTTCTCCTTCAGGTTCGACAAATAGCGACGGATATTTTGAATTGGGAGATGTCAACTTCGGTAATTATCTGCTCATAATAAAGAAAGAAGGGTATGCTGCTGAGGCAATGCCTGCTGTGCTCGCCCAGGATAACTACTACGTAGGCAGCATTATGCTTCTTACACAGCAGCAGAAGGAATCAAAGGGTGATATCACCGGCCTTGTCAATGATTCCGCAAAGGAAGACAGAGATGGAGATCTTGTTCCTGTTACAGGCGCTGCAATCTATATAAGAAAAGGTCTCAATAATACTACAGGCCGTGATAAAAAAGAAGCTTACAGCGACATGAATGGAAAATTCACATTCAGCGGTCTTTCATACGGCAATTACTGTATACAGGCTGTCAAGGAAGGGTATATGACAGCAGCTATGAATGTTACTGTTAAGGCAGAGACAAACTCTGTTCAGGTAAACCTTACCAATACAACTACGCTTACTACAGGCAAGGAGGTCCAGTTTATCCTTCACTGGGATCAGGCGGCATCTGACCATGCTGTATCGCATGACCTTGACTCACACTTAACAGGTCCGGGAACAGGCAAGGATACCCGCTTCCATATTTATTACAGTCATCGTAAATATTTTGGAAACGAGACCGGAAGAGCAGCAGATTATGATGATAAAGATGGGTATTATGAAAAACCACAATCAGATCTGGATCATGATGATGTTGACTACGAAGGTCCTGAGACCACAACTATCCGCAGATCTCAGCCCGGCATATATCATTTCTACGTATATGACTATGCTAACCAGTCCGATCGCGATAATAAGGCGCTTGGTTCCTCACACCCATGGGTAGAGGTAAAGCAGGGTGCAGCTACAACTACATTCCGTATCCCAGATGGATCTGTCGGCACTCTTTGGGAGGTCTGCAGCTTTGATTCAAGAACAGGTAAACTTACTGCAGATGGCTCTGTATATTATTTTGCAGGGAATTCCGAGACAGTCGGCTCCATGACATATAAGGAATATATAAGTGATCTTTTCAGCAAGGCAGAAAAGCTTGGTCTGACAGGCGACAGGCGGTATAAGGATGCAAAAGACGGTCTTGAAAATGCAAAGGGCGAAGAGCAGCAGAAGCTTCTTAGCGACCTTATATCACTTATTCAGGAGACACTTGATAAAGTTAAGATCGAAAGTATCGATTATCCTGAGATGGCAGATGTTGACTTCCGAAATGCCAATTCAGGAAGCTTTACCGGCAGCATAACTGTATCTACATATGGTGACCAGGTAGATTATGATAAGCTGCTTGAAGGTGTAAGCTTTACTGATGAAAGCGTAAAGAAAGAGATAAAGGATTCCGATGACCCGGCATTCGAAAAGATGCTTACTGCCACACTTGGCAAGGTAGTTATCAATTATTACATAGTGGTAAAGGAGCTTGATATACTTTCATCCGTTTCAGGTGTTACTGATGATGTGAGCAGTATAGAAGACTACACTGTAAGAACATATTCTTCAGGATCGGATGATGGAGAGGATAAACAGACAGAAGAAAAATATCTGTATGTCAGAGGCGGAAAAAGTACTCTTACCGATCCGGTATTTTCATTCAGAAATGAGAGGATATCCGGTACATACAAGGCCGGACAGGCAAATTTCCACGATTTAAATGCTGTGGGAACACTCACTTTTGCATTCAATGGCAAGTCATATTCATATCCTGTAGTATATGAGCAGGATAAGTCTTATGCCCTTCGTAAGATAAGCCGTGTAACCTGTGATAACAACAATATTACTTATAAAAGCTATGGATCTGTTTATGATAACAGTACAGAAGCTTATAAGTATTATTATGAAGTAAAGGGCACTTCAAAGGATTTCACATCACCGGTATTTACAACTAATAATGAAAATGTGTCAGTTTCATATAAGCCATATACTGATGAAGAGGTCATTGTCGACAGCAGGAAGGCGGCCGGAGAGATAAGCGTCACATGGAGCGATGATACATTCACATATCCTCTTGTATATGAATATGATGCTGCATATGGACTTAAAAAGATCACAAAAGTTATAGATCCGGGAAATCTTATCACATATAGTGATGACGATAGCCAGATAATTAATAATAATACTGTTTACTATTATTATGTAAAAGGAATAAGTAAGTCTCTGTCTGCTCCGGAATTTACCGGATATGATTATGATAGTGATAATGACGTAAAAGTGTCTTACCTAGCTTATACGGACGGACTGCATGATCTTTATCCGGCAAATGATGACGATAAGCATCTTTATGCATCAGGTGAAATTACGGTCACATGCCAATATGGCACTTACACCTATCCACTTGTATATGAACAGGATAAAGAACATAAATATTCTTATAGAGACTTTGCAGTCGCTGATCTTAAGCAGGATGGAGAGCTTACAGCTGTAACTTCATCTTATTACAAGTCTGTAGAGGATGAAAATGGTGTTTACAGGTACCGCTATTGGTATGTAAAAGGCACAGCTGATGATCTTACCGGATCGGTCCCTGAATTTGAAAAAAATGTGAATAATTACCTTGCACCTGATACAGTAAATAAGGTTACTGCAAGTGACAATGAAGATATTGGCAGCTATATGTTCACATATACATATGGCGGGCAGACCTTTAAGGATTACATTAAGTATGAAAAGACTGAAAACTTCGCTTCTTCTGTATATCTTTCCAGTATTCTTAAAAGCGTAAGCGTATCAGGTAATGAGCTTTATACTTCAGGCACATACTGGTATGGATATGAAGATACGATCGCAACTTCAGATGCGGTCGTTGTATTAAAGAATATGGGACCCGGCTATGAATGCAGCCTTGAACAGGATGGTTCAAAGTCCGAATCATATTATCAGCTTACAGTAAAGGCTGGAAACAATGAGGCAAAATACAGTATCTACTATTATCCATTCAAAGTAGGCTTTGATGACATAGTAACAGATGACAATGAGCTGAGAAGCAGTTATTACAGTACGTCAGGCTCTTCTGATGATAAAGGAACTTATTCTTATATATCAGTTACCGGTGTGCTTCTGGTTCTGACCAAAGACTTAAATCATGTTTCCCTGAAATTTGAAGGTGGTTCTTCTTATAAGCCATTGGATGAAGGCTGGACCATTACTGAAAATACAGAAAAAAATGAGCGCGGTCAATATATAATAAGCGGAACGATAGGCGGAAAGTACGAAAGAAAGATCTATATCAAGTATAAGCAGTTAGATCTTAATGATGGTGGATTTTCTATAAAGTCTATCAGTGATTCTGATGGTGACGGATATGATTATGATACTAATTCATACTATAATTCTGAAGACAAAAAGTATGTAAAGTATATTGACATCACGGGTCTTAAAGACACTATCGATCCGGACTTTAAGATCAGCTTTTATGATTATACATACTATGTTGTCCCTGATTATAAGCTTGAAAAGATCACAACTCCGATTACTGCCGCATCAGTAAATGGCAAAACCTATGAATATACGCTTACATTCTCATATAAAGAGGCTGTACCTGCTGTATATTATTTAAGATATGTCAAGCTCACAACTGAAAGTGATATTGACTTCCTGGATCGCGTTAATAAGGTAAGTGTTACAGGACAGGCTGTCAGAAAGAATGTAAAATATTACTACACCGATGAAAGCGGTCAGAAGATGAGCTTCAAATATTCATCGAATGAGGGAATAAAATATAACCACTCTTATCTAGATATCACAGGGGCGGAAGAAAGTCTCAAAGCATATCCGGAGCTTACATTTTCTCACTATTCCGGCAAGGGAATCATTCCTTCCTACAGTTTTGAAGAACTTGGACCTTCAGATCCCGCTTCTGTAGCAGGACTCTTTGCCGGCAAGGTGATCTTCACTGCAGGTGACTGTGTAAAGACCTACTATTATGCATATGACAAGGCCAGACTTTACAAGCCGTCTGTTTACTATAATGCTTCGCCATCCTCTATCTATATAAATGCTGATGATCAGCAGACATTAAAAGATAATGAAGGCACTTATGAGCATATATTATTCAGCAGTGATATTGATGAATTCGAGCCTGAAAATGTAAAGAATATATATTCAGGTCAAAGTGACTTTTATTCTACAAAAAACCTTAAGATCTCCAAAGCACCTGAGGGTGAGACAAGAGGCGCATATATCCTCACCTTTAAGGCCAGCATGGGCGAGGAAGATGAGAATGAAAATTATATCTACAAGGATTACACATATTATGTGGATTATAAGAAGAAGCAATCATAAGCTTTTATGAAATGTCGGACTAACACTCGTGATTTTTGTCGTGGGAGGTTCACGACCTTCAAGTATCATTAGCATTAAACTTTAAGCAAGTGCGGATGCTGCAATCGTCCTTCCGATTCGCTTTTGTATCACATAGCATCAAACTTTAATTAAAAGGCCGGTCTTCGCTGCAATTTTCCGCGAAACTGGCCTTTTTTCTGCTGCTTGTGGTATTATATAGTTCGGATAAGCGTTATGAATGCTATTAAAATTTAAGAAGCTGCGATAAAGTATAATTTTTTCTATAATTTACGGTTTGCGGGGATGAGCTGTAAGCAATACTGTTTAGTCGCCGTGCTCGTAAACATCATCCGTCCTGGTTTGCTTAAAACGCCAACCTTTGTGTATTTATTTTCTATTCAGAAAATAGCATTTCAGGGAATGGAGGTTTGAAATAGGAAACTTTAAGCACAGGTCTTATGTTATCATCAGCCTTAAGTAACTGAAAAAGCACTTTGATGGTCAGGGAAATGCTTCTGGACTATCCGCAACGCCGCTTCTTTGCGAAGACGACCGAAGGAGAGTCTCAAGGTTAGAGGCGCTGCGTGAGGACCTAAGCGCAAGAAAAGTCCAGAAGCCACTGCCTGACCACAAAGTGCTATTGGAAAATAAAAAGGCTGATGATGGGAGCAAACCGTAAAATTAATGCACTGAAGATATAATAACCGGAAGAGAAAGGATCATTTAATGGCACTGGATGGTATTACTGTACATGCTCTGGCGCATGAGCTCGATGGACTGCTTACGGGCGGCCACATTGCAAAGATCGCCCAGCCGAACCGTCAGACTGTACTTCTGACAATAAAGAATAACAGGAGAGATGAGCTCGACCCTGCAAAGAAGGTCCGCAGCCAGTATAAGCTTCTGATATCGGCGGATCCTTCCCTGCCTGTCATGCACCTCACAGAAGAAAAGTACGAGAATCCTGCCCTGGCGCCTATCTTCTGCATGGTCTTAAGGAAGCACCTGACCAATGCCGAGATAATAAGTGTCACAACGCCCGGCATGGAAAGAGTGTTAGATATAAAGGTTTCACACTTAAATGAAATGGGCGACCTGGTACACCTCCATCTGATCACCGAGCTGATGGGCAAGCACAGCAATATCATACTTTGCCGTGAAGAGGGCGAGTCGGACCTGGGCTTTAAGGATGAGACAGAGCCTGATACCGACTGGATAGAGCAGAGGCTTGAACAGGAACAGAGACTTGAACAGGAACAGAGACTTGACAAGGAGCAGAGATTCGGGAAAGAGCCTGGTGTAAACATTGATGGCAATGAAAATGAAGCAATAAATCATATTTACGATAAGAGCAGTACAGCTGATAAATCAGAAAAGACCGGTCTCATAGTTGTCGATGCCATCAAACGTATTAACGGCCTGATAAGTCAGGTGCGCCAGGTCCGGCCTGGAACAGCATACTTTATACCTAATACCATGAATAAGCTTGATCCGCTCACAATGACTGAGGATGATATGAAGAAAGTCCTGTCTAAGCCTGTGGAGCCTGTCAAAGCTCTTTATACTTCCATAACGGGTATGAGTCCGGTCGCGGCGGCAGACCTTATCTATAAGGCTGAGCGAATAAAGGCTCCTGAAGATAGAGTTCATGCGGCAGATCCGGACAGGGTATGGTATGAATTCACGGAACTTGCAGATATTATCAGGAATTCGACATACACACCGGCCATATTTTACAAGGGAAGCGGTCGTGACAGAAGGCCTGTCGAATTCTCTTCAGTCCACCTTCAGTCGTATGAAGATGACCCTGTGATAGAGAAAGAGACCTGTGATACTGTATCCGGCATGCTCGAGACATATTACAGCTCAAGAGCAAAAGCGAATGTGATCCGCGAAAAGTCAGCAAATTATAGAAAGATAGTGACTCAGAACATTGAGCGCTGCTCCCATAAGCTTGATATACTTGAAAAACAGCTTAAGGGCACAGACAAAATGGATAAGTACAGGGTCTCAGGAGAACTAATAAACACATACGGCTATGGGCTTAAGAGCAGCGATAAGTTCCTTGAGTGTATTGATTTCTATACCGGCAAGCCTGTAAAGATCGCTATAGATCCTGATAAAACACCGGCAGAGAATGCCCGGCATTACTTTGACCGCTACAATAAGCTCAAACGTACGCGCGAGGCTTCAGAGGTGCAGATAAAAGAAACAAAGGAAGACCTCGATCACCTGGAGTCAGTCCTTTCATCGCTGGATACCATAGACTCGGATGCCGACCTGTCAGACATCCGCCGTGAGCTTGCGGCCTCTGGTTATATCAGAAACAGTGGTCAGTCCGGAAATAAGAAGCAGAGGAAAGAGCCTAAGTCTAAGCCCCTCCACTTTGTGACCTCGGACGGCTTTGACCTTTATGTCGGCAAGAACAACTATCAGAATGATCAGCTGACATTCAGATTCGCAGAGAACAGCGACTGGTGGTTTCATGCAAAGCATGCGCCCGGCTCACATGTGATCCTTAAGACCGACGGAAAAGAAGTACCTGACCGCGCCTTCGAAGAAGCGGCATCCTGTGCTGCCTACTTCTCAAAGCTGAAGGATTCTACCAAGGCTGATATCGATTACGTCAGAAAAAAGGAAGTAAAGAAGCCAAATGGCTCCAAGCCTGGCTTTGTGGTCTACTATACCAACTACTCGATGACGGTCGCCCCGGATATATCCCATCTGACACCCGACCCGGCACGGGATCATCCCGGGAATAATTAAGTGGATATATTTTTATACATAAATGAAAACAGAAGAGGAACCAGATGTGTATAGGATGGCGGTAAAGCTTAGGAAGCTATACATAGATTTTCGGCTTCAGCCCGGCACCTGCAGCTCACTGCTCAAAATGTAAAGGAAAAATGTAAAGGAGTAAATATGATATTTTCTGATAATCATGTCCACACAAAGTTTTCTTCGGACGGCATATCGTCGATGGAGGATCAGGTAAGGCGGGGTATAGAGCTGGGTCTTAAGAGCATCTGCTTCACCGATCACATTGACTACGACTACCCCGACATGGGCGAGGGCTGGGACTTCCTCTTCGACATGAATGACTACTTCAGGACCATCGATGAACTCTACGAAAAGTACAGGGACAGGATAGAGATCCGCCGCGGAGTCGAGCTCGGCGTCAAGCCGGGTGTCGGGCCCAAATGTAAAGAGCTCTTTAATAAGTATAAATTTGATTTTGTAATTGAATCGACCCACCTTGTCTTTAACTCAGATCCATACTATCTGAATTTCTGGAATGGAAGGACGGTGGATAATGTTATTCGCGCTTATTATGAGCAGATGCTCAACAGTATGACAGAATGGGATGACTTTGACGTTCTGGGACATATAGATTACATAACAAGATATACACCGGAGATGCAGAAGCTGAGAGCAGTTAAGAATGAGATACTTGCATCTCATGCCGCAGAAAAAGGCCGGACTGTAAAAGACCAGACTGTAAAAGAACGGACTGTAAAAGACCGGACTGTAAAAGACCGGACAGTAAAAGGCCGGACTGTAAAAGAGCAGACTGTAAAAGACCGGTCTGTAAAAGAGCAGTCTGTATCGGAAGATGCATCCAATGAGGATCTGTATGGACATGACTCGGAGCTTTTCAAATGCTTAAGTCCCGATAAGATATCCGAAGATATAGAAAGACTCGTAACATCCTACAATAAGATAACACTCGAATACAGCCGGGATATTCTTAAGAAGGCAATAGAGTCAGGCAAGGGCATAGAGATCAACACTTCAGGCTTAAAGTACGGTCTGGGACACCCGCATCCTCATGAGAATATTCTGAAAGAGTACAGAAGGATGGGCGGTGAGATCATAACTGTCGGGTCGGATGCCCACGAGACAAGGCATCTGGCATATGATTTCAGCAGGGCCTCTACGATCCTTAAGGATGCCGGATTCAGGTATTATACAGAATTTAAGGAAAGAAAGCCCGTATTCAGAAAACTGTGATATAAAAAAATCTTATTTAAGGTTGAAAAAATCCGCCTGATTGGGTAAAATTATAAAAGGAATTTTGTTAGTATTAAATTTTTTGTACCGACTTTACGGATTTTTTTTACTGGCACTAACAGAAAGGCGATAAGATTATGAAAAGTGTGTTGATCGTTGACGATTCCGCACTTATGAGATCTATCATATCTGATGTAATAAATTCTGACGAAAAGCTTCATGTTTCCATGACTGTGAGCAATGGTCTGGAGGCATTGAATCTCCTTGACAGCGGCTATAAGTTCGATGCACTTGTGCTGGATCTGCTTATGCCCAAGATGACCGGTATCGAGTTCCTGGCTGAACTTGAACGCCGCCATCAGAAAGAGAATGTTATAGTTGTAAGCACTATTGCCGGAGAAGGCACCAGGGAGACCATCAGGTGCCTTGAACTCGGGGCCATAGATTTTGTCAGGAAACCAGAAAGTATATCGGATATTAAGTCTGATAAGTTCCGTGACGCCCTTCTGGCGAGACTGTATATAGCTGCAGGATGCGGAGAATATCGACCGGGACAGGCAAAACCTCAGAAAAAACCGGATTTCTCATATGATAAGCATGGACGCGTCATATCTGACAGGTACCTTAAGCTTATGCAAATGAACAGCAATATTCAGAAGCATGCTGAAGAGGAAAAGAGCCAGACCGGTTCATCTGTAAATAATGCAAGCCCTGTGCTTCCTGCTTTTACAGGGATATCCCGGAAGAGACCTGACAGACTCGGCAGATCAAAGAAGCTAGTAGCCCTGTGCTGTTCAACGGGCGGGCCGAAGGCACTGAAAGAGGTCATCCCGTACCTTCCCGCCAATCTCGATGCGCCGATGCTGATAGTACAGCATATGCCGCCGGGATTTACCGCATCCCTTGCTGAACGTCTGAATGAGCTTTCAAAGATCACCGTTCAGGAAGCAAGCGAGGGTACTTATATAGAAAAGGGTCATGTTTATATAGCCAGGGGCGGGCTTCAGATGAGGCTCATACAGGATGACAATGATTTTTACCTGAGTCTTTCCAATGAAAGGCCGCAGAATGGCTTGAAGCCATGCGCAGATATAATGTATGATTCACTAAAGGATACCCGTTTTGATGAGATAACCTGTGTGGTCCTTACCGGAATGGGATCCGATGGAACTATTGGAATAAAGCAGCTTAAAGCTGTTCAAAAATTATATACTATAGCCCAGGATGAAAAGACCTGCATAGTATACGGCATGCCAAAGGCCATATACCAGGCGGGGATCACCGATGAGGTCAGACCTTTAAATGAGATCGCTCAGGCTATCACTAACCATGTGGGGGTGTATTAAATGGATCTAAGTCAATATCTTGAAGTATTTATCGACGAAGCAAAGGAGCATCTTCAGTCACTGTCAGACCAGCTTATGGTGCTGGAACAGGAGCCTGAGAACGAGGACTGTATCAATGAGATATTCCGTGCGGCACACTCACTTAAGGGAATGGCCGGTACCATGGGCTACAAGAATATGCAGCGGCTGACTCATGATATGGAAAATGCCTTCCAGGAGGTCAGAAGCGGCAACATGAAGGTCACACCTGAGCTTATCGATATTCTTTTCAGGGGTGTCGATGCCCTCGACAGCTACGAGAAGAATATTGAAGCGTCAGCAGATGAAGGCCCTGAGGACAATGCAGAGCTTATAAAGGCATTGAATGACGTTATCGATAAAGAGACAGGAAGAAAGCCTGTAGACAACATAGCAGGTGAGACTAAAGAGGCTGAGCCGCAGACACCTTCAGCCGATAAGAGCGCGGATGATGCAAAGGCTTCCGGTGATCCGGACCTTAAGGCAAAGTACCAGGATCTTACTATTTCCGATTTTGAAAAGAATGCCATAGAAAAGGCTCAGGCAGATAATCTCAACATTATCGGCGTGACCGTATATCTGCAGGAATCATGTGTACTTAAGGCTGCAAGGGCATTCATGGTGTTCCAGGCTCTTGAGGAACAGGGGGAGGTCATAAAGAGCGTCCCATCAGCCCAGGATATTGAGGATGAAAAGTTCGATCTCGAGTTCTCACTCATTGTATTTTCCGAGCTTACACCGGAAGAGGTACAGAAAAAGATCGAAAATATTTCTGAGATAAATAAGGTCTTTGTCGGCCCGTTTAAGCTTCCTGAGAGTGCTGAAAAGCCGTCAGAGGATACACCTGTGGATACAAAGCCCGAGGAGAATACAGAAGAGCCTAAGGCGGCTCAAAAGCCAAAGACCGGTACAGCTGCAAAGGCCAAAGTCAACAATAAAAAGGATACAAAGAAGGTATCGATCGGGAAGACAGTCAGAGTCGACATTGAGAAGCTCGATGACCTTATGAATCTTGTTTCAGAGCTTATCATTGCAAAGAACGGTCTTGTTGCCATGAGCGACAGCCAGGCGGGCGGAAATACCGCATTCAATGAGCAGGTCGAGTATCTTGAAAGCGTTACCACGAATCTCCATGAATCTGTCATGAAGGTCAGGATGGTGCCTGTAGAAAGTGTATTCTCAAGATTCCCGCGTATGGTCCGGGATCTCACAAAGAAGCTCGATAAGAAGATGGAGCTCATCATGTCAGGTGAGGATACAGAGCTCGACCGTACAGTTATCGATGAGATCGGCGATCCTCTTCAGCACCTGATACGTAATGCTGCCGACCATGGACTTGAATCCAATGAAGAAAGAGTGAACCTTGGCAAGAGTGAGGTCGGTCATATTTACCTGAACGCTTACCAGGACGGCAACAATGTTAATATTGAAGTAAAGGATGACGGTGCAGGCATCGATATAGCCACAGTCAGAAGGAAAGCCATCGAGCGCGGCACCATTACACCTGAGCAGGCAGAGGTCATGACAGATAAGGACTTTATAGACCTCCTTTTCCTGCCTTCATTCTCGACATCAGAAAAGATAACAGACGTGTCCGGACGTGGAGTTGGACTTGACGTAGTAAAGACAAAGGTCGAAGAGCTGTCAGGCTCCATAGAGTGCAAATCAGTAAAGGGCGAAGGCACAAGCTTTACCATAAGACTTCCTCTTACACTTGCTATCATTCAGGCCCTCATGGTCGATCTTGGTGAGGAAAAGTATGCTATTCCTCTTGGCAACATCGAGACTATTGAGGATATATCTGTTGATGAGATAAAGTACGTACAGACAAAAGAAGTTATTAACCTGAGAGGTACAGTTATTCCGCTCGTAAGACTCGATACTATTCTTGATGTTCCGAATTCAGGGACGGACGAGAGCAACATTACTGTCGTTATCGTAAAGAAGGGCGATAAGCTTGCAGGTCTTGTTGTTGACAATCTTATCGGCCAGCAGGAGATAGTTATCAAGTCTATAGGAAACTATATAAATGCATCAAAGGCTATCGGCGGAGCAACCATTCTCGGCAATGGCGACATAGCTCTGATCCTTGAAGTTAACAGCTTATTCTGATGATCAGCGTATCTTAAAGGAGGGTAATATGGACGACAAAAATAACATACAGAATCTTGAGATAGCAGAGGATGGTAAACAGTATATTGTCATAAAGCTTGGTATCGAGCAGTACGGCATCGACATCCAGTATGTCGACAACATAGTCAGGAATCAGAAGATAACAAGGGTTCCAAAGGCTCAGTCATATTTCAAGGGAGTCATGAATCTTCGCGGTGAGATCATTCCTGTCATGAGCCTCCGCCTTAAGTTCGGTCTTGATCCTGATGAATATACGAATAATACAAGGATCATTATCATTAAGTTCAATCCTCAATCAGCTGTAGGCATCATTGTCGATCAGGTCAATGAGGTCGTATCACTTACAGATGATCAGATAGATGCCATTCATTCCACAGATGGCAATGATGTGGGCACTCAGTATCTTTCGGGCGTCGGCAAGTACAATGACACACTGATATCTCTCCTTAATATCGGTGCAGTCATAGGTGAGAAAGACGTCGGCTGATATATCTGCAGAAAACGTATGGTCAGGCCGATATTTACAGGCTCTGTATGCAATATGTCTTATATATAAGGAAGTGAGGATATGGAGATTAAAAAAGATCTTGAGTCTCTCAATGACGTTGAGTACGACGTCCTCAAAGAAATAGGCAATATCGGAGCGGGTAATGCGACCACGGCACTTTCCAAGATGATGAATACCAGGGTCAATATGCAGGTACCTCACGTTGATATGCTTGAATTCAAGGATCTTGCAGAGGTCGTCGGCGGTGAGGAAACTTTAGTGGTCGGCATTATGCTGACGCTTGAGGGTGATATTAAAGGAAGTATGATGTTCATGCTTGAGAAGAAGGCTGCTGCCCACCTGGTACAGTCTCTCATGCATATGGATGTTGATGATTCCGATGATGCAGGGTTCTCCGATATGGAGCTTTCAGCCCTTCAGGAAATAGGAAATATCATTACCGGCGCTTATCTGTCATCCATCTCAGGACTCACCAAGATGACTATAGTGCCTTCAATACCTTATCTATCCATAGATATGGCGGGAGCTATACTTTCAGTTCCTGCAATTGAGTTCGGAAAGCTCGGGGATAAGGCGCTTCTTATAGAGTCCCGGTTTGATGAGGACGAGTTTTGTGTAAATGGATATTTTATCCTGATACCTACACTTGATTCATATGAGAAGATATTAAATTCACTGGGTATATCCTGACAGGATTTCGTTTTTGTCGATCTTTAGTAAGCATTATTGATATTTTTATCATCGGTTGGTGGAGATTATGGAAGAAGAAGGAAAGGTCATAAAGATCGGTATGGCTGATCTTAACGTATGTACTGTACCGGACAAGATCACAACATTAGGTCTAGGTTCCTGTGTTGGCGTTGTACTTTATGACAGAACAAAGAAGATATGCGGTATGGTCCATGTTATGCTTCCTGATTCTACTATGGTCAAGGGGGTAAATAACAGGGCCAAATTCGCTGATACCGGTATTGATTACCTTCTCGAAATGCTTGAGAAAAAGGGTGTATATAAAACTTCCCTGTCAGCAAAGATCGCCGGCGGCGCCAAGATGTTTGCATTTTCCTCGGATAATGACATGCTCAACGTTGGCCAGCGGAATGTGGATGCTGTAGTTAAAAAGCTTAAATCATTGAATATCAGGATCGTCGCCCAGGATACAGGTCTTAACTATGGACGTACAATAATATTTGATCCTGCTGACTGCGGCCTTACGATAAAGGCTGTCGGCAAGGGTATAAAGGTGATCTGAAGATAAGACCCGAGAAAGCCTGTTAGATATAAGGTAAGCTTTAAGGCAGAAATGTACTATGGCGGCATATGACAGATAGATGTCCTGAGAGGAGCTTTAAACGATCTTTTCAGGACTTTTTGATTATTATTGGAGGTCATTTAAGCTTAAGCCGGATACTGATATGCATTTATTGCATAAGCAATTTTTCAGAACATAAAGAGGTTATCTATGAAGCTCGATTATCTTCCTAAACTCATTACTCTGACAGCAGGGTTGGTGGTATGCATTATCACTATAGTAAATAAGACTGATGTCACAAGAGCGCTCGCAATGCTCCTCATAACATTGATAGTGTTCTATATTATCGGAAATATCACAAAGAAGTGCATATCGAAGGTTATTATGTCGGACAGCTTCAGGAAGACTCCGGCAAAACAGAAGAATGACAGGGATAAAGATAAGGAAAAAGATAAAGACAAAGAAACAGATAAGGATAAAGATAATATCAAAGACAGCAGCAATGCTTAAAAGGCCTGCAGACCTGAGATAATTCTTAAAAAGCTTTAAGATATGATCGGATTTTAAGACCATCAGCTATCCGGGAAATTTCCGGCAGCTGATAAGAGCGGATGAAACATAAGTAAGGGGAGAAGGAAGACCGGGTATGACTGAGGATGAAAGAACGAGACTGTGGCAGGAATATGCCGCAGGCAGGAATCAGAAAATAAAAGATAAGCTCATTGTCGAATACAGCGGCCTTGTAAAGGTGGTCGCAGGCAGACTGTGCATGTATCTCGGATATGCCGTTGAGATGGATGATCTTATCGGATATGGTGTATTCGGCCTTATTGATGCCATCGATAAGTTTGACCCCAAAAAGGAAATAAAGTTCGAGACATATGCAAGCCTCCGCATAAGAGGCGAGATCTTAGACCAGATCCGCAAGATGGACTGGCTGCCGCGTACTCAGAGACAGAAGGTAAAGAAGTTCGAGTCCACGGTAAATACCCTTGAATCCGAGCTTGGCAGGACACCCCGCGATGAGGAGATAGCAGCGAGAATGGGAGTGACAGCCGATCAGGTAAAGGATATGCGCAATCAGGCTGAACTTTCAGGCATCGTATCACTCGATGAATATCTTGAGCAGGGCTCTGACATAAGCTCAGCAGGGAACAGGGCCATGGAACATACCCAGCCTGAGGTACATATTGTGAAAGAAGATATCAGGAGGGAGCTTATTGAGGCTATTAAGTCACTTAATGATCAGGAACAGAAGGTCATAAGCCTTTATTATTATGAAGAACTGTCACTCAAGGAAATAAGCCAGGTTCTGGATGTCAGTGAATCCAGAGTCTCGCAGATCCACACTAAGGCACTTAAGAAAATGAAGGAAACACTTGGCAGCGATATCAGGGTGTTCTTCTGACGGAGGTCAGGCTTATGAAAAGAAATGCATTTTTTCAATTGGTCCATAAGGAAGATGGAACATATCTTAAGTCCTATCCGGCAGTTGACGGCGGACTTCCATTAAACGAGAAGGACATAAGAGATTATTTTGATCTGAAGAAGATAGATATCGACAATTCATATATAAAACGATTTGTACAGGAAGCTGCGAATGAGGACAATTACCTTTTAAAGTTTACATCAAAGCAGCTGATGGAGGAAAATGGTACCGTTATCGTTACTATAAGCCCTGACAGGCGCCTTGCGAAGATCCGTATGTATCCGCCTTCAAGCAAAGGCAGGCGTCTTAGCTTTGAGGATGTCATGGACAGGATCGGTCAGGCAGGCATAAGATCCGGTATCCTTGAAAACAATGTGAAAGCGGTCATCCGCGGCGGTCTTTACTGCATGGACGTCCTCTGTGCAAGGGCAAAGGCCCCTAAGGAAGGACATGATGCTTACATAGATTATTTCTTCAATGTTAATAAGATAAATAAACCTGCCCTTAATCCCGACGGAAGCGTAAACTATCATGACCTCAATATGATCGAGAATGTAAGCGCTGATACACTTCTTGCAAGGCTCACTCCGGCAGATCATGGTGCTGCCGGCGAAGATGTTCTAGGTATGCCTATAGAGCCCCATAAAGTAAGGGAA
>JAZASR010000042.1:0-16775 GCA_036343175.1 Lachnospiraceae bacterium
CGAGATGAAAATCATGCCTGGTAAACCAGCTTTTCAAAGCACGCAGGGCGAGCTTGTTTGAAGCATCTTCTGATATAACAGTGGTAATTGCTTTGATCACATTCAGAAGATGCGAGTTGAAAAGCACAAGTGCTAATCAAAGAAAAGCTGGTCCAGGCACAGTTAAATATACCCTAGAAATTGCCCGATATTTGCCACTCACACGTGGCAAATATCGCAGGCAATTTCCAACGAATGGTGTTTACACCATTCGTTTGTGACCAAACAGTATTGCTTACAGCTCATCCCCGCAAACCGTAGGGGAGAAAAGTATATTTTTTTATAGTTTTTATAGTTGAAGGAAGAAAGAGATTATGTGCGCGAACAGTTTGTATGGACTCATTCAGGACGAGTTTGGAGAGAATAAGCTTGAAGCGGGCGGATATTCAGGGCTCGCGCTTGCTTACATAGGCGATGCCTTTTATGAAGTGATCGTCAGGACATGCGTTATGAGGGATGTTAAGAAAAAGGTGAATGTTCTGCACAGGGAAGCAACCCAATATGTAAGGGCGGGATTCCAGGCAAAGCTCATAAAGACGATCGAGGATGAACTGACTCGGGAAGAGGCCGATATATATCATAAAGGGCGCAACGCCCAGAGTCATACCATGGCAAAGAATGCCTCTGCTGCAGAATACAGGCTTGCGACAGGATTTGAAGCGGTAATGGGATATCTGTACATGCAGAATAACGAGAAAAGAGCTTTAGAACTAATTAAGCTTGGATTCCGGAGAGTCAATGAGAGGGAAAATGATGAAGGAAAGAAATAATTATCATAGTGATAGAAAAGAAAGATCTTATGACCGTAGGATAAGGAATGAGAGATCTTCGCGCAATAATGCTGAATATGATGGCCAGGGTCCTGAAGATACTGACATGGATGAGGAGAACGCATCGTCGTATATTGAGGGCAGAAATCCGGTAATAGAGGCTATGAGAGCAGGTACGACCATCGATAAGCTTTTTGTCCTCGAAGGCTTGAGGGACGGACCGATTAGTTCGATCCTGAGGCTTGCAAAGAAAAATGATGTAGTTGTGAATTTTGTGTCAAAGACGCGCCTGGATCAGATGTCAGTGACAGGCAGCCATCAGGGTGTAATAGCCCAGGCAGCTGCTTTTCATTATTCTGAAATAGATGATATATTTGCAAGAGCTGAGGAAAAAAAGGAAGATCCCTTTATCGTTCTCTGTGATAATATAGAGGATCCGCATAACCTTGGATCTATCATAAGGACTGCCGATCTTGTCGGCGCTCATGGAGTTATCATTCCAAAAAGACATGCTGTCGGCATCACACCTGTTGTATTGAAGGCATCTGCCGGAGCAGTGGAATATCTTCCGGTCGTTAAGGTAACAAATATTTCAAAGACTATTGAAGCATTAAAGGACAGGGGTCTCTGGTTCGCGGCTGCCGATATGGATGGGGAAGTCATGTATGATGCCAATATGACCGGGCCGATAGGTCTTGTTGTTGGCAATGAGGGCAGCGGCGTTTCAAGACTTGTGAAGGAAAAATGCGATTATACAGTATCGATCCCTATGCAGGGCGATATCGATTCTCTCAATGCATCTGTAGCTATGGCAGTACTTTCTTATGAGATCAGACGTCAGAGGATGTTTTTAAGCCGGAAATAATAATTTATCTGATGTTTTGACATCAGATCTAAAAAAGAATACAGATCCCTGACCTTAAACAGTCAAAAGATTAAAGGATCTGTCATGGGGAAATATGAAAGAAAATTTGTCAGAGACTTCCAGACTGATACCTGCTGCCAGATCAGGCGATGAAGCAGCAATGGAAGAACTTCTGTCCTCCTACAAATGGCTCGTACGCCTTATTGCAAAGCAATACTTTATGGCGGGGGCAGAGGAGGATGATCTTATCCAGGAAGGGATGATCGGGCTGTTTAAGGCTGTTCGCGACTTCGATCCCGAAAAAAATGTTCCATTTTCCAACTTTGCAGGCCTTTGTATAAGGCGTCAGATCAATAAAGCGGTCGAGAAGGCAAAGGCCGGTAAGAATGCTCCTCTCAATGAATATATATCGCTTGCCGATATAACGGAAAACGGAGAAGTATCTGAAGAAAACATCATCGACAAGACCTCAGCAGAAAGCACTTCAAGGAATCCCCTTGATCTGCTGATAGAAAAAGAAACCCTGGAGAGGGCTGTATCTGATATCTTAAGCAGTTTAAGCTCCTTTGAACGCACTGTTTTTGAAGGCAAGCTTCATTGCTTCACGAACCGTGAGATAGCGGATTCACTATCCGTAGATGTCAGGTCCGTTGATAATGCTGTTCAGCGCATTAAAGCAAAATACAAAAAGCTTCTCCTGTTATAGAAATTCTATTTCCGGATCTGTCTCATCATTCTTTAAACTGCGTATCATTTCTGAAAAGAAGACAAGTTTCGTCACCGCCGAACGTATCTCGCGCATAAAGTAGATATTATTCCTGGTCTTTGAACGTACGTAATTATTATTCACAAAATGCACAATGCTGCTCATCTGGGCAGCTTCCTCAAATTCTATACTGTATGGAACGAAGGCGATCCTGGACATAGGTATTCCTTTCATGCGAAGGGCATGAACTATATCGAAATCTGATTCTGCCCTATATCTGCATATAAGAAAGAAAGCCTTGTTTCCAATGGAAGAAAGATAATTCGTTACGAAAGTCCTGTACATTTCCCTGTTTTGCAGCAGGTTTACCACTACTATATCAGCTGAGCTTATTACTATCTGCGAAGTAGTTCCCCCGAATCTCTGAATGTCCGTAAAAGTATAGTAGAAGTATTTGTTGAGTGACTTATAGAGCTCACGATATGTGCGCGAGAACCGCTCATCAAATATCTCGGAGTTAAGTATTCTGCTTTGGGGAATGTAAATGAAATCCTTGAAATACACCTGCATACTTGCAGAAAGGATCGTTTCTTTATTGATGCGTTCGCCATTCAGTATCCTCTGCATGATGATTTCGATCCCGCGCTTATCATATACCGTGTTTTCAGCAGCTGCGCTGATCCCATATCTATTCATAAATACGCTTCCAAGGTTCAGAGGACTGTATCCGTTTTCCAGTAGGATACAGCTGACTCTTCTGTCGAAATTTATAGCAGAGCTTAATAATGCAAGGTTAGCAGTTACGCCGACATAGCCCTTTATATTACACGGCGGCTTCCAGAATGCAATTGTCATATCTTCGCCTTTCTTATGAATATTATGCTTTTCTTAAAGTAAAAAACAATTAATGAAATTCTGCAGTTTCATTATCGGATCATCTTTACAGCCGGAATATCCGGCTGCCTATAAATGATTTTAAGGCGGTATTACTTAACAGTAAATCAAAATAATAAAAATCGGCATTATCAACAATGAAATATATAAATATTTGTAGATATTTTTTATAAGTGAACACAGATGTGTTCAGGTTTGGTAAAAATATACAGAAATCCAGTCGGAATTTTGTAAATTTTTTTGTGTTTTACATTTTATGTCAGTGAAAAAAGCAGCAAACAAGAATTTTTTTCGAAAATCTGAAAAAATCATTTAATACATGCTTAAATTTTGGTATTATAGTGTTATATGTAATCGTTGCTCCATATATAAGTTTTTAGGCGTTTTGAGAAAGGAGTATCAAATGGGTCTGTTCAATAAACATAAGGAAAATGAGAATAAAAGGACTCTTATGGATCTGAAGGGAACTATTGGAGCCGCAGAAGCTTCTATCAGCAGGATAGAGAGAAGCATTTCAGAGCTTAAGTCGGATGCGGAAAAGTTTGAAAAGTATTCGGAAAAGGCTTCTCAGGATGGTCAGGAAGCTGATGCTGCCGCATTTCTTGAAAAGAGCAGGAAAGCGCTCTCGGGTGCTGAAGAGCTTAGTGCTTCACTGGCCGCATATAAGGAAAAGAAAGCCGCTCTTGAAGAGTCTTATAACAAACTTTCCGGTTTCAATGATGGATCAGGAAGCGGAGCAGATGAAAAAAGCCTGCAGAGACTCATAGATGAGGCGGAAGCGGAAGCGGAGCTTTTGAAGTCTCATGAAGATGATATTAATGAGCTTGCAAAGAAATATATGTAAAAAAGGTCTGTATCAGACCATTTACAAATAAAACTTTTTTTAGAGGAAAAATGTCTGTTCACATGGACAGAGAGCTTAATGCGAAAGGAGCTTTTATTATGGGGATTTTTAGGAAACAGTTTGAGGACGTCGTAGAGTGGAAAGAGTTTTCAGAAGATCAGCTTTTCTGGAAATGGCCTCACAATGAGATCAAGAAAGGTTCCAAGCTCATTATCAAGCCTGGTCAGGATGCGATATTTTTAAAAGACGGTGTTATTGAGGGCGTATTTAAGGATGAAGGAAAGTATGATATCGATTCCGAGATCATCCCTGTACTTTCTACGCTTAAAGGCTTCAAGTATGCATTTGACACAGGCATGAGGGCTGAGGTCCTTTTTATTAATACAAAAGAATTCATAATAAAATGGGGTACACAGAATCCGGTAAATATCCCTTCCGATAAGGTGCCGGGAGGCATACCTGTAAGAGCCAATGGTACCTGCAATTTGAAGGTGGACGATTATACTGCTCTTATCGACAATATTGCCGGTGTTAAGGATACATATACTTCAGACGATCTTCGCCTGAGAATTACAGCAGTTCTTTCCCAGCTCCTTATGAAGCACATCACAAAGGAAGGGAAGGATATGTTCAATCTGCAGGCATCTGCAGATGAGATAGGAAAGGGCATTGCAGATGATCTCGATATGACGCTCTCTAAGGATGGCATAAAGGTAACAAGATTCAATGTTATGAGCTTCAGTTATCCGGAAGAGATCCAGAAGATGGTTACAAGGGCTGCAGCCCAGTCAATGGTCGGAGATACCTCAAAGTATACGAACCTTACTATGGTGGATGCTATGGCTGACGGCAAGATGAATGGAGGTTCCACTGCAAGCGGAATGGCAGAGATGATGGTAGGCATGCAGGTCGCTAACAATATGCTCAATAATATGAATGCTTCCAATAACGCATCTGCCGCTAATGTCGGACAGGCACAGAACCTTTCAGGAGCATATCCGAAGTTCTGCCCTAACTGCGGAAAACCTGTTAACGGCAGCAAATTCTGCCCTGAGTGTGGAGCTAAGCTCGCCTGAGGGCTGTGATACTTAATTTTTGTGCCCCGTAATTTAATGAAAGGTTTTTGTTTATAGTGGTAAATCAGGACAGGGTCAGGCTGATGACTCAGGCCGCAATACTTAAGAAGCACTCCGGTAAGGAAATAGAGGAAGAGAGCAGGTATCATAAGTGGAGTTATACGGCATTCCATATTATTAATAATATAGTCGGCTTTACTGCAGCTTATCTTATTGCTGCCATACTCCTTATGGCCTATTTCACAGGGCAGATATTCTCCACTTCATTCATTGATAATATCCGCAGCTATCTGTGGATATTGCTGACACCCTATCTGTTATTGGTGCTTATATATATTGTGACCGGAACAGTTCATTACGGACATAAATACGATAAGGATGCATATAAGCTTAAGCATTATCATATGATGCTGACCGAGATAGAGAAACTGGAAGAAAATAAAGGACAGGCCGGGACCGATGAATAATCTGTTTATTATCAGAAAATACATACAGAACTTTTATGCCGAAAGGTCTGTACTCATCAATTATGTCATCAGGTTTATATATGCTGCATTCAGCCTTCTGAGCATAGATATGCTTGCGGGTTATAATCCATATCTTACCAGTCCTTTTGTGATCATTCTGACATCCGTGATCCTGACTTTTCTGCCTGTACAGGTTACAGTATTTGCAGCAGCGGCCTTTGCTGTTGCAAACATTTATTATGTGTCGCTGCTTCTTGCCCTGGCGCTTGCTCTCATCAGTATGACAGGCTATCTAGTATACTTAAGGTTTGATACAGAAACGGGTATAATTGCAGGTGTGCTTATCATATTGTATGTTTTGAAGATCCCTTATCTTATACCGATAGCTGCCGGGCTTTTTCTTGAACCTGCAGCATCGATCCCTGTAATGATGGGAGTCATGTTCTATCATATGCTTCTGGGCGTATCTACTGTAATATCTGCATCATCAGCGGACAACAGCATTTCCTTTACGGCTGCCATGAATGAAATATTTACGGATAAGAGTATGTATGTTGAGATGATCATATTCGTATTTGTAATGCTGATCACATATCTGATAAGGTCTGTCAGAATGAAGTATTCCTATGAAATAGCTGTATTCGCGGGATTCTTTTCAAGTATTACTTTATTTCTTATCACGAATTTCAGCCTGGATATTGCCACGCATCCTGCACATTTCTTAATAGAAAATGCGGTTTCACTGCTTCTGGCATATGTGGCGCTGTTCTTTAGGTTTACTCTCAATTATCTTGCAGTGGAGAATCTGCAATTCGAGGATGAGGATTATGTTTACTACGTGAGGGCAGTTCCGAAGATGAACATCTCCATGAAGGAGAGAAGGGTCAGAAAATTTGGCCGCGGCTTTAAGAACCTTAGAGAATCACGAGAAAAAGAAGAGGAAGAAAAAGAAGAAACCTGGTAAGGACATATTTTTTTCACATACATACATTATCATGTTTGTATTATTATGTATTAATGTCGGATATTGATATTATCCTGCAGAAAGGAGGTACTATATGGATTCAATAATCAGTAAGCTTCAGCAGAAATTACAATTCGTAACATTTCCAAGAGTGACAATAACTGATATTGTTGAGATCCTTATCCTTACTTTCTGCATATATGAGATCATTATCTGGGTAAAAAAGACCCGTGCATGGACTCTTGTAAAAGGTCTTATCATTATCTTTGCAGCCTATATCGTTGCATTTGCTTTCAATATGCATGTAATACTGTGGATCTTTGATAAGACACTTACCCTGGGTATTACTGCTATTATCATCATCTTCCAGCCGGACATCAGAAAAGCTCTTGAACAGCTCGGTCAGACCCAGATATTGAATAACTTCAGTATCCTTAATAATGATAAGTCAAAGGAAGTCAAGTTCACAGACAAGAGCCGTGAAGAGATGATAAAGGCTGCCATAGATCTTGGCAGGGCAAAGACCGGAGCCCTTATCGTGATCGAAAAAGATATTAATCTCAATGATTATATCAGGACAGGCATTGATCTTGATTCTGTGATTACCAGTCAGCTGCTTATTAATATTTTTGAAAAAAACACGCCTCTTCATGACGGCGCAGTTATCGTTCGCAATGACAGAGTGGTTGCTGCTACCTGCTATCTGCCTCTGACAGACAGCCAGAAGCTTTCCAAGGAACTTGGTACCCGTCACCGTGCTGCTTTGGGCATAAGTGAAGCAACTGACAGTCTGACGATCGTTGTTTCAGAAGAGACCGGTGATATTTCTGTTGCTTCAAAGGGTATTCTTGTCAGAAATGTCGATGAGAATATTCTCAGAAAGAAACTTGTGGATTTTCAGGGTACTCAGGACAATACTGGCGGTAAGAAAAAGAGGAGCTTCAAGAAGCGCGGCCAGAAAGGAGAGTCAGGGGTATGAAAAATATAAGATCAAAATTACGACCTGAGAAAATTCTGGCATGGCTCAAAGGTTTTTTTACTACTAATATATTAACCAAGATCTTATCTGTAATAGCAGCGGTTGTCATATGGGTCATCATCATAAACATAGATGATCCTGTTCTTTCAAAATCATTCAGTGTGCCGGTAACGACCACAAATATGGATGTATTACGGTCGGTAAATAAGGTATATGAAATTTCTTCAGGAGATATAGCAAAGGTCACCTGTAAGGGCAAGAAAAGTGTCATTGACAGGATAAGCAAAAAAGATATTGTGGCGATTGCTGACCTTTCAGAACTTTCATCTGTGAATGCGGTGCAGATAAAACCGAAGATCTCAGCAAAATACAGGGATAAGGTAACTCTTACCTGCAAGTCCGTTCTAAAAGTCTCACTTGAAGAACTGGCTGAAAAGAATCTGAAGGTCGACGTTCAGATCAATGGATCCGTTACCAATGGATACGCTTTGGGTAATGTTACGGCACGTCCTAATATGGTGGAGGTGTCCGGAGGAAGCAGTGTCATCAATAATATCGCATCTGTAAAGGTCGTAGTCGACGTTAGCGATAAGAAGGAAAACTTCACTACAAAAGTTGAACCGCAGGCATATGATAAAGAAGGTGAAAAGGTCGAGTCGGATACTCTTGAGTTCTCTGAGGATGAGATCCTTGTCGTCGGTAAGGTACTTAATACAAAGACTGTACCTGTAAACGTACAGATACATGGAAAGCCTGCTGAAGGCAATGTATTTGAATCTGTTACATGTCTGCCGGAAAATGTCACGGTTGCAGGGAATGTAAACAAACTCTCCAAGATAAAGGAGCTTAAGATAGATATTAATATTGATGGCCTTACTGCATCTTCAGATGATCTCGAAAAGAACATTGAGACAGAAGATTACCTGCCTGATGGCATCATAGCTCTTCCTGATTATCAGAAGCTTTCCATCAAGATAAATATAGAAGGAAGCTTTACAAAGTCAATATCTGTTCCTGTCTCCGATATTGAAATAAAGTATCTTCCGGAAGGCTTCAAGGCGGAGATCGATTACGATGAAGCTTTTGTAACCGCGGAGGTCACAGGGCTTAAGAACCAGGTGTCTATCCTTGCTGCCGAGGATCTTGAACCTTATATCGATCTTTCCGATGTCACGGAGGAGGGTAAGATCACAGCTGAACTTAAGATCAGCGATAATGATGATTACGGGCTTGCAAATATTATCAAGATCCCTGTGGTGATCACAGGATCATCTGGAAATACAGATAATCCCGAGGAGACCATAGCTCCTGAGCAGACAGAAGAGCCTGATGCCAATAATGGATCAGATAATGCCGGTGATGGCGGCAGTGACTCTGACAGCGATAAAGATCAGAATGATTAATACCCTGCCATGATAATAAAGCTCTTACGGTTAAATTAAGTAAATCTTCACTTGATTTTAGCATACGGTTTATGTATACTATTAGCTTGTGTGATTTTACGAATTAGAACAGCATGCAATATAAGCAGTGCAGCTTATCTTAAGTAAAAGCGGCACTGCTTATTTTTGTGGAATGGAATGGCATCCGGAGGATACATCTATTAAACCTGAAAGTGTCATTTCTTTTGTAATTACGGAGGAAAGAAGAAAAAATGATCCAGAAGAGAGAAGACGTAAGAAACGTTGCAATAATTGCCCATGTTGACCACGGCAAGACTACCCTTGTCGACCAGCTCTTAAAGCAGAGCGGCGTATTCAGAGACAATGAGCAGGTCGGTGAACGCGTTATGGATTCGGGAGCCATAGAGCGTGAAAGAGGCATAACTATTCTCTCAAAGAACACAGCTATTAACTATAAAGGTATAAAGATAAACATAGTAGATACTCCCGGCCATGCTGATTTCGGCGGTGAGGTCGAGCGTGTACTCAAGATGGTAAATGGTGTAGTACTTGTAGTCGATGCTTTTGAAGGCGTTATGCCTCAGACAAAGTTTGTAGTAAGCAAGGCGCTCTCACTAAACCTTCCTGTAATCGTCTGCGTAAATAAGATGGATCGTCCTGAAGCACGTCCTGCAGAGGTAGTTGATGAGGTACTTGAACTCTTCATGGATCTTGATGCGAGCGATGAGCAGCTTGATTGCCCATTCGTATATGCATCAGCAAGAGAAGGCGTGGCTTCTCTGGATCCTGACAAGAAGGGCACAGATATGACTCCTCTTTTTGATACTATCGTCAACTATATTCCGCAGCCGGAGGGTGATCCGGAAGCTGATTTTCAGGCGCTTATAAGCACTATCGACTATAATGATTTCCTTGGCCGCATAGGTATCGGCAAAATAGAGAATGGCACTATCAACGTCAATGACGAGGTAGTTATAGTGAACCACCACGATCCTGATAAGATGATAAAGACAAGGATCACAAAGCTTTATGAATTTGAAGGCTTAAAGAGGGTAGAAGTAAAGAGTGCCACGATCGGTTCTATAGTTGCTGTATCAGGTGTTGAAGGCATTCATATCGGTGATACCATATGTTCACCAAATAAGCCTCTGGCTATACCGTTCCAGAAGATCTCAGAGCCGACCATTGCCATGAACTTCATGGTAAATGACTCTCCTCTTGCAGGTCAGGAAGGCAAGTTCGTAACATCAAGACAGATCCGTGACAGACTTTTCAGGGAACTTAATTCAGATGTATCCCTCAGAGTTGAAGAGACTGACAGTACAGACTGTTTCAAGGTAGCCGGCCGCGGTGAGCTTCATCTTTCAGTACTTATAGAGACGATGAGACGTGAAGGATACGAATTCGCAGTCAGCAAGGCAGAAGTCCTCTATAAGACTGATGAGCGCGGAAAGAAGCTCGAGCCTATGGAGCGCGCTTATATCGACGTGCCGGATGAGTTCTCAGGCGCGGTCATCCAGAAGCTTTCTTCAAGAAAGGGTGAGCTTCAGGGCATGAGTCCGATCGGAAACGGATATACAAGAATAGAATTCCTTATACCTTCGCGCGGACTTATCGGCTACAGAGGAGAGTTCATGACAGATACCAAGGGCAACGGTATCTTAAATACAGCTTTTGAAGGTTATGGTCCATACAAGGGAGATCTTGACTATCGTTCAAATGGCTCCATCATAGCTTTTGAGGCGGGTGAGGCAGTTGCATACGGTCTCTTCATAGCACAGGACAGAGGAACACTCTTTATAAAGCCTGGTGACAAAGTATATCAGGGCATGGTGGTAGGTCAGAGCGGTAAGCCTGAGGACGTTGAGATCAACGTCTGCAAGACAAAGCACCTTACAAATACCAGATCGAATTCATCCGATGATGCTCTTAAGCTTGTGCCTCCTAAGATATTAAGCCTTGAAGAAGCACTTGACTTTATCGACAATGATGAGCTTCTTGAGATCACTCCTGAGTCGCTCAGAATCCGCAAGAAGATCCTTGATCCTACACTCAGGTTCCGTGCGAAGAAGAACGCGTAATCTTAAAAATACAGGATCATGCCGACCTGAAAAGTATACTTTTTCGAAGAATGCAGCTTTATTGATGGATTTAGAATCGATAGTTCCGGAGCAAAGATAAAAAAGTCCCCGGCAGGTGCCGGGGACTTTTTTAGAAAATAATAGTAAATAAATAGTAAATAAATCACAGAAGGAGCTGAATAGGGAAGAAAATTTAGAAAAAATATCCGAAGTTTATGGTTTGTTTAGCGTCAACCCGTTTACATGAACTAATCCATATGCTAAAGTATTTTAAGTTAATAAATGCGATGAAGGGGAATAGTAATTTCAGATCGGATTCAATGCAGAGAGATGCTGGCTGGTGTGAAGCATCAGAAGAAGATCTTTAACGAACTCGCCCCGGAGCAGCTGCCTGAATCCTTCAGTAGGGTTAGCCGATTACTTCTGCGTTAAAGAAGAGAGATATTAACCTTGATATCTATCTGTCAAAGACGGCGGATATTTATTCAATGATGTATCTTATTAAGTGCATGACTTCACAGTCATGAAGTAGAGTGGTACCGCGTAAGAATATTTTACGTCTCTATTATCCTGGTAGAAAAAAGACCTGGTAATAGGGACTTTTTTTATACCTGAAATTTTTATCATTTTATCAATTGGAGGTAAAGAAAATGAAGGGTTTTGAAAAGTACACAAGAAGATATTTCCTGCCGCCGGAAAAGTGCACGGACTGGGTAATGAAGGATCATATCGAAAAAGCGCCTATCTGGTGCTCTGTTGACCTTCGTGATGGAAACCAGGCACTCATCGAGCCAATGGGACTTGAAGAAAAGATAGAGTTCTATAAGATGCTGATCCAGGCAGGCTTCAAGGAGATCGAGGTTGGCTTCCCGGCTGCCTCTGATACAGAATTCAGATTCGTCCGTGAGCTTATTGAAAGAGATCTGGTGCCTGATGACGTAACACTGCAGGTACTTACACAGGCAAGGGAGCATATCATCAGAAGGACATTTGATGCAGTAAAGGGTGCTCCTAATGCAATAGTTCATGTATATAATTCAACAAGTGTTCAGCAAAGAGAGCAGGTATTCAGAAAGTCAAAGGATGAGATCAGGCAGCTGGCAGTTGACGGCGCCACACTCCTTAAAGAACTGAAGGAGCAGAACGGAGGCAATATCCGTTTCGAATACAGTCCTGAGAGCTTCCATAATACTGAGGTCGAGTATGCTGTTGAGGTCTGCAACGCAGTTCTTGATGTTTGGGATCCACAGCCGGATGAGAAGCCGATCATTAACATTCCGTCAACTGTAGAAACTGCAATGCCTCATGTATTTGCAAGACAGATCGAATATGTAGATAAGCACCTGTCTCATAGAAATAACGTGATCCTTTCACTTCACCCTCATAATGACCGCGGCTGCGGCGTTGCATGCGCGGAGCTTGGTGTACTTGCAGGAGCTGACAGGATCGAGGGAACACTCTTTGGCAACGGCGAGCGTACAGGTAACCTCGATATCCTGACCGTAGCCATGAACCTCTATGCATACGGTGTAGATCCTGAACTTGATTTCTCAGATATGCAGTCGATCGCTGATACATATGAGAAGCTTACAGGCATGAAAGTGTCTCCAAGGCAGCCATATGCAGGAGATCTGGTATTTACAGCTTTCTCCGGTTCACATCAGGATGCCATTGCAAAAGGAATGGCTTACATGGAGGAGAAGGGTACAGAGAATAAAAAGTGGAATGTTCCATATCTTCCTATTGATCCAAGAGATGTCGGCCGTACATATGATTCAGATGTCATCAGGATCAACTCACAATCTGGCCGCGGCGGTGTCAACTACGTACTCAAGCAGAATTATGGCATCAACCTTCCTGATAAGATGCGCGGAGAGGTCGGCTATCTCATGAAAGGCATTTCAGACAGGGAACACGCTGAACTTACACCTGAGAACATCAAGAAGATCTTCGATGATACATACATTAAGAATAATAAGTTCTTTGATATTTCGGCTGCCCACTTCGTACAGGAGTCTGACGGCAGCATCACAGCAAAGGTGACTATAGCCCATGGCGATGGAAAGGAGACTACCGAAACAGTCGAGGCCAATGGAAACGGCCGCCTCGATGCGGTAAGCAATGCTGTCAAGCAATGCATCGGAGTTGATTATACTCTTACGGAATATTCCGAGCAGGCCCTTACAAAGAAGTCATCATCACAGGCTATGGCATATGTTGCCGTCGCTGATTCAGACAGTGATGACAAGAACATCTGGGGCGCAGGTGAGAACGACGATATCATAAAGGCTTCTATCGACGCACTGGCAAGCGCAGTAAACAGAAAGATGGGAATGAAGGAAGAAAATAAAGAAGCCTGAGAATATAAGCAGGTGAACAGATATGCTGACTTTACTTTCCTATATCTTCATTAAGAACAGGGAGGATTATGAGAACTCAGAGGTCAGGAAAATGTATGGTATGCTTTCCGGAGCGCTGGGGATATTTCTCAACTTATTTCTCTTTGTCTTTAAGCTGATAGCAGGGATCGCATCACATGCGGTATCGATCATTGCCGATGCCTTCAATAACCTCTCCGATGCTGCAAGTTCTATAGTGATACTGCTTGGATTCAGGATGGCCGGCTATAAGCCCGATAAAGAACATCCATACGGACATGGCAGGGTAGAGTACCTGTCAGGAGTCATAGTGTCCCTTCTTATCGTCGTAATGGCAGTGGAAATAATTCAGACATCATTTGAAAAGAACAGCTCTTCACTTTCAGTGACGTCTCTTTCCATAGCGGCCCTCCTTGTATCTATAGCAGTAAAGATCTATATGTTCATATACAATCTGATCTGGTCTAAAAGGATAAAAAGCCTTTCCATGAGGGCAGCGGCACTGGACAGTATCAGTGACGTGGTATCAACTGCGGCTGTTCTTGCTGCCCTTCTTATATCGCAGAAGACCGGTCTTAACCTTGACCGGATAATGGGAATATTAGTAGGACTCCTTATCCTTTACACGGGACTCTCAAGTCTTAAAGATACTGTAGATCCGCTCATCGGGCGCGAACCTGATGCGGGGTTTGTAGAGAAGATAAAGGACATTGCCCTTTCATTTGATGATGTAAAAGGTGTGCATGATGTAGTGGTCCATGATTATGGACCGGGGAAGGTCATGATCTCTCTTCATATAGAGGTGCCGGCTGATCAGACAGTATACAGGGCTCATGTTACTGCTGATGAGTGTGAAAAGGAGCTGGAAAAGGAACTTGGGTGTATGGCTGTGATCCATATGGACCCGTATGATGCCGGAAGCATAAGGACCCGCGAGATCAAGCTCTTTATCAGGGATTTCCTTAAAGATATCGATGGTGATATCACTATCCATGATTTTCAGGAAGGAAGCAACGGAGACATGAAGAGTATCAGTTTTGATATATTGATACCATTCGAATCAAATGCGGATGATCATATCACGACAGAAAGGCTCCTTACAAAATTGAAAGAAAGATATCCGGAATATGAGTATTCGGTAAGGATCGATAAGTTTTAATGATCAGCGCGAAAATAAATATAAAAGAAGCTCAGCAGGATGAAAAGCCGTATTACATGAATGCAGGCTCAGAAAATATAGGAATAGATCCGGCTGAATAATAAAGGAGAAAAGCACATGGGAATGACAATGACACAGAAGATCCTGGCAGCTCATGCAGGGCTCGACAAGGTCGAAGCCGGCCAGCTCATCGAGGCTAAGCTCGACATGGTCCTTGCTAACGACATCACAGGACCCGTCGCTATCAATGAAATGAAGAAATTCAAGACCGGCAAGGTCTTCGATAAGGACAAGGTAGCTCTTGTTCCTGACCATTTTACTCCTAATAAAGATATTAAGAGTGCAGAAAATTGCAAATATATGCGTGAGTTCGCGCATACACAGGAAATAAAGAATTATTTTGAAATAGGTGAGGTAGGCATCGAGCATGCCCTCCTTCCTGAGAAAGGTCTTGTAACAGCCGGAGATGCGGTGATCGGAGCTGATTCACATACCTGTACATATGGGGCACTCGGCGCTTTTTCAACAGGTGTCGGTTCCACTGATATGGCTGCCGGCATGGCAACAGGCGAGGCATGGTTCAAGGTCCCGCCGGCTATAAAGTTCAATCTATCAGGAAAACTCAATAAATGGGTAAGCGGCAAGGATGTCATCCTCCATATCATAGGCATGATCGGTGTCGATGGTGCCCTCTACAAATCAATGGAGTTTTCGGGACCGGGAGTTAATGCTCTTACAATGGATGACAGATTTACTATTGCAAATATGGCTATCGAAGCCGGTGCCAAGAATGGTATCTTTCCTGTTGATGATAAGACGCTTGCCTATATCAGTGAACATTCAACCAAGCCATACAAGGCTTATGAAGCAGATCCTGATGCGCAATACGAGGCAGTTTATGATATTGACCTTTCTGCTGTTAAGCCGACAGTTGCTTTTCCGCATTTACCTTCCAATACGAAGACAGTTGATGAAACAGGTGACATAAAGATCGACCAGGTAGTTATCGGTTCATGCACTAACGGCCGTATCTCAGACCTGAGGATTGCTGCAGAAGTATTTAAGGGCAGACATACAGCAAAGGGCGTAAGGACTATCATAATCCCTGCAACCCAGGATATCTACAGGCAGGCAATAAAAGAAGGTCTCATGACGATATTCATAGACGCAGGAGCTATCATTTCCTGCCCTACATGCGGACCTTGCCTTGGCGGTCACATGGGAGTACTTGCTTCAGGCGAGCGTGCTGTATCGACTACAAACAGAAACTTTGTAGGCAGGATGGGAGCAACAGATTCAGAGATCTATCTTGCAAGCCCTGCAGTTGCAGCAGCGAGCGCCATCGCCGGCAGGATAGCTCAACCTGAATAATTTTTTTATAAACTTTCAATATTGATGTCAAGAAATGGAGGAAATTACATGGAAGCTACCGGACATGTATTTAAATATGGAGATAACGTCGATACAGACGTAATAATTCCAGCCAGATATCTTAATTCCACAAGACCTGAAGAGCTTGCAGAGCACTGCATGGAAGATATCGACAGGAATTTTGTAAAGAACGTGCATAAAGGTGACATCATAGTTGCCAATAAGAATTTCGGCTGCGGTTCATCCCGTGAGCATGCACCTATTGCCATAAAAGCATCTGGCATTTCATGTGTCATTGCTGAAACATTTGCACGTATTTTCTATAGAAATTCAATAAATATAGGTCTTCCTATTATTGAGTGTCCTGAGGCAGCCCGTGAAATTGCTGCCGGAGATGAGGTCACCATAAACTTTGATACAGGTATAATTACCGATAAGACTACAGGCAAAGACTACAAGGGTCAGGCCTTCCCGCCTTTCATGCAGAAGATCATCAAGGCACAGGGACTGGTAAACTATATAAATGAGAACAAGTTTGCCTGAATAAAAGCAGGCGGACCGATGAAATGACCGGGCGCTTTCTTGGTGGATAAATACTTAAAGGACACGCATGTTTATATGATTTCAGGAGGAAGGATCATGAATTACGGCATGATAGTCGCAGGCGGTATCGGAAAAAGATTTGGGGGTAATACTCCAAAGCAGTTTCTTTTGCTGGATGGGATACCTGTGATCATACATTCTGTGAAGACATTCCTGAGCTCTTCTGGTCTTACAGA
>JAZASR010000043.1:0-15530 GCA_036343175.1 Lachnospiraceae bacterium
AACCATGCTCATCACAACGCTTCTCATGGCAGGCCTTACGGGCTTTGGCCTCTGGAAAGCCAATGATATATCCAGGTCTTTAACTGATGCCGATGAGCTTTATGCTTCAGAGGAAAAGGACCTTGCAGGCAGCAAATCGCTAGTTTCCGCAGCTGAGAGAAAGAAGGCCCATGAACTCTTTATCAGCGGCAATAAAAAGAACGTCGAAACCTTTGGTATTACTGATACATCAGAAATTTATGATACAGACAGATCTGCCGGTGTAAAGAACAGCATTTCAGCCCTGTTAAGGAAGGGATCATATACTCTGTCAGAACCGTTCTTTGCCTATGATCCTTTTGGAACCAATTCCCTTTCCATGTATATCTATTTTGAGACATCTGATGAATGTTATATCCGTTACACTGTTTCTGTTGACGATAAAACTATTCCTGACTTTACCCGTACCATGCGGAATTCATCCGGAAGTGTCAGCGAGACGATCCACGAAGGGACAATTATGGGACTTGTACCCGGCATGGAGAACTATATAGAGCTCACAAGCTATGATGCCAGGAATAAAAAGCTGAATTCCGCAGTATTCAGTGTGACCATGCCTGTTGAGAGCTTTGGCAATCCTGTGAAGCTTACCACATCAGACGGGGACGATCTGAGTCTGACAAACGGTCTTTTTACCTTATTCCCATCAGATAGGAATTTCATATTAATATATGACAACTCCGGTGTCATCCGCGGTGAGATGCCTCTCCTTTCAAGCTCCGGAGTCAATATGCAGCAGATCGGCGATGAACTGTATTTTGTATGTGATAAGGATAAGCTTGCGGCAATCGACAATATCGGGATGATAACCAAAGTAATAACTGCTGACGGATATACGGAACTCGGTGAATTCGATTATGATGAAGCCGGCCATTTCTATATGATTGCCGATGCGCAGAGCGGCGGAGCAGGCGGCAGTACTAAAAAAGCCGTAAAAAGAACAGCAAATGCAGGGAATTCCGGTCCTGTTCATGACAGGATCATTTCACTGGATCCTGAAAAGGGAACCGTATCTGAAATATTCGATCCTGGAACCATGCCGGGCGCAGCAGGAAGGATACTAAAGGCAGCCGGAGATCCGGTATTCTCATCGATCCAGGCCGATGGTAAGCTCAATTCGCTTCTTGCAGCATCAGCCGGGACAAGCTCTATCATTCAGATCGATGATCTCGGAACTGATTATACAAACATCAGCATGATACTGGGTGATGCCGGCTCCTGGAATGGCAATAAAGCATTAAAAAAGAAAATATTTGCCAGGAAGAGTTCAAAAAAAGGCAAGGCTGCAAAGGAGGAAAAGAAACGCGCAAAGATACTTGGACTCGGCACTTCTAATGCAGGGCAGGCCTTTGAAGCAATTTCGGCTCCGGCTTCCATAGTCTATGATGACGGCAATAGCTGCATGTCAAAGATCGCAAATACTGATAATATGCAGAGAACAGAGAAAGGCACTAGGAACATAAGCCTGTATGCTTTGGGCCACGATAAGGGAAGGACATATTTTGTCCGTTACAAGGCTGACACAAAGAAAAAAGTCTATTACGAGGAAAGCAAAGTTAAGCTTCCTGAATCATCTGCTGCCGGGAATGTTCAGGCAGTAGAAGATTCCCTTATCTCATCCGGCGGAAAGCTTGGAGATTTTACAGAAAGCTCATCGGAAGGAAAGCTTTTGCGTTCATATAAGACCGGCTTTCCGGTAGACCGTGTCTATAAATATGATTATAAGGCTCTATGGTTCGGATGATAAAGATCTCAGTTTTTTGTTGACCGCATAAATGTAAAGTTGTATAATCGTGGCGGCATTTTTTTCTTATGCTCTTTACAGACTTCAGAACTTAAAGCATTAATCAACGGAGGTTATCATGGATATCAAAGCATTGCAGGAGAAGTCAAATGAGGTCCGCAAGTGGATCGTTAAGTCTGTCCACAGCGCCAGGTCCGGACACCCGGGCGGGTCGCTTTCAGCAGCCGACATCATTACGTATCTTTATTTTGAAGAATTAAAAGTGGATCCAAAGGATCCAAAGGATCCTGACCGTGACAGATTCGTCCTTTCAAAGGGGCATGCAGCTCCTGCTTTATATGCAGTGCTTGCACTTAAAGGATATTTTCCTGTAGATGATCTCATGACTCTTCGTCATATCGGTTCATATCTTCAGGGACATCCTGATATGAAGAAGACACCCGGAATAGACATGTCAACAGGTTCTCTCGGACAGGGTATTTCAGCTGCCTGCGGTATGGCACTTGCAGGAAAGCTCGATAATAAGGACTACAGAGTCTACACCCTGCTGGGCGATGGAGAGATAGAAGAAGGCGAAGTCTGGGAGGCCGCTATGTTCGCAGGCGCCCGCAAGCTCGATAACCTTGTTGTTATGGTAGATAATAATGGCCAGCAGATAGATGGCAATATTGAAGACGTCTGCTCACCATACCCGATCGGGGAGAAGTTTAAGGCATTTAACTTCAATGTTATTGATAACGTGGATGCCCATGATTTTTGTGCTATAAAGGATGCGCTCGATAAGGCGCGTGCATGCAAGGGCATGCCTACAGCCATCATATTCAAAAGTGTAAAGGGCAAGGGAGTTTCCTATATGGAGATGAATCTTGACTGGCATGGCAAGGCTCCGAACGATGATGAGTTCGAGACTGCCATGAAGGATCTTGAGAAGTGATCATGGCCGGATAAGAGAATGATTTGAGTGTAGATCCATGTTACCGCCTTTAATATGAAAGCGGCGGCCGTCATTTATCAGAATACACAATTTTAGCATCTGTCATAAAGTCAGAATATAGAATGGAGAATATAATGGGAGAGAAGATTGCAACACGAGTAAGCTATGGCAATGAGCTTGTAGAACTCGCAAAGGACCATGATGATATAGTAGTTCTCGATGCAGACCTGGCTGCAGCAACCAAGACTGCCATATTCAGGAAAGCATATCCGGACAGGCATATCGATTGCGGTATAGCCGAGGGAAATATGATGGGAATTGCAGCGGGACTTGCGGCCTGCGGAAAGGTGCCATTCGTAAGCTCTTTCGCAATGTTTGCGGCAGGACGTGCTTATGAACAGATAAGAAATTCCATAGGCTATCCTCACCTCAATGTAAAGATCTGCGCTACTCATGCAGGTATCTCAGTCGGTGAAGACGGAGCCACTCATCAGTGCTGTGAGGATATTGCGCTTATGCGTGCGGTACCCGGCATGGTAGTCATGAATCCTTCGGATGATATAGAGACAAAAGCCTGCATCAGGGCTGCTTATGAATATAAAGGACCTGTATATGTAAGACTTTTAAGGCTTGCGGTTCCTGTATTTAATGATGGTCCTGATTATAAGTTTGAATTCGGCAAGGGCATAACCCTTAAGGATGGCTCTGATGTTACAATCATTGCTACAGGACTTGAAGTAACAGAGGCTCTTAAGGCAGCTGATATGCTTGAAGAAAAGGGAGTCAGCACAAGAGTCATAAATATCCACACCATAAAGCCTATCGATGAGAATATCATTGTAAAGGCTGCAAAGGAAACAAAGGCTATTATCACAGTTGAGGAGCATTCTGTCATCGGAGGCCTCGGCAGTGCAGTATGCGACGTCATATGTGAGAAGAGCCCTATGAAAGTACTTAAAATTGGTATCAACGATGAGTATGGTATGTCAGGTCCTGCCCTTGACCTCATTAAGCACTATGGTCTCGACGGTGAGAGTATCTGCAGGAAGACACTTGACTACATCGGCAGATAATAATATTAAATAATAGAGAATTAACTGGCATCAGGTCTTATTAACTGATGCCAGTTATGCTATAAGGGACTTCTAATAATTTGTATCTGCTCAATTTAAGCACGGTTAAAGTTCTGATGTTTCCAAAGTAATAATAAACCTGATCGTATTTTAAGTGATTGATCAGTAAGCAGGGGGTAAAATATGAGTTCTGATCTTTTTACAGGAAAGCTAAGGCATTTCAGAAGATCTTCTTTATTTGCAGTTATCTGCCTTGTGATAGCCATTTTAGTTACAGGTATACCGGCTCTGCCGGGCTTCTCATCTGAGAATGAAGCGCAGGCAGCATCCAGGGTAAAGTTGTCTGCCGGAAAGCTTACACTGCGGGTGGGTCAGAAAAAAAGGCTTAAGCTTAAAGGGGCTTCGGGCCCTGTTGCATGGTATACAGGAGATAAAAAGGTTGCCCGCGTTTCCGGAAAGGGTGTCATTACTGCCAGAAAGAAAGGCAGCTGTATCATCACTGCTTATTACAGGGGAAAAAGATATAAGTGCAGGCTGACAGTAAAGAAGAAGATCACAGCAAAGAAGACTGCGGCGCCTAAAGAGACTGTCAAACCGAAGAAAACGGAGGCTCCGGAAGCTTCTCCGTCTCCTGAACCGTCAGCAGCTCTGACTCCTACCCCTTCAGCCACGGTGGCACCGCTTACTGTAGATAAAGATGCCCTGAATAAAGTTCACACCGGTGACGGAACGTATTACGGAGATAATACCAAAAATGGCTACAATTACGGAAATGCAAGTCTTAATGGTTTTTTCACAGGCGATTCATCTGACGGTACTGTACCGGCCATGGAAAACGGACAGCCGCTTTATGTCTGTGCTTTGAATAAAGCAGATTATCTATCAGGTCTTCAGGGAGCCTATATAAGGATAACTCCTCAGACCCCACAGGCAGGGGCTCTGTCTGATCATGTTGATTGTCTTGTGGCAGATCAGCTTCCGGAAGGAAAAGAGGGAGACGTGGATCTTGACAGACTCGCTTTTCCGCAGATAGCTCCATTGGCTGTCGGACGCTTAAAGATCAACTGGCAGATAATAGCATATCCTACGGAACTCCCTATTCAGTACGTATTCAAGGATGGTTCCACTCAATATTGGGCTCAGGTCCAGGTCCGGAATTTACGCTATCCGATAGTGAGTCTCGAGTACAAGAAGTCAGGGGAACCGGAAACTTCATACGTGGCGCTCCATAAAGAAGCCCATAACTATTTCACAATGTCGAAAGCCGGTCCGGGACCATATGATTTCCGTGCAACAGATATCTTCGGGGATGTCCTGACTGACTCTATCCCGCTCACAGCGGCCGGCACGCCTGTCTCAGGTGCCGCCAACTTTCCAAAGCATGAATAATGCGTTGATGGAGTGTGCCAATGAATGTGCTTGATAGCACCGCACCATTTACATACCAAATATTTACAATGATTTAATAAAAGCCCCAGAAAGCTCGACCGGTTCGACTTTCCCGGGCTTTTTTGATTATAATAAAACTTGCTTTTTAAGCGGATCTATTATAAAATTGTAGTGTTTTAAATGTAAGTACTTTCAATACCTGCAAGGAGGGACATATGGCACAGGAAATAGACAAGGAACAGTTTAAGAAACAGATCAAAGAGTATCTCAAGGTTCTGTTCAGGGTAAGCATCGAAGATGCCACTCAGCAGCAGATATTCCAGGCTGTTTCTTACGCAGTAAAGGATATCGTTGTAGACCAGTGGATGGCTACACATAAGAAGATCGAAGAGGACGACTCCAAGGTACTTTATTATTTATCAATGGAGTTTCTTACCGGCCGCGCGCTTGGAAACACTATCATCAGTATCAAAGGCAACGAGAAGATAAAGGAAGCTATAGATGATCTTGGACTTGATCTCGATGAGATCGAGGATCAGGAGCCTGATGCAGCGCTTGGAAACGGCGGTCTCGGAAGACTGGCAGCATGCTTCCTTGATTCACTTTCAACACTTGGCTATCCTGCATATGGCTGTGGTATTCGTTATAAATACGGCATGTTCAAACAGAAGATAGTCAATGGCTATCAGGTTGAAAAGCCTGATAACTGGCTTAAATATGGCAATCCATTTGAGATCAAGCGCTCAGAGTATGCTGTTGAAGTCAAGTTCGGCGGCTATGTATCGGTGCGACACGACGATCAGACAGGCCGTGACAGATTCGTTCAGGAGAACTGCCAGTCAGTTCTTGCTGTACCTTATGATCTCCCGATAGTAGGTTATAAGAATAATGTCGTTAACACATTAAGGATCTGGGATGCAGAAGCAATAGACGATTTCAGTCTTGATTCTTTTGACAAGGGCGATTACCAGAAGGCAGTTGAGCAGGAGAACCTTGCAAGAACTATCTGTGAGGTCCTTTATCCGAATGACAACCATATGGCAGGCAAGGAGCTCAGACTCAAGCAGCAGTACTTCTTCGTATCTGCTTCGGTTCAGCGTGCCGTTAAGAAGTACATGGAGAATCATGACGATATCCATAAGATCTATGAAAAGGTCGTATTCCAGCTCAATGATACCCATCCTACAGTTACAGTACCGGAGCTCATGCGTATCCTTATGGATGAATATGATCTTGAGTGGGACGAGGCATGGTATATCACAACAAAGACCTGTGCTTATACTAACCATACCATCATGTCAGAAGCACTCGAAAAGTGGCCTCTTGAGCTCTTCTCAAGACTTCTTCCCCGTATATATCAGATCATCGAGGAGATCAACAGAAGATTTATCCTCCGTATACAGTCAGAATATCCCGGAGATAATGAGAAGATCAGAAAGATGGCTATCATTTATGATGGTCAGGTCAAGATGGCTCACCTTGCCATCTGTGCAGGCTTCTCTGTAAACGGCGTTGCAAAGCTCCATACAGAGATCCTCGAGAAGCAGGAACTTAGAGACTTCTATCAGATGATGCCTGAGAAGTTCAATAACAAGACAAATGGTATCACCCAGAGAAGATTCCTTCTTCACGGCAACCCGCTCCTTGCTGATTTCGTGACAAGCAGGATCGGAGATGAGTGGATCACCGATCTTTCAAAGATCAAGGGCATTGAGATCTATGCTGATGAAGAGCTTTCGCGTAAAGAGTTCGCTAATATAAAGTATAAGAACAAGCTCCGTCTTGCAAAGTATATCAAGGAGCATAATGGCATCGAAGTAGATCCGAGATCCATGTTCGATGTACAGGTAAAGCGTCTCCATGAGTATAAGAGACAGCTCTTAAAGATCCTTCACATCATGTATATCTACAATACACTCAAGAAGAATCCAGGCATGGAGTTCACACCGGTAACATACATATTCGGTGCCAAGGCGTCAGCAGGATACGTTCGCGCAAAGCAGATCATTAAGCTTATCAACAGCGTTGCAGACGTTATCAATAACGATAAAACCATCAATGGCAAGATGAAGGTCGTATTCATCGAGAACTACCGTGTATCCAATGCCGAGATCATCTTCGCGGCATCTGATCTCTCAGAGCAGATCTCAACTGCATCAAAGGAAGCCTCTGGTACCGGAAACATGAAGTTCATGCTCAATGGCGCTCTTACAATGGGTACCATGGATGGTGCCAACGTTGAGATCGTTAATGAAGTAGGCGAGGAGAATGCATTCATCTTCGGCCTTTCTTCGGATGAAGTCATTAATTTCGAGAACAACGGCGGCTATAACCCACGCGACATCTACAATACAGACGGGGATATCCGTGCTGTCCTTACACAGCTCATCGATGGAACTTATGCTCCTGACAACTATGATGAGTTCAGAGACATCTACAATTCACTGCTTGATGGTCAGGGCTCACGTCCGGATCAGTATTTCATCCTCAAGGACTTCCGTTCATACGATGAGGTCTACAGGAAGGTAGTGGAGAAGTACAGAGATGAAGAGTGGTGGACACGCGCAGCCATGATCAATGTTGCAAGATCCGGGAAGTTCTCATCAGACAGGACAATTCAGGAGTACGTAGACGATATCTGGCATTTACAGAAAATAGATGTGGAAGTATAAGAGCCGAATATCCTGAGGCTGTTGATTACTTGAAAACCTGATCATTCAAAATAACACTTATTTATATATTAACGATATCATATTTTTCTATAAATGAGGTTTGCGAGTATGCTTTTATCTCATACTGCAAACCGCAGGGGAGAGAAGCAGTTAGATCGAAGAAGTATAATATTGTTTTTTATATGACTTTTTCAGGTAAAGAAACTGGATTTAAAGACTGCACGTCCATTTTGAACGGGCAGTCTTTTTTGTCCAAAAGTTTCTTATCGTGGTATAATACAGGTATTATCACTAATATCAGGAAATGGGGTTTGCATATGAAGACAGTAAATATTTCATTTAATTCTGCTGATGGTAAGACCAGGATCCATGGGGTCAAGTGGACACGTGAGGACGAAAATTATGTGGGAGTGCTTCACATTATTCACGGTATGATCGATCACATCAGCCGCTATGAGGAATTGGCAGAGTATTTCTCTGACAGGGGCTTTCTGGTAGTGGGATTCGATATGCTTGGTCACGGCGCATCGGCAGCTGATGATGGTCAGTATGGATATTTCACAGAGCATGATCCCGCAAAAGTCCTTATCAGGGATATATATACCATGTATATTAACATTCACAAGGAATATCCGGATCTTAATTACTTTATGCTTGGCCACAGCATGGGCTCATACCTGCTCAGAATGTATATCTGCAGGCATCCCGACACCATTGACGGTGCCATATTCATGGGCGCGGGGTATATAAGTCCGGAAGTTTGTACTTTCGGGCAGACGCTCTGCAGGGGGATGGCTAAGATCTATGGGACTCACCACAGGAGCCATCTGATGGAGGCTATGATATTCTCGGGCCCTTACAGAAAGTTCGATATGCTTGGCAAGGACTTCGATAACAGCTGGCTTTGCAAGGATCATGACAGGCTTAAGATCCATTATGCAGATCCGCTCTCTACATTTACCTTTACCTTGAATGGCTTCTATGGTCTCATGCAGGTGGTTAAGTATACATGTTCAGAAAAGAATCTGGCATTGCTTCCTAAGGACCTGCCTATGCTTTTTGTATCCGGAGATGAAGACCCTGTCGGAGACCTTGGCAGAGGGGTAAAGAAGGTCTATGACATGTACAGCGGATCCGGCGCCGAAGACATCTCCATGAAGCTCTTTAAGGGCGACAGGCACGAGCTTTTTAACGAAACTGACCGTGCAGACGTATTCGACTATATGTACAAGTGGGTAAATGACAGGAATCTGTGATATAATATGACCTGTTTTATTCATTCGTGATTTTTAAAGAAAGGAGGACCATTATGAAGGTATTCATTAAGTCCAGAAGACAAGCTTCATTGGCATTAGCCCTGATAATAGTCCTCTCGGCATTTCTCGCAAGTGCGGCAATTGCTGTTTCAGAACCTGCCCGACATACATCCGTACAGGCTGATTCCGAAAATATATCAACTGATGCTTCTATTTCCCTGCCTCACTATATATTAAAGGCAAAGAAGCTTTATAATCCTGAAGAACTGTTATGTACTCTGAAACGTACTGTTACAGGGTTCCCGGCTATTGAACGCATCAGGAACAGAGGACTTTCTCAGAATGCGCTTCTTAAAAAGCAGGGTCTGTTTTCTTATTACATCCTTAAGTTAGCAGCAGAGCTTAAGACGCTGCTCTCTGACCAGACGCTCTTCTTTTATTTACTGACCGGTCTGCAGACAGTATTTGTAGTGCTCTTTATTACCCGGCTTATAATGTTCATACATGATAAGGATGGGACTAAATGGGTATATTGAGTTTCATTGAACAGTAAATTGTGATAATGATCTAATCAGAACAAGCGGTCATAGAGACCTCCAACAGAAAAAATCGCACCGGATATTTTTTGTAAATTGTGGCTTAAGGCCAACAAATGGAGGATTAATAATGACATTCAAAATAATTATGATAGTTGTTCTTTCACTTTTGATCGTTGGAGCAGGCGCTGCAGCATGGTACGTAGATAACGGCGGCAGCAAGGGCGATTCTGATGTTAAGAGCGATAAAAAAGAACAGTAAAAAATAAGAACAACAAATAATAAGAACAAAATAATAAGAACAAAATAATAAGAACAAAATAAATAAGAACAACAAATGCAGCAACAGACAATATAATAAACTGCTGTACGCTTAATGCAGTTTCAGGACCTGGGAACTATTAATAAGTTCCCAGGTCCCTTTTTATTCAATTCATATTGACATACTAGGAAATGTAATATATAATAGCTTAAAAGCTTTATTCGCAGATAACGGAAAACATTATTCTGTAAGTATATACAGCACAGGAGGGATATTATGAAGATTTCCACCAAGGGCAGATATGCCCTTAGAATGATGATAGATATAGGGATCAACGATAAGGGCGGCCCTGTAAGGATAAAGGATATTGCGAAAAGGCAGAAAATATCTGATAAATATCTGGAGCAGATTATTTCAATGCTGAATAAGGCAGGCTTCGTCAGAAGCATCAGAGGACCACAGGGAGGTTATCGTCTGACTATGAAGCCCAGTGAGTATACAGCAGGCATGATCTTAAGACTTACAGAGGGAAGTCTTGCGCCTGTATCCTGCCTTGATGGTGAGGTAAATGATTGTCCGCGCCAGTCGACATGCGCAACCTTAAAGCTTTGGACCAGATTGAATGATGCCATAAATGGTGTTGTCGACGATGTGACCCTCGAGGATCTTATCAATTGGCAGACGCAGGCGGCTGATATCTATTATATCTGAAATGGCTTTTAACAGTTAAATAAGGTGACACTTCCATCGGAGGGTGATATAATAGCTTTATCACAAACGAAAGGAAGGTTTTCACATGGCAAATCCAGTTGTAACATTTGAAACCAATCAGGGAACGATCAAGGCTGAGCTTTATCCGGACATTGCTCCTAACACTGTAAATAACTTTATATCACTCATTAACAAGGGCTTTTATGATGGTCTTACATTTCACAGGATCATCAGCGGCTTCATGATCCAGGGCGGCGATCCGGACGGGATCGGAACAGGCGGACCCGGTTATTCTATAAAGGGTGAATTTTCAAGCAACGGATTCGATAACAGTCTCAAGCACACGGCAGGAGTTCTCTCAATGGCAAGAGCCATGGATCCTGATTCCGCAGGTTCCCAGTTCTTCATAATGCATAAGGATGCACCTCACCTTGATGGTGATTATGCTGCATTTGGCAAGGTGACTGAAGGAATGGATATTGTGAACAAGATAGCAGCATCTAAGACCGATTATATGGATGCTCCGATAGAGCCGCAGGTCATGATCAAGGTAACGGTTGATACATCAGGCACAGACTATCCGGAGCCTGAAAAGGTTTGAAGCTGTTAATATTTCATATTATTTTGAAGCATGGGATATCCCCTGTCTTCTGGGAATGGAAGCTGAATTTGAAATAAGGCTGCTTTTAATCCCACTCCCTTTAGATGGTGGGAAATTGACCATTTACACATAATACTAAAGGACCATCTTCGGATGGTCTTTTTTTATCTGAAGATCTGCAGATAATTTTTTGATCAAAATATATATCTGAAAATTTCACAAAATTTTCAAATTTATCTCTTATTATAGTATTATATATTTTGGGATTCATTTACGTGACTGCACTTTAGAATGTGCTGAATAAGATTCTCAATAAATAAAACACTATCAGGAGGTTCATATGATCGAAGTCAGGCATCTTTCTAAGATATATGGTGATCATGCTGCCGTGAATGACCTTTCATTTACTGTAGAGAATGGCAAGGTCGTCGGCTTCCTCGGGCCCAACGGAGCCGGGAAGTCTACTACCATGAATATGATAACAGGATATATAGCTCCGACCATGGGTCAGGTGCTTATTGACGGAGTAAGTGTTCAGGAAGACCCGCTTGAAGCAAGGAAAAATATTGGCTATCTGCCAGAGATACCACCGCTCTACCTTGATATGAGGGTAAGAGAATATCTCCGATTTGTTGCTGAGCTTAAGGGCGTTAAGAAAAAAGAAATAAATGAACAGATCGATTCCATAATGGCAAAGGCCAGGATCGTCGATGTCTCTGAAAGGCTGATAAGGCACCTTTCAAAGGGATACAGGCAGAGAGTCGGGGTGGCATCAGCCATGATCGGCAATCCGGACATGATAATACTCGATGAGCCTACTGTTGGTCTTGATCCGGGACAGATAATAGAGATGCGCGAGCTGATAAGAGAGCTCAGCCATGATCATACGGTTCTTTTAAGCTCCCACATCATGCAGGAGATCTCTGCAGTCTGTGATGAGATCATTATTATCAATGAAGGGAAGCTTGTGACTGTTGATACTCCTGAAAATATCACAAAGAAGATCCGGGATAAGAATAACCTGAGTATTACTGCAAAGAGTGATAAGGAAGTAGTGCGGACCGTTCTTACAAAGATAGAAGGCATCACGAATGTACGCTTCAAGAAGGATAATGAACCCGGAACCATTTCATTCCTGGTTTATACCGAATCAGGAATGGATATCAGAGAGGATCTCTTCTATAAATTTGCCGAGGCAAGGATCCCGATCATAGAGATGAAGATGAATACTGCAACTCTTGAGGAGGCATTCCTTAAGCTTACCGGTCAGGGCTCAAGACAGTTCGGCGGCAGGACTGTTAAAAATAAGAAAAAGGAAAAGGAGGAAAGCAGATCATGAGAGCAGTTTATAAAAAGGAATTAAAGCAGTACTTTACCTCCATGACAGGCTTTATCTTTCTTGCACTGTTTATTGTACTTGTAGGACTCTATACCTGGGCTTATAACATGGGAAGCGGCGTTGGGAACTTTGAAAAGACACTTGGACGTATAAGGCTTCTGTTTCTGTTTATAATTCCGGTCATTACCATGAGGATAATGGCAGAAGAACGTCATCAGAAGACCGACCAGCTGCTTCTTACTTCACCGGTACCTGTATGGAAGATAGTCTCCGGCAAGTATTTTGCAGTTGATTCTCTGTTCCTTATCGGAATGGCAGAAGTCTCAACATATCCGATCATTCTGTGGTGCTTCAATCACGATGTAAGACTTTCTACAGCCTACAGCGCAGTCATAGGCTTCTTCCTTATGGGATCTGCATATATTGCAATGGGAATGTTTATTTCCTCCCTGACAGAGAGTCAGGTCATAGCGGCTATAGTAACATTCCTTGCTGTCATACTTTCCTATCTGATGCCATCTCTTACTCAGGCACTGCCGGCGGATGGGAAGAATTCGGTCCTGATCATTGCAATACTTGCGGCACTGATAGTAGTACTGACATACGGCTCCATGAAGAACATAATAGTATCGGGAATTTTCCTTATAGCGGCCGAGGCTATCATATGGATCCTTTATGCGATCGATCCTTCAATGTATGACAGCCTTCTTTCAGTGATACTCAATACTCTGTCCATCTCAGACAGATTCAATGACTTTACGCTCGGCATATTAAAGATCTCGTCAGTGATATATTATCTGAGCGTGATATTTATATTTAATTTTCTGACGATACAGATGACAGAGCGTAAGAAATATCAATAAAGGAGGTGGGCCGATACCATGAATAAAGAAAATGAAAATATAAATGAAGCTTCAGAAAAAGTAAATGAGAAAAATGATGAAAAGAAGAAAAGATCAGGAAGGACCGGCCGCTTAAAGGAGCAGTTCAATACAGATATATTTAAGACCGGTGCTTATACAGTTATTATCTCGGTACTTGTAATAGCCATTGTAGTTGTTACAAACATGATATTTGCAAGGCTTGATATATCAGCGGATATCAGCGGAGGCAGGATATATACTCTGACTGAGACTACCCGCGAGGTTGTTAAAAATACTGATGATAATATCAAGCTCTATTATATGGTACATAAGGGCAAGGAGAATATCAATATTCAAAGAGTTGTTAACAATTATGAAAAGCTTCCGGGGAATATTCAGGTCGTAGTAAAAGACCCTGTTGTATATCCGAAGTTTGCCCAGAGCCTTGGGGTAAATGATGAGATCTCGGATAATGATGTAATTGTCTATGATGAGGATACCCACGCTGTAAAATATATTTCCGCCGAACAGATGTATTACGTCCTGATGTCATCTGATAACAGATTCAATGGTGAGACCCTTGATGCAGAAGGCTGTATTACTGCGGCTATCCAGTTCGTTCAATCAGGCGAGACCCTTAAAATGTACTCGGTAACAGGACATAATGAAAGAGAACTCGGGGATTCTTTAATAAACGCTCTCGGAAAGATCAATATCACGGAAGAGAAGCTTGATCTCCTGTCAGAATCCAAGGTGCCGGATGACTGCAGTCTTCTGCTTATAGCGGGGCCCACAACAGATTATATGGAAAAAGAAAGCAGCGCGGTACTTGATTATTTAAAGAATGGCGGACGTGCAATAATTTTCACAGAGTATGCCAATTCCGAGACTCCTAATTTTGATAAGATCCTTGCTTACTATGGGATCGGTGTCCAAAAGGGAATTATTTTTGAGACGGCCGGAAAATACTATAATTATATAAATGCCATACTGCCTGAAATTTCCAATATTAAACTCGGTTCAGATACAGGCAGTGTCATCATGCCGAATGCTGAAGCACTTACCAGCGCTGACAAAGGGGATATCAGGAGTACAGTCTCCTATAATGATATCCTTACTACGTCAGATGGTTCGTTCTTAAAGAAGGATCCTTCGGATGGCAATGTTAATAAGACAGATAATGATATTGAGGGACCTTTCACTACGGGAATATTTGTAAGTGAAAGCCGCGATAATAAAAATACCGGTATATATGTTTTCAGTTCAGCAGACCTGCTGGACGACGAATATACGGATAACAGTTCAAGTCTGAAGAATACAGACCTCTTCACCACTGCCGCAGGTTCGATCGTTGAATCAAAAGAAAAATTCAGATCTGTTTCTCCGAAAGATATCGCTGATACAGCACTTGACATACCTTCAGCAACTACCATAATACTGGCGATCATTATCATAATACTGATACCCGGTCTTTTACTGGCTATCGGCTTTGCAATATGGTTCTTCAGAAGGAAAAAGTAATGACGGAAAATATATCGTTTGCTTGATCATATAGAAATTAAGGAGATATTAATATGGGCAGTAAAAGAATAAAAAGGCAGAAAGCTAATATTATTATATTGAGTCTGGTACTGCTTGTTCTGTTATGCATATATGGTGCTCTTGCAGCAGAGTCGGGGCGCGAGGCACGAAAGACTGCGGCCTCTCTTACGCTTTTTGATGTGAAGTCCTCAGACCTTACGTCAGTGGAAATAAAAAACGGCGATGATGAGACAAAGCTGAAGAAGGAAAATGGTAAATGGAGTCTGGCTGATTCAGACGCCCCTCTTGATAATGATAAGGTCACAAAATTACTGAAGCAGCTTGCTCCATTAAAAGCCCAGACACTGGTTAACAGTAAGACCGACTCATCGTCCCTGGATGATTACGGATTGAATTCACCTGAAATTTCCATAAGTATTTCATCGGGAGATAAGAGTGTAAATGTAAGCCTTGGAAACTATGATAAAAAGTCAGGCGTATATGTTATGGATGAGAAAGACAGGAATAAAGTATTTCTTTTCTCAAAAGAATTTTATACAGCAGCTGACATCCGCTCCAATGATCTGATA
>JAZASR010000044.1:0-14216 GCA_036343175.1 Lachnospiraceae bacterium
AGAGCACTCGGCTGTTAACCGAGTTGTTGTAGGTTCGAGCCCTACTCGGGGAGTTTATTTAGTTCTAGGGCTTTTTCTTAGAATTAGATATGGCCCCATGGTCAAGCGGTTAAGACATCGCCCTTTCACGGCGGTAACACCAGTTCAAATCTGGTTGGGGTCACTTATAAGGCGCAGTAGCCAAGTGGTAAGGCAATGGTCTGCAACACCAGTATGCGCCAGTTCAAATCTGGCCTGCGCCTCTAATTGATCAAAAAACCCGGTGAAGTCTTTCGCCGGGTTTTATTTTTCCATATATTTTTTTATCAGTTGTATGGCGGATGAAAAATAACATATATTATCTTATCACCTGTATAGATGGATGGTAAAAAACCATTTACGTTGATATAATAAAAATGATCTTTTTGTTTAATAATATTGGCAATTAACAGATAATTACAGATAGGAGAGGTTTCATGAATAAGAAAGAGATCAACGAAATCAAAGGCCGCATAAAGGACAGCAAATGTACTTTTACAAGACTCGCCGGGTGCTATGTTAGCTCCAATAAAGACAAGATCGTAACATTTAATGAATTATATGGCAATCTTGATGAAGAGGAGTTCCATAAGTACCTGGCAATAGCTAAGAAGGTCCTTTCCGGCACCCTAGACAATAACCTTCTCGAACTTAAGTTTATGGAGACTTCCTTAATATCATCCGGAGATATTCCTATGGATGTAATCGGAAGCGGCGATTCCGAAGACACAGAAACAGGCAGCGAATCAGGTTCCCGTGGGAGCAAAGCGTATAATAACTGGAAGATGATCATGAAGCTTCGTGATACCGGTTTAAAGGATGATGATGCCCTCAATGCCTTTTATGATCATGTTATCGAAACCTATAATATTACCGGCAATTATCTGATCCTTTTATTTCATGATGTATATGATGTCCCTGTCAAGACAAAGGATGATATAAAGCTCGATGATTCAGAAGAAGTTTATGACTACATCATCTGCGCGATCTGTCCTGTTGATCTTTCAAAGCCTGGTCTCGGTTATAACAGTGAGGATAACAGGATCGAGCCTCTTTCAAGAAACTGGGTAGTCGGCCAGGTCGATTCAGGCTTTACATTCCCCTGCTTTTCCAGCCGTTCCACAGATATTAATTCTATACTGGTATATACTAAGGACCCAAAGGATCCTGATCATGATTTCTGGGAGAATGGCCTTTCCGCTGAGTCAAGGCACACTTCAGCAGAGAAAAAGAATGCCTTTGAAAATATCGTTAAGGCGAATGTCTCTGAGGAGGAGCAGGATGAGATACTTCTGAATGTTACTCTTGGTCTTCATAATGTTGCGGAAGAGGATGAAGACGTAAGCGGAAAGAATAATGCTCCGGTCCTTGATAAGAAGCGGATTGCCCCCGTCCTTGAGGATTCGGGAATTTCTGAAGACAAGGCAAGGATCATTGCAGACAAATATGAGGAGTACTTTGAAGATGATGCTCCAAAGGCTTCAGAGCTTGTTGATAAGAAGTCACTTAAGTCCGGCGAGCTGACCCTGGAAAAAAATGCATTGAAGCAGAAGGTCAAAGAATTACACAGCAGGCTGGATAAGTATAAAAAAAGCAATGGCGAGGTTGAAAACTACGACGAAGAGATCTCTGACATTGACGGAGATTCAGGTGTTCCTGCGAATGATGTCAATAAAATGAGCACGGGCATCCTGTCGGCTGATGAAGAAAGTGCAGACGTGGTTCTCAGGGTATCAGATGAAAAAGCAGGACTGATTACGGAGACTACACTGGATGGTGTTCGCTGCCTTGTAATTCCGCTCGATGATGATGAGCGCGCTATGGTAAATGGTGAAGAATACGAGTTCTGATCAGTATTATGTACCTTCACCCTATGTCATTTACTGAATTTCTCTGGTCAGCGGGTGAGGAAAAGATGGCTGCTGATCTGCAGCAGGTCAATATCTGGATCATCATGGCACATGAATGGGTCTGCCCGTTTATGTGCCTTTTTCTTTGTCTTTTAAAATATATTTTAAATAATAAAAGTAATAAGCCTATTTATTAAAAAACAATGTTTACACAATGTTTCATAAGCGATATAATTATTAAGTAAAGCTTTTTTCACTGTCAATTATGTATTAATGATGTTGACAGATTACGGAAAAGCTGATGCAAAGTAATTATTGAAAAAGCCTTATAGATCGAAATAATGGGATTAATATTTTCCATGGTTTATAAAGCGCTAAAAATATCATTCTGGAGGATATCTCTATGAGAGGAACATTTATTAGTAAGGCTATTAAGGGGTTTAGTATTGCTCTTATGCTTACAGCGTGTCTTGGCCTTGCTTCCTGCGGCAGCAGCTCGAAGACAGGGGGCCGAGGTTCTAAGGAAGCGGGCAATCAGATCACAGCTGAGTCAAAGAATATGACATACAATGCGGAAGATGTCGATAATGCTGATCTGAAAAGTATAAAGGATCCTTCATGGGTAGGTGAAGGCAATGGCATTATTATTTTCAGGCGTTTTCAGACCATCGATAAGAAGACAGGCAAAGCAGTTGATGAAAATGATATAGATTATGAACATTTTGACAAGAAATATATTAATCAGAATTTCTTTTATGAATATGATGTCAGGGAAGATAAGCTTACTGAACTTAAGAATCTCGAGTCGAATTATGCAAATAAAGATCTGTCAGACATATTTCTTGGAAGCGATGGCAATGCACTGTTGAATTTTTATGATTCCGATGATTCAGGCTCCATTAGCTACAACTTAAAGCTGGTCGACAAGGATTTCAAAGAGATTAAAAGTCTGGATGAGCTGAGCAAGAGGATAACCGAAATAACAAATGACCCAAACGGGGACGGCGGTTATATGAAGCTTTTCCTTGCTGATGGTGACAAGCCTGTGGTTGTGACATACAAGACAATTGAAATATATGATGAGAATGGGAAAAAGGTAAAGAAAGAAAAGGTACCTGTCGATAAGGCCACGGATAAAGAAATGCCGGTCGATCAGGTCTGCATGCTGAGCGATCATAACAGGATCCTTATCAGAGAAAGTGATTATGGTTCGGTAGGAGAATCGGCTGATGCCTTAAGTTCATCTGAAGAAAACAACGCTAAGACAATATATTATATTTATGATATTGCTAAGGGCACCTGGTCAGAACCATTTATAACAGATGGCGTCTCATATTCTGGAAGTCTTGCTCAGAGTATCATACCATCTTTAAATAAGGATTTTGACTTTTATTCTGTTTCTGAAAAGAAAATGTTCGGCATGAAATTCGGGTCTGACGAGAAGAAAGGTGTTATTGATTTTACAGCCTCAGGCGTTAATGATAACGATATCATGAACATTACAGATGCAGGCGATGGCAGCTTTATTATTGACCTTATGGATAACACCAATTCTGGATCATCTAATAAATTCATGAAACTAACAAAAGTAGATCCTAAAGATATCAAGGATAAGCAGGAGCTTACTGTTTCGACTCTTTATGAAGATGACAATCTCACAAAGCTTGTCATAGATTTCAATAAAAAGAGCGACAAATACAAGGTAAATATTGTTTCCTATGGTGATAATAATGATCCTGTCGGAAAGTTCAATGAAGATATTGCGGCAGGCCACATTCCGGATATTATCTCCATGGGCGAGCTGAATGCCAATAAATATGCGGAAAAGGGTCTTTTAGAGGATCTTACCCCTTACTTTGACAAGGACCCTGATGTGAACATAAGCGATTTCCAGCCTAACTTTGTAGATGCCTGCAAGATCGACGGCAAACTTTACTATATGTCATCGTCATTCAATATCAGTACTCTCGCTATGCCTAAGAACGAAGCTAATTCCATTGATAAGCTTGATATGGCAGCTGTGCTTGATCTTTATAAGTCAAAGCCTGAAGGAACCTGTATTTTGCAGGGAATGCCGTTAGCAAGGGGTGATCTTCTCATGACATTTCTGGACTACCAGCTCAATGACTATATTGACTGGAACACAGGAAAATGTTCATTTGACAGCAATGGCTTCAAGGATCTTTTAAAGCTCTGCCACGATGCGGCACCAAAGGAAGTCGGTGATGACACTTATAATAATATGACTTCTCTTAAAGAGCAGATAAAGGATCATAAGATCATATTTGCCACGTCAATGGGCATGTTTGATCCTGCCACCATATATATGAATGACAAGCTATATAAGTCATGCGGCGGTGTGGAATACACAGGTTATCCTACAGAAGATGGCGGAAAGAATTATTTCCAGCTTGGAAGCTCGGCATTTGCCATATATTCAAAGTCTGAAGCAAAGGATGGAGCTTGGGAATTCATTAAGAATATGTACACAAAGGATTATCAGGAAAGTCTGATCGGACAGTATGAATATGCTATACCTACAAGACTTGATGTATATGACGATTATGAGAAGCTTTTCACAGCAACAAAGAAGTACAAGGCTTCTAATGGTCAGGAGATAGAACCATACGCTAATACATATTCAATCGATGACAAGACAACTGTTAATATAAAGCCAGTATCAGAAGAACAGGCAGCAAGGTTTAAGAGCATCATTGAAAATACCAAGTCTATGCAGGCCTCAGACACGGACGTTACTAAGATAATAAGCGATGAAGCCGCAGCTTATTTCAATGATGATAAGAGTGTGGACGATGTTATCGACATCATACAGAACCGCGTAAGCAATTATGTAAATGAGAACAGATAAAGCATGATATGATTTTTATGCCAGCCCTTCAAAGCCTATATGAAATTTAACTGTTGAAATGATTGCGGTATGAAACTTTTTTCTTATATTGTCAGTCACATAATTGTTAAAAGCTTAACAGATCAAAGCAGTAAATAATCTACGGCATGATCTTTGGAAAACAGGGTCTTCATTGATTTGATCTGCATGAGCAGAAAATATGGTAAGAACCGATCATTATGGAGGACAGGTCATGAAAAAATATTTGAATAAGCTCTCAAATAATAAGCTTTCAAAGAATATGTTCATAAGGAGCTTTTGGGTTCTTCTTTCTCTTTCCGTCTGTCTGGGACTTTCTGCATGTGGAAATAGTGTGAAAACAGGCGATAAAGGAAACGAAGGGGCAGGGAACAGGATCACAGCCGATACTAAGCAGATGACCTACAAACCCGAAGATATCGATAACGCAGATATGAAAGGCAAGGATCTCAACTGGATCTCCAGCGGCAATGGCATGATCATTTTCAGTCAGTATCAGACCATTGAAAAGGAGACAGGCAAGCCGGTTTCTGAGAATGATGTCGATTATGATAACTTCGACAAGAAGTACATTTCAAAGTTCACTTATTATAAATACAGCATAAAGGATAATAAGCTCACTGAAATAAAAGATCTGGAATCTGAAGATGCTAATACAAGTGTCAATGTAGTTTCATTCGGTAAAAGCGGAAATATGCTGCTGCAAACCAGCAGCATGGATGATTCCGGCACCATGAAGGACACTGTAACTCTCGTAGATAAGGATTTTAAGACAATAAAGACCCTTGATGATGTCAGTAAGACTATTACGGATATGAATAATGGTGATGGAAGCGACGGATATATGGCTATTCTTCTGGCAGAAGATGATAAGACAGTTGTTGTAGAGTACAAGTCTCTCGTGATCTTCGACGAGAACGGCAAAAAGATAAAAGAAACGGATGTCCCGACTGATAAGGCCGGCCAGAATAAGGAGATGCCTGTGGAAGGTTACCTCATGATGAATGATGGAAACAGGATCCTTATAAATGAAGCAAACTATGGCGATATAACTGATGACTCATCTGAAAGGAATTATAAGTCTATCTATTATACGTATGATATAAGTAAAGATGCATGGTCAGATCCATATGAAACTGAATATGAAAATCTGACCGGTGTTAATGGTATAACCTTCTTAGACAGCACAGATAAGGATTTTGATTACTATGCATTTTACAATAAGCAGCTTGTCGGCATGAAGTTTGGTTCAGACGAGAAAAAAGGTGTCATAGATTTCACTGCATCTGAAATAAATGCTAACAATATCATGAACCTGATAGATGCAGGAGATGGGAGTTTCTTTATAAATATCATTGATGATATGGACTCCGGAAAGATGAAGTTCATGAAGCTCACAAAGGTAGACCCAAACGATATAAAGGACAAGCAGGAGATAACCGTATCTGTTATTTTCGGCAGTGATGATATTACAAATCACGTAATAGATTTCAATAAAAAGAGCGATAAGTATAGGGTAAAGCTCGTAGAATACGGGGAGTCCAATGATCCTGTGGGCAAGTTCAATGAAGATATAGCTGCAGGCCACATACCTGATCTCATCTCAGTAGACAATCTCAATGTTTCAAAGTATGCAGAAAAGGGCCTTTTTGAGGATCTTACCCCTTACTTTGATAAGGATCCTGATATCAACTTAAGTGATCTCCGGCAGAACTTCGTAGATGCCTGCAAGATAGACGGCAAGCTTTATTTCATGTCTGCGTCATTTAATATCAGTACCCTTTTAATGCAGAGGAAGGATGCGGAAGGTATCGACAAACTCAATATGGACAGCGTTCTTAAGCTTTACAAGTCCAAGCCGGAAGGAACGTACGTTTTCCAGGGAATGCCTGGAGACAGACTTAGTGTGCTCGATAGTTTCCTCAGTACCCAGCTGAATGATTATATTGACTGGAATAATGGCCAGTGTACATTTGACAGCGATGGATTCAAGAGCCTCTTGAAGCTTTGCCATGACGGTGCTCCAAAAAAGGTCGATGACAACGCTTATGAGAATGTTCCTTCACTGAAGGATGAGATAAAGGAAGGCAAGGTCTTATTTATTCAGAATAGAATATTATTTGATCCGTCAACTATATATTTTTATGACAAGATATTCAAGAAGGCCGGTGGAGTTGAATATACCGGATTTCCAACTGAGGACGGCGGCAGGAGCTATTTCCAGCTTGGAGATGGAGCATTTGCTATCTACTCCAAGTCAAAGGTCAAGGATGGTGCATGGGAGTTCATTAAGGACATGTTTACCAAGGACTACCAGGAGAACATAATCGGCCAGTATAATTACGCTATTCCGACAAGGCTTGATGTATATGATGATTATGAAAAGCTCTTCACAGCCACTGAGAAGTACAAAGCTCCGAACGGTCAGGAGATAGAGCCTTACAATATGCAATCATCCATCGATGACAAGACAACAGTCAATATCAAGCCCCTGTCAAAGGAACAGTTTGATGTATTTAATGATGTCATCGAGAATACTAAAGTGCTGCAGGTAGCAGATAATGATGTTAATGGGATTATAACTGATGAGGCAGAAGCCTACTTTAATGATGACAAGGATGTCGATCAGGTAGCAGATATCATCCAGAACAGGGTAAGCAATTATGTAAATGAGAACAGGTAAAGCTATATTTACAGAGGAAAAATAAGAAATGGAGTTTTTTAAAGCTTTGAATAAGAAGAAAAAAGGCAGAGCCTGCTTCAGAAGAAGGCTTCTTGAGGAAAAGAATTCGATCCTCTTCCTCCTGCCAAGTCTTTTGGGCGTCCTTGTCTTCTTTATAATACCATTCTTTGTCATCATCTACTATTCGATGATCGACAATCCTATACAGGCAAATTTTGTAGGAATTGAGAATTTTAAGAAGATAATTACCAATTCAGCCTTCATTCAGGCTTCAAAGAACACCCTGACATTCACCCTGGTCTCAGTGCCTTTAATAGTTGTGCTCTCGCTGCTGCTTGCCATGCTTCTTGAGTCGAGCATACCCGGAAAGAGCGCATTCAGAACTTTTTTCTTAAGTCCGATGATGGTTCCTATAGCCTCTATAGTCCTCATTTGGAGGGTACTTTTTGACTATCACGGTGCGGTAAACCAGATCATGACGGTCATCAACGCCCAGCCTGTCGACTGGTTCAAGTCGGCATTCGGCCAGTTGGTCATAGTCATATTGTTTCTTTGGAAGAATCTTGGTTACGACATGATACTTTTCATGGCGGCCTTAAGCTCCATACCAAGGGACGTCATAGAGGTCGCTACCCTTGAGTCGGCATCAAAGTCTCAGATCTTCTTCCGTATAAAACTTCGTTATTTAGCACCGACTATACTTTTCGTAACCATACTTTCGATAATCAATTCATTTAAGGTCTTCAGGGAGGTATTCCTGCTCACGGGTGATTATCCATATGATACACTCTATATGCTGCAGCACTTTATGAACAATACATTCCATGCCCTCGATTATCAGAAACTATCTGCAGCGGCTATCATAATGTTCATAGTCGTGACCATTATAATAGGCATTCTCTTCATCATTGAAGAAAAATACGACAAAGATGTGGAGGGGTGAGCATGAAGAGAAGAGATAAGGCTTTGAATATTACTGAAGAAAGAAAAAAGGGTTCGAAATCAGGCAGCGGATCCGTGGCAGAGGAAGTTTACGAGAGTCATATAATGGACGATGAGGAGTTCGAAATGATCTCCTCCGAACTTGTAAAGGACCTTTCAGAAACAGTCCAGCGTACTCATATAGGGAAACGCGTAAGGCACAGGTCAAAGCCCCGCACCATCGCTAAGAAAACTGTGCTTTTCCTCATAGCACTCATATTTGCATCGTCATTCCTGATGCCGACTATCCTTACTATTACCAATTCCTTTATGGGAACGTCGGAGATTGCGTCGAACTACGGTATGATATTCGATCAGTTCAGTGCTCAAAATACCAATGATTACGGCATGGATATACCTCAGACTACATATATTGCCAAGAAGATCAACCTGAAGTTCATACCTGATATTGTGACATTTTCCCAGTATATTACGGTGCTTTTTAAGAGCCCGGATTATCTGATAAAGTTCTGGAATTCGGTAATACTTACATTCCCTATAGTCATATTTCAGATCCTTGTGGCTCTGGGAGCATCCTACAGTTTTACGAGATTCAGGCGCAAAAGGAAAGAAGTGCTTTTCTTTTTATATGTGGTACTCATGCTCATGCCTTTCCAGGTAACACTTGTACCTAATTATCTGGTTGCTGACTGGCTTGGCATACTTGATACAAATTGGGCAATATGGCTGCCGGGCTTCTTTACCCCTTTCTCGGTCTATATTCTCACCAAATATATGCGAAGAATACCGAATTCCCTGATAGAAGCGGCAAAGCTGGACGGTGCCAATGAATGGCAGATATTTACACGCGTATCAGTTCCCCTGTGCAAGGAAGCTATAGCATCGGTCGCAATACTTGTATTTATAGATTATTGGAACATGGTCGAGCAGCCTTTGATACTGCTTTCAGATAAGGAAAAGTATCCCCTTTCGGTATTTCTGTCACAGATAAATACCGGCGATGTCGGGGTCGCATTTGCAGTCTCGACTATATATATGGTTCCGACAATACTCATGTTCCTCTTCGGTGAGGAATACCTGGTACAGGGTATATCCTACCAGGGCGGAGTCAAGGGCTGATAAGCTTAATGAGTAAAAGACTGTGATTCACATTATAAAGATCATTTTCGATCCGATATTGATAAGTATTAATAATGTTTTTTGGAGGATACCGGCATGGAAGAAGAAAATAAAGCTCTTTCCAGGAGAAGAAAGAAAGTCATAAAGTTTGCCATCGCATTTTTCTGCATACTTTTGGTGCTGACATTTTTCTCAAATACCATCATGAATTATTCACTGCCACAGGTCTCGACCCAGTCGGTGACTGAGGGCAATGTCTCTAATACTGTCCGCGGCAGCGGTGAAATAGAGGCATCTGACGTACTTGATTTAAGCGTGACAGGGGACAGGAAAGTAAAAAAGATCCTTGTCGAAGAGGGTGACAAAGTCAAGGCAGGAGACGTCATCATGACCTTTGAAGACGGAGGAGACGATTCTGAACTTAAGCAGGCAAAGGACAATCTCGAGCAGCTTGAGTTCGATTATCAGAAGTCGCTCCTTAAGCTGCCGCCGGATTATAAGAAGGATCTTGATGCCATACAGCAGGCAAAGGATGACCTGAATAAAGCAAAAGACGCTTTGGAAACGGCAAAGGATAATAAAAAGAAAAAGAAGGATGCCGAGAAGGAATTAGATAAGGCAAAGCAGGCTGTAAAAGACGCACAGGCAAAAGTTGATTCCCTTCAGAAGTCAGCAGACGATAAGAACGCCTCGATACAAAAGGCGCAGGCAGAGGCCAAGGTCAAAGAGGCAGAGAAGACTCTTAATGATCTTAAAGATGCATTTAATAAAGGTAAAAAGATAAATATAGATACAGGTAACACTGCAGCGGATGCAGATAATAAGGGCAATGCAGGCGAAGATACTTCAGGAAGCGATTCAGCTGAACAGGGATCCGTGCCTACACAGGCAGATATAGATGCAGCAGACAAAGCACTCACAGATGCCAGAAATGAGCTTGCAGTACTTAATGCCAATAATGATCTTAAGGCAGCTCAGGACACACTTACCTCTGCCCAGGCAGCTGAGACTTTGGCTCAGGCAAAGTTTGATGAATATGCTTCAAAGACCACAGTGGATGATGCCAAGGCAGACGTTAAGGCCAAGGAAAATGCTCTTTCAGACCTGATATTGTCATTTTCTGATACCAAAAAGCAGGATGATCTGAATAACAGATCCGAGGCTATGGATATGGAAAAAGCCCAGGAGCAGATACAGGAGGCCAGAGATAAAGTAGACAAGCTTTCTAAAGCACCTGACCTTACAGAACTTAAGGCCCCTCAGAAGGGAACCATCAAGGATATATCAGCAAAGAAAGGCGATAATGTCACCAAGGACAGTCCGGTCGCTCATCTGGAGCTTAAGGATAGCGGCAAGGTCGTAAAGATCAAAATAAATACATCCCAGGCAATGCTTGTAAAGCCGGGAATGAAGGCTGTAATGGAAAATTTCTGGGATGAAGACGGCAGTGCAGTTGTAACATCACTTAAACCTTCAGACGATGGCAGCGGCATGTGGGTGACTGTATCAATAAAGGGCAAGTATCTTATGATCGGAGACAGTCTCGACCTTTCCATAGGAGGAAAGAGTCAGCGTTATGACACGGTGGTTCCCAATAATGCCATTCACGAGGATAACAATGGAAAGTTCGTCTATACGATCCAGAAAAAGAGTACACCTCTTGGAAACAGATATATAGTAAAGAGGTCAAGCGTGGACGTAGAGCTTTCTGATGATTCTAAATCAGGTGTGTCAGGAAGCCTGCAGATGGGAGATTACATAGTTACCAACTCATCAAAGCCTCTGAAAGACGGTTCTTATGTAAGACTGGCCGAGACAGAGAGCTGATCCACGAGAAAATAATGTAATAAAGATTTTGAATGTCCAGGGTACAAATATGAATAAGCTGCGATCAAAATTTAATAATAAAATATTCAGGCGTGGATTTGTGAGTTTCATTTTGCTGATATCAGCGGTAATTATTTTTACATGCCTGAATACAGTCAGAAACGGAATTGACGGTCAGGAAGCCGGCAGGACATTTGGCTCCGGGCATGACCGGTATTCATGCCTTTCGGTCTACTTTTCTCCTGGCAAAGCTGAAAGCAGGACAGATATTATGAATGTCAGGAAAACTATACTTGACAGGCTTAAAGAGGATTCATATGAGGTCGACTATTCTATATTGAATGACCGCATACCCAAAGAACCGAACACAAAGAAGATCTGGACCGATTCCTTTGCAGCAAAAGGAGAGGTCACGATCTCTCATGATAAGAATTCAATAAATGCGCTGGCCTATGGGGTCTCAGGAGATTTCTTTCTGATCGATCATCCTGAACTGGTATCAGGTTCTTATTTTTATGACTCAGATACCAATCATGACAGGATAGTAATAGACGAAAACCTTGCCTTTGCGATATTCGGTTCGTCAGATATAGCAGGAAAGAGCGTTAAGATCGGAAATATCACCGCATATATAGCCGGTGTTTCTAAAGTACCGGAGAAAAAGCCTGCCAGAGAGGCCTATGGTACAAAGAACAGGATATTCATGCCATATGACATGCTGTGCAGGGCAGCGGGCTCCGGTACAGACGGAAATATTTCCGCAGACACGGCTGTTAACTCATACAGCTCTTCCGGCAGCACCGGGATCAAAAGTGATCCGGCAGCGGGCGGGTCATATGCAAGTGGAAATGAATCAGGGGAAGCAGAACTTCCGATCATCATGTATCAGGCGCTTCTCCCTGACCCTGTACCGAATTATGCGAAGAATATAGTATCTTCCGCTTTTTCAGGCTCCATAGCGCCAGTACCGGATTCAGGATCCGATACTGATGATAATGGCGGAAACGGCGGTACGGATCTTAATGGCGATGCAGCTAACGGTTCGGTCCTTAACTTCAGCGACAGCTTCCTTGTTGAGAACACAGGCAGATATAAGGCATTCCGTCTCTTCCAGAACATAAAAGCCATGCGCTACAGGACCATGCATACCGATAATATCGAACTCCCTTATTGGGAGAACTATGCAAGATATTCAGAAGAAAAAATTGCGGCTATGTATGTGATATTCATTATATTGCTTATATATCCTGTGATTTTTGTCATCGGTCTGACAGAGCGCTTCTTCAGGACAAGAAAGCATACCCTTTTCGGGCTGATAAAAGCCGGATATGTGAATGTCCGTGAGAAGCATTATACGAAGCTGTATAACAGGAAACATAAGGCTGATGAAGACAACGCTGATGAAAACCATTCTATAACAGCAGATAATGAAATAAATACAGAGGATCATGCAGATAATGATGACTCATTGCCGTCAGAAAAACAGCAGGAAAAATGATGACGCTTTGCCGTCAAAAAAAAGCAGGAAAATGATAAAATAATAAAAAACATCCCCGGGAAAGCTTTCCCGGGGATGTTTAATTCTGCATAGGTTTTATTTATCAAAAAGACGGATGCATTCAGGCTTCCTTAGCAAGGTCATCCCACTCTTCGAAGGCTTTATTCATACCATCGAATGAAAGGAACTCCATAGCAAATCTTCTCTCTGTATCATCAGGCTCATAAACATAGATATACTTGCCTTCGCTTACCGGCTTATAGATCTTGTAGCCATAGCCCTTGAAATAATTGAGGGACTTGTCTGATAAGCCTTCTTTTTTGAGGTCATCATATCCGATCTCTGTTGCCTTGATACCGTCGATTGTAACTTCTGCCATCTTATAAATACCACCTTTCATTATTCTGTGTTATTCGTAAACGGGCGACGCTTTAAGCCCTTCCTGAATACTTACTGTGAATTATAGCACAATGGCTTCATAAGGTCAATTTTATTTGAAAGTTTACTTATACTATTATATAATGTATTTGTGCCTTTTTGTGACTGCAGACTATGTCTTTAAGTGTCTGCATGAAAGAAAGTGAAGAGTTATTGCAGGCATATCAGTCCGGAAAATATAAAGAGCGGGCTTATAAGCGCGATCGAATGGAAGATATGAGACTGAAAGGAACCGGGAGAACATCATGCATTCGTATATCAGAAAGATCAATTATTACGAAACAGACCAGATGCATATAGTGCACCATTCAAACCATGTAAGATATTGTGAGGAAGCAAGACTTGCCCATATGGAGTCGTATGGGCTGGGCTACGACGAGGTCGAGAGACTTGGTCTTATAATCCCTGTGCTTTATGCAAACGTTAAATATATAAAGCCTCTGCATTATGGTGATACTATAAGGATCGATACATATCTTACCCGTTTTAACGGGGTAAAGCTTGATTATACCTATAAAGGCTATAACGTGGATACCGGGGAACTGTTATTTACGGCACAGACGGGCCATGCTGTAGTTGATCCGTACCTTAAGCCTCTGAAACTTAAGAAGGTGTATCCTGATCTCTATAAAAAGCTTACAAGTGTTTGTGAGAAGGAAATCGCGGAGAATGAAGGCGCGCTTAACAGCTGATGCTTTTGCCGGTATATGCGGCAATTCATTGCAGTTAATGAAAAAAGCACAGATATTGATACATAAGTGATCAAAGTGCGGATGCAGGAAAGAAGGGAAAGACTTTGAAGAGAGTACTCGTAACCATGCTCATCACAACGCTTCTCATGGCAGGCCTTACGGGCTTTGGCCTCTGGAAAGCCAATGATATATCCAGGTCTTTAACTGATGCCGATGAGCTTTATGCTTCAGAGGAAAAGGACCTTGCAGGCAGCAAATCGCT
>JAZASR010000045.1:0-13033 GCA_036343175.1 Lachnospiraceae bacterium
CGAAAATTCCTGACCCGGGCGAACCGCCGCCGGCATTATATTCTGCCGGTATATCAGATGCAGCCCATGGTATCTCTTCCGTCGGTACATCAGATGCAGCCCATGGTATCTCTTCCGTCGGTACATCAGATGTAGCCCATGGTATCTCTTCCGTCGGTACATCAGATACAGTCAGATCTGTTTCTTCGGCAGGGGTACCGGTCCCTCTCTCACGGCTCTCAATATAAGCATCTATGCTCGTAACTCCGATCTTTGAAGGATAGTCATATCCTGTGTCATATGGATATTCATAGCTCTTAAGCATTTCCAGCTGAGTCTTCACCTCTGCCGCAAGCTTATCGTCATCCGGGTGGTCATCTGCTTTACAGCCGTATGTCTCCTCTTCACCATTTTTTTCTGTATCAGAGTCATTTTCTGCTTCCTCCTCTGCCTCCAGAGGGTCTCTTATCATGCCGTCGTCATATACAAGACGGTAAGACATAATATCATCAGTATCCGCATATGCACCTTCAGGATCATCCTCCTGCATCCCAGGCACAGCTTTTTTAAGCGATGGGTGATCGTAGAAAGCGGCCAGTATCCAGTCAATAAATCCTGCTGCCTTTTCAGGAGCCTTATAAAAATATATCTGAAATGCTTTCTTATATCTGTCTTCAAGCTTTTCATCACTTGCAAAAGACGCTGTCAGGTAGATCTTCTGCCTGGCTCTTGTAAGGGCAACATATAGTATGCGAAGCTCCTCTGCCATTGTTGACCTTACTTTTCTCAGCTTAATAAGGGAATTGATCATCCAGTCAGTCGTGACATTAAAGTTCCTGTCCATATACTTGAAGGCCGCTCCAAGATCGCTGTCATATATTATGTTTCCGCGGGCATCCTTTTTATTGAAGTCCTTGCACAGCCTTGATACAAATACTACAGGGAATTCCAATCCTTTACTGTGGTGGATAGTCATGATGCGGACCGCATCTTCATTTTCACTTATAAAGCCTGCTTCTCCCTCTTCATTATCGGACCTGATGATATCGCTTATATAGGACACAAAGTCATAAAGAGTCGTAATGCCGCGGCTGTTGTAATCCTGGGCCTTTTTTAAGAGCAGGTCAAGATTTGCCTGAGCGCTCCTTCCCTTCTCTCTTATCCTCATCCTGTCATAATAATCATTTTCTTTATAAATGGCATTTATGAGATCATTAACTGTATGATACTCGGCAAAATGCCTGTAATAATTATATCTGTTATAAAAATCACGAAGCTTGGAAACAAGCTTAAGCCTGTCAAAAGATCCGATCAGAGATGCGTCTGTATCCTTATAATCACCGAGGATAGACAATATTCTCTCATAAAAGAAATCCCCTCTGCCGTATATCTTAATATCCGCAAGCTCTTTATCGGTAAGTCCCACAAGCTCCGAGCGAAGGACAGTAACTAATGGAATGTCATTCAGAGGATCATCAAGTATGGTCAGACACGCAAGGATAACTGCGACTTCCGGTCTTTCAAAATATCCGGTCCTGCTTTCAGTGAAGAGCGGTATCCCTGCATTCTCAAATACCCGCTTGTATACAGGCACTTCATCCTTTGTGGATCTCATAAGTATGCAGATATCTGAAAAGCGTACTTTTCTTTTCCCGCCGATTACGCTGATCTCCATATTGCCCGCTATTTCTTTTATTTTCTTTGCTGTGGCTTTTGCTTCGGCCTGAAGCTGGTCAGATGCGGTCTCGGCCCCGGTGATCAGCATAAGCTCTGTACGAAGGTCGCTTGTGGTCTCAGTATCGGGAAGACCATGAATAAGGCGGCCGGACTTCTTATAATCAACACCTCCGAAGTCAGGAGTCATAAAATCATCAAATATTTCATTTACCGAATCGATGACTTCACTATTGCTCCTGAAGTTGGCATTGAGGTCTACTTTTATCTGACCCGATGCATTCTTTAAGTCTTCACCAGCCTTAAGCCCTCTGAAATCATTGTATTTCCTTACGAAAAGGTCAGGTCTGGCATGACGAAAGCCGTAAATGGACTGCTTTACATCACCAACCATGAAAAGATGCGGGAAGCTGCCGGGTCTGTGGATCCTCCCGTCAGATGAATGCCCTGCTATCGCAGTAAGGATGGCCTCCTGAAGGAGGTTTGAATCCTGATACTCATCTATCATTATTTCCTGATAGAATTCACCCAGTTCTATTGCGGCAGATGAAGGAGAAAGAATACCGCCGTCATTTACAGTAAGTATACTTAAGGCTGTCTGCTCGACCTCATCAAAGTCCATAACGTTCTTTTCTTTTTTCTTCGCTTCGAAGACCTTCATAAATCCCTTTGTCAGATAGACAAGAGTATTGATGACAGTGGTGATATAGCGGCAATAGCCCTTTATCTCATCCGGCCCAAACATAAAATAATTGTTATAAATATAACGTATTCCTTTTACGGCTGCGCTGTCGCTTGTGGCCGAAGGGATGATCTTATCACGATATTCTTTTACTTTGTCACTTATCTGCTGATCGTCTTTCCGTGACTTGCTTTTATATTGATCCCCAAGGTATGATATGTGATCAAGGGCATTTTTTATACTGTAATATGTCTGAACTAATGTATCGGGATCCGCGCTTCCCTTATATTCAATGATCCGGTCAGCAAGTAAAGACAGATCATCTGAGAGTGATGTGAAAAAGCTGATCCTGTTATCCTTTGAAGGATAGACAGCTTCATCAGCTGTATCAAGGAAGTTTAAAGCTGCCTCGCTATCGGATCTCATCTGATCGATCCTTTTCTTTAAGGCCGCGGAGCCGTCGTTTATCACCCTGTAGAATGCAGAGCCTGCATGGTCAGTATCATAAAGGGAGCTTAAGCTGTCAAGCCACCCATATGGCATGGGATGCTTTACAGCCTCGCTGTAAAGATGGAATATCACATCTTTCATGGCATCGTCATTCTTATAACCGCTCAGGATGTCACGCACTTCAGTAAAAGGACATAGATTCAGATCTGATATCTCCTCCTGACTGATACCTTCAGAATACAGATCTTCAAAATACTCGTCTATGGCTTCATTCTTAAGCCGGCTCTGATCATACTCATCCATAATGGCAAAGGAAGGATCGATATCTGCCTCATGATAGAACATAGTTATGACCTTTTTACAGAAGGCATCTATGGTCATGATATCAGCATTGGCTATGTAGGAAAGCTGCTTCTTAAGCCGTCTGTCGGCTGGATCATGGGCAAGAGCCTCATGGATGGCCTGATTGATCTTTGATTTCATATCGCGGGCAGCTGCATTGGTAAATGTCACTATGAGCATCCTGTCAATGGACATATGCGCATTCGGGTCTTCGATCTCGCGGATGATCCTTTCGACCAGAGTAGTAGTCTTCCCGGAGCCTGCGGCAGCTGAGGCCAGTATATCGACCCCTCTCAGATCACGGATCTTTTTCTGATCTTCAGTCATTTCCATGAAAAATCACCTCCCTTCCTTAAAGTCATTGTCCTTCTCCTGCTATATGTTTTTTATCCGCCTGCTGCCCTTCATCCACAGGCGCTTCTTCCATGGCCATTTCCTCCAGGATCGAACCCTTATCTTTCTTCTCCAACCGTCTGTATCCGCCCTCTTCATCCTTTGTAAACCGGCAGATGCCGCCATATGGACAATATCTGCAGGAAGTTTCCCCGCCGCTATTCATATCCATGTTTGGTCTGATGCTGATATCGCCGGAATATATACCGGTATTCAGCTCTTTTGCCTTTTTTTCCGAATGATGCAGCATATTGTTGATGTTTTTTGTGTCCTCGGCCCTGGAGTTCTTGCTCAGGCCTCCGTCCTTATTGATCGCCAGATTATAATAACGGCTCATCCTGTAAATTCCGAGAAGCCTGTCCGTGTAATTAAGCAATTTTTCTTCGCTGTTTGTGATGCCGTCAATTATTTTTTTGGAAGAAATATCATTCTGAAAAATAACTGCATCCATCTTCTTCTTAAATTCCGGATCTAAAGCCATATCACCCGCATCTTCTGATGAGCCATGCAGGCCGTCCTCATATTCCTTCTTCTTCCTGGAAAACTGTTCCGGCGCAATATCGGAGAATTCTTTCGGGTTAATATTGAAGTAATACAGACCTGCCGGAATGACCTTTTTCTCTGTTAATTTCTGCCTGTACTGCATCAGACGCGACATATATAAGGCCAGCTGCAGATTCTTCCCGTAATAGATATCGGGGAAACTGAATTCAGTATTGCCGGTCTTATAATCTATGATATTAAGATACAGGCCGTCATCATCCTCAATGCTGTCGATCCTGTCTATCCTCCCCTGAATGAAAGCATCATTTCCGGAATCAAACCTGTATTCAGCGGCTTCTGTCCTGAATGAGGAATTCTTCATGCAGTCGCTTATGAGTATTATAGTCTCAAGAGCCTTATTCTTAATAAGATTCCCCCTGTGCTTTAATTCTCCGGTCTCCTTAAGTATGCCTTCATTGTAGCTGTTTAAGACTTCATCTGCAGAAAGCCTTGCCCTGTCCTTCATTTCATCAGGACCTATGTCAGCCCAGTTCTTTCCATCCTTAAGCATATAGTAGGTATATCTCTCAAGGATCTTATGTATGATATTCCCGATATCACTGTTATCAAGCTGACGCTCATCTCTTTCAGAGAGGTCAAGTCCGTAATCCAGAAAATGCCTGAACGGGCAGTCAAAATATTCCTGAAGCTCAGTAGTGGAGAATGACCTTTCATCCTTCTTCCCAAAGATCTTCTCAGAATATCCGTCAGGAAGAACAAGTCTTCCTGCTTCCGGGAATTTCTTTATGGAGAGTTCAAGTCTCTTTTCCAATTCAGGGAGGCTGTAAAGTTTTATCCATGAATCCTTCCTGTCACGATCGGCAAATGAGCTGTATATCGTATCCATGATGCTGTTCTTATGATAATAAAGATGTGAGGCAAAGTAGGACAGCCCTGCATCGGCTCCGACAATGGTATCCGGATCATTCTCTAAAGCATATGATACCTTAAGGTCAGGAAATATCCTCATGAGCTCATATACCGGATATGCCGGAAAAGCCGCCTTGTCATCATCCCCTGTATCCGTAAAAAGGACGGAGAGCTTACGCTCCGGCTTCGTCATAGCCATATACATATAGAGTTGTTCTCTCAGAATGTTTTCATTGGCAGTCGGCGCAAGTTCAATACCCTTCTCCTTTAAGATACAGCGCTCAGCATCGGAAATTACAGTGCTGCCCCCATTCTTCTGAGGGAAATAGGAATCACACATATCTGCAAAATAAAGGTACTTAACATGATCAAGTCTTGTACGTGAAAGATCGCCTATCACGACAGAATCAGTTGAAGGAGGCAATATGCCTATACGGCATTCAGAAAGGCAGGCAGCTATCAGGTCTCTGTAATCCGAAAGGATCATGGTCTGAGATTCTCCTTCGAATACATTTTTTATAGAGTCAAATATATGTCCGGCTGCTTTAAAGACCTGTGAATATTCAGCTGCAGCCTCATCATTGCCCTCATTTCTTAAGCTTTCCGCGACTTCTGAGAGGGTCTCACAAGCTCCGATCTCATTTAAAAAGTCAACAAGTGCCGCATTGATGGTCATTGGGTCTGATCTGCCCTTAAAGGCCTTAGGTAAAACTCTCTCGTCATAATCAGCCGGATGCCCTGAAAGAAGATTTAAAAATGGCTTTATTATCCTGCGGAAGCCTGCAAAGAATTCTTCGATCGCATCGCTGTTGTTGAAGCCTCTGAGATCCACAGGATCATAAAGCATTCTCTTGCTGCCCCTGATGCCTTTTGCAAGGATAAAGTTATCGACGGCATCTACAGGGTCGACGCTGTATGTATCGCTCTTTCCCATATCCAGTCCTAAAAATCTTCTGGTGAGGGGATTGCGGGCGAAGTTCATGACTGAATTCCTGTTGAAGTCATATATGAACAGATCTAAAAGTGATGTGATAAAACGCAGGTAATTATTGACATCGATATCCTTCCTGCTGTCAGCAAATACAGGGATACCATTATCCATAAATACGTCCTTTGTTTTAAGATAAAAGTTTTCCGGATCTCCCGAGATCACGGCAAAATCAGAAAAGCGAAGCTTCCCGGACGTATCTGAAGCAAGGATGGTCCTTATCCCATGAACGATATGAGCTGCTTCGTCTTCCATGTCGTGAGCCTCGTAGATCTCGATATTATCGGGCTTACCAGGGAAAGAGCTCTGAGGCACTCTGAAAATACTGCTTTCCAGCGCCTTAAGGTCCGGCGCATCGGAATGTCTTAAGTCCTTATCCAGGAATCTTACATCCGCGGTGCTTCCCGGCCATAGACGGTCCGACATCTCATTCAGTTTATCGAGCGTCCTGCATGACATGCTGAAAAGTCCATCCTCATCCGCGATGCCATGGCTGTCCCCATTGATGGCTATGGTCATGCCGGAAGCTCTCTCGGAAAGAGACTCCAGGAATATGTACTCCAGAGGTGTAAAGCCTGTAAATCCGTCGAGAAAGTAATAAGCTCCATCTATTATGTCACAGGGAGCAAAGGAGCCTTCTTCATCGCGGAATGAAAGCCTCTGTGCTGTTGTTTTAAGACATTCATCAAGTGTTATGCGTGAACGTGAATCAAGTTCATTCTTAAACTCGCGGTAGACAACCGCTACTGCCTTAAGACGGCTGTTAAGAGATCTTCTGCCATAAGAACACTTAAGCATTGCTTCCATGCCTTCATCAGGCGTAATACAGTATTGCATGAGCTCAGAGATAAAGGACTTCATCTCGCTTACGTAGCCTGGTCTGTCACAGTTAATGCCAAAGGCACCGAGTTCATCCCTGTGCTTCTTCATGATATCCTGGATCAATATACTCTTCCCTGTCTCGTCAATACGCTCCTTCTGACTTATTCCCATCCTGTCATCTATCCTGTATGAAAGCCTTAAGAAGCTCTTTACTTCCGTAAAAAGCAGACCTCCGCCGTGTGAGGCCGAGAGGGCTCTCCTGCACAGCTCCCTCTCACAGGAAAATGTATTCTGCTCGGGCGTTATAAGATATATCCTGACGGGCTTTTGCCCCGCAGAAAGCCTTTTCATATTCTCCTTCATGGCGGATATTATCTGATCATAGATATACTCAGTCTTTCCGGATCCGCTTCGGCCGCATATAACTTTAAACATAGGCTTGCTCCTTGATCATGCAGATATAAGACACTTTAGTTATAATACCATATTCTGATAATACCATTACAGACGTGTCTTAAATTGTAAGATGGCTGACTTATTAAACAGCTTCAAAATCGGCAATATTCTACTATCTTTTTTACCGGTATTATTATATAATAAAAGTATATGCGGGGTATTGTGATTTTTTACGTTAAATGTACATTTGAAAAAAGGAGAAAGGTTAATGATCAAGGAAGATGAAGAAGCTTCTCAGATGCTTGAGACCCTCGTGAATACCAAGAAGGTCCTGTCTGACAGCAAGCTTACAAGCATTACAGACCAGACAAAGCAGATATTTTCCGACATCAGAAGAGGTATAGAAGAACTTAATCTCGTGTTCTACGGCTGCAGAGAGCCTAAAGGATCCACCCTTTCCGCTTCTATCGAACAGGCCATGAACGGCGGAGCGCCTCTGGCTATATTCTATGCGGAATTTGATAAATGGCAGGCTGAATTCAAGAATAACATTTTAAGACTCGAATCATCTGTGACTGACGTCGACTATAAATTTGCAAAGCTCATGCTCAGGGTCAATTCATCCGACGTAAAGGCCCTTAAAGAACACCTTATTCAGAAGCTTATGCATATCAAATCAAAATCCGAGAAGAACTACAGCTCATTCATAAGTTTCTGCAATAAATTCTCGTATTTCTGGGGGACCATCGACCCGGCTTCTGATGATTATTCGCATTTCACGGAAAGGCTTAAAGACATCAAGGAGAATGCCGACAAGTACGAAGATCTCTATGCATCGCTTTCTGACTACCGTTCAAAAAAGGTAATGTATGGAATATTGAGATTCTGGACGGAACTGGATTTCAGCTTCAAGAATACTCTTTCCGATAAGCTTTTTGATCCGTATTTTGACCATGACATCATAGGCATGCTGCCTGAGGATGCAGTATTTGTTGATTGCGGCGCTTATAAGGGCGATACAGCTTTGAACTTTGTAAATAATTTTAACAAATACAAAAAGATGTACTTGTATGAGATAGTTCCGCTGCTTGTTGAGAAGGAAAAAGAAGCACTCAAAAACAATCATGACGTTATCTTCAGGAACGCCGGAGTAGGTGATCTGGCACTTCAGAATAGTACTGTTCTGGTAGCCAATAATCCGGCAATTAAAACAACTTCTCTTCTCGACAGGAAGACAACAGCTATTTATGAGGATCCATCGGCTATCGGTAATAAACCGGACTTAAAGGTGCCGGTAAAGATGACTACCATCGACCACGATATTGCTGAAAAAATATCATTTATTAAGATGGATGTCGAAGGCGCTGAGCTTGCCGCTATTAATGGCGCCATGAACCACATCCGGATGGACAGGCCTGTTCTTGCCATCTGCTCATACCACAGATACTCCGATATGTGGAAGATACCGGAGCTCATCAGGTCCATTGATCCGGGCTACAGATTCTACATGAGATACTATGGAACCGAGAACGGATATATGGCATCAGAGTTCGTGCTCTATGCGAGACCATGAATGCATCAGAAACCCATGAACAGATATCACTAAAAAAGCACCCGTTCCATGGGTGCTTTTTACATGTACATATCTAAAGATAACAGGTGTTTTCGCTAGCTTAATATTCACACAACATAAATATTAAGAAAATTATTAATTATGGGACTGAATGATCCTGATATCCTTTTCGCTATATTCGTGTCCGTCATACTCTTCTTCCGATGAGTCCGGAGCTTCACCAACATTATCGGATGCAGGTTCACGTCCCAGAAACTTGACATCCTTGAAGACTTCACCGAATATCCTGCTGATATTGCCATAGATACGGTAGTCAGCCGCTTCATCCCCTACGTACTCCTGAGTATTTATGAGGATGATCCTGTTTCCTGTATAGTACTGATAGAGGTTCCTGAATACAGTCGACTGAAGCTTGCAGCCTGCTACTACTATGGTATCTGCTTTCGTTACATGATTGATGCAGTCTGCATACCTGCCGGAATCGATCATCTCGCCGATAAGCGAAAAGCCCGGACGGAGTGGGACCTTACATTTATCACATACAGCTATTCCTTTAGAATCTCTTATATAGGCAGAATTGAACTCTTTACCGCAGGACGGGCATTTATTGTGCTCCACAGAACCGTTGATATTAATAACATTCCTGCAGCCTGCCCTCTGGAATATCTCATAAACTGACTTTGTGATCACGCAGTCAAGCTTGCCTTCATCCTGGAGCTCCTTGATACAGCGGATAGCAAGAGTAGGGCGTTCTTTTCCGCTTCCAAGGATCACGTTCTTATAATAATCATAGAAAAGATCGACTCTCCTGGTCAGGAATGACTCTGTTACTATCTCATCACTTGAATATCCGTACTTTTCTTCAACATCATAAGGAATATTTTCTGCCAGAATGTTATTCAGGCCTGCTTCAAGGATCATATCTGATCCAGCCAGAAGTACTATATGCTCTGACTCATCAAAAAGGCTCCTGATCTTTTCAAATGTTACATTCATATAAACCCCTCCTCATATGATATATCTGTTAAATATCTCCTGATAATCATATGGCATCAAGATACTTTATGATAGAATCAACAGCACCTTCTATACCGCACAGATCTGTACGTACGACCATATCGTAATTGGTAAGCTCTGTCCACTTTTCTCCTACATGATATTTATAATAATTGGATCTTCTCTTATCATTCTTTGCTATGATATCAGATGCCTTCTTAAGATCTTCTCCGTAGATCTTCACAACACGCTCGAGCCTTGCACTGTTCGATGCCATGATAAATAAATTGAACACATCATCACGTTCACGAAGTACATAGTCCGCACATCTGCCGACTATTACGCATGGTCCTTCATCTGCTATCTTTCTTATCACGTCAGACTGGGCAAGGAATATTCTGTCATCGAGCGACAGTCCCTGGAATCCGAAATCCTGATTGCCGTAGACGTTGATGCCCATGGCTAAAGAATAAATAAGACTGTTTGTAGCACGTGACTCTGCATTCTTGAATGTCTCTTCTGCAAATCCGGACTCCTCTGCAGCCCTGGTGATAAGCTCATTGTCATAAAATGGGATATTGTAGTGTTCTGCGAGTTTCTGTCCGACCTCGCGTCCGCCGCTTCCATACTGCCTGCTGATGGTTATGATCTTATTCATGGAAACCACCTCCTTACAATTATAAAAAGCCTATAACACGGTTCTTAACAATAATTTATTATATCATGATTTTCTTTACTTAACAAGTTTTCGCAGATGATATTCCTATTTCTTTTGCATACATAAATATGCCTGCGCCGATGATAACGATATAGCCTGCGATACTGAATATATCAGGCACTTCACCAAGCACGAAGAATCCCAGCAGCCCGGCAAATATTATCTGTGTGTAATCGAAGACAGATATGCTCTTTGCAGGTGCGTGAGTATAAGCCGCAGTAATGCAGTACTGACCGCAGGTCGCAGAACATCCCGCAAGCAGGAGCATTCCGAATTCATAATAAGAAAGCATTTTAAATCTGATAAATAAAAAAGGAACGCAGGCAATGCATGAGAAGACTGAAAATACAAATACGATGAAGTTCCCATTCATGCCGAGATTAGTCGCGCGCCTTAAAAGCGTATATGCAAGTCCGGCACTAATACCGCTGATAAAGCCTATCAGAGCCGGAAAGGCAACTACCCCGTTCATTCCCGGGCGGAGTATAACGACTGCACCAAGGATCGCAACGATTACCGCTGCGGCCTGATATCCCGCTACCCTTTCCTTAAGTATAAAATATGAAAATATTATGGCAAAGAAAGGAGACAGTTTATTCAGCATGGATGCATCTGAGATATTTAAATGATCGATAGCATAGAAATTGCACATAAGAGCAATAGTCCCAAAAAAAGCCCTCGCAAAAACACATTCCTTCGTTTCTTTTGTAAGCACAAGCTTCGGACGCTGTTTAATCAGCATTGCTCCTGCAGCTATAATAGCTATCGCATTTCTGAAGAAAGCTTTTTCAAATGTAGGGACTTCAGGCCCTGCCATCTTTACAAAAAGATTCATGAGCGCAAATGAAAATGCTGCCCCAAGAATACATAATATTCCCTTTCCCGTTTCTGACATTACTCTTGCTGACATAAAAGATCTGCACCCTGCCTCACTTAGATCGTTTGTTCTGACTGCGGACACCGGAAAACCAGTGAATATACACTGCAATAGTAAAATATATTGTCGGGCTGTATCTCATGACTAAAGTCACGAGTGTCATCCCGACATTTCATAAAAAAACTTATATATCATCCGTGAACGCCTTTATACAGGCATTGTTATAACCAAGCCTGTTCAGGTCATACCAGTTTCCGTAGTAATTCACCCAGCTCTGCCCCTTCTTTGAAGTATAGCTGAATATAAGCCCTGAAGAAGTAACGTCCGCGCCTTCGATAGGTGCCGCAGCAGCCTGACCGGAAAGCTTTCCATATGTTACGCATACAGCAAACTTTTCCCCCGGAGAAAGGACGACAGGCTTCTTTAATTTCAAGGTGTGGTAGCCTGACCTCAGTATCTTCTTTTTTTGTCCGGCACCCTTTACTTCTGTTCCCGATGAAGGGCTGTCTCCATTCAGATCAGTCATGATGCTTACCCTGCAATTCTCATTATCGCCAACTGTATAGAATGAAACTGCATTCAGGATCTGAGAGGCTCCATCGGGAACTGTAAAAACGTTTGCAGTAGTGAAGCTGTTTTTCGATACGAGAAAATCTCCCCATCCGAAGCCGTCATATTGATAATTGTGGTCATAATTTGCAGGCGGCTCCATATCATAGGAATAGATATCACAGATGGAAGCTTCCTGATATGACAGCCAGAAATATCCATTATCGCCATCTCCTTTTCCATAGCTGTTGGCTATGAGAAAAGCGCCCTTTTTCCCCGGATCTTCGAGAAAATTATTCCGCGAATAATTATCGTTCCACCCGATCAGGGTAACGCTGTGATTTGCCTTATCCGGGGCATTGTCGCCTGTATGGGCCGTCTGATAATATGAATATCCATGGCTTCCGGTAAATCCAACATATGCCGGATCATAATATATGGAAATATTCAGGGCGCCATGCTTCATAACAGCTTTCTTGATCTCTTTCATAGATGAATGATCATAGCATTCCGCATTCTGAAGATGAAACTCCGAAAGATAGCGGTACTTATCCCCGGATGCATAAAGCGTGTCAGCCATGTTCTGGACATCTGTCATGTTGTCAGCCTTGAATGGGATTAAAGAATCATAGGCAACTCCGCTCCACCTGGCTAATTCAAATACTGACATAAGGGCGGAACCGCCGTTCATATAGGCCTGGGTATCGACAGAAGGCTTCTGTATCTCTACGGCAGGTCTTGTCGGAATGTCCGTCTTTACGTCTGAATTATTATCTTCATGACCGGCATATGCATCCCCGCCGCCTGGTGCTTCATTAGCTGGTGTTAAAGCCCCGCCGCCTGGTGTCCCTTCAGCTGGATACACAGCCTGACCGCTTGATGCTTCTTTTGCTGGAGATAAAGCCCCGCCTGATACTTCTTTAGTTGGAGCTAAGATCCCGCCGCCTGATGCTTCTTTTGCCGCAGCCAGGACCCCGCCAGATGCTCTTTTTTTCGGAGCCAGAGTCTTATATACAGGCTCGGATACAGGACGCCCTGTGAAAAAATCACTGAGATCGATGTCATCATTTCTGTCTGCAAAAGGCCTGAACGGAAAGTCATTCTCATAGACTCTTGTCTGGGTAGACTGCATGCCTTCACCATAAAGGGGGTCCGTTTTTTCATTAGGCATGTGATACGCA
>JAZASR010000046.1:0-12234 GCA_036343175.1 Lachnospiraceae bacterium
ACGGTACGCCGAACGCTTTGGATTTCCAACTTGTAAGTCTCATGTTCCTTCGGATTAGAAAGGATGAAGACACCTATATTGTCAGCAAGGACAATGGTTTTGATGCGGCCGTAAAACTTGGGAGACGACAGGGCATTGAAAGAATCTATCGTATTTCGACAATCAATGAAATATTTAAGAGTGACAATATGGAGACTGCTGCATTGACTGTGGAAGATGAAAAACCGAAGGAGACATCAAAGCCAGTCGTTATAACAATGCCTGCACAACCGTCTATAGAAGAGGTTTTAAAAGCAGCGATTGCCGGGACACCTGGTGTGTCAAAAAAGAATCGTCCGATTGTATACGACGCATTGACTACTAGCAAGGGGAAAGCGGATTTTTACCATGACATCATAAAGATGCTCGGGCAACAGGATGGATTGAATCTTTACAGGCTTGTGAAAAGTCATTTTACGGAATGGAAGCAGTTACAGCAGAGTGAGGGAAAATAAATCATGGCGATAAAAATGGATTACTGCATGCAATGTGGGACAAAGCTTGAGAAGAAATGGCTGGAGTCAGAAGGAAAAGAAATACCCTATTGTCCGACATGTAAGGATTATCGGTTTCCGGTGTTTAACACGGCGGTCAGCATGATCGTAATGAATGAGGATAAGGACAAGATTCTTCTAATCCGGCAGTATGGACGGGACAGCTACATTCTTGTTGCCGGTTACGTGAATCAGGGAGAAGATGCGGAAACTGCCGTAAAAAGAGAAGTTAAAGAAGAACTTGGACTAGACGTGAAGACCTTGCACTTTAATCGCAGCCATTATTTTGCACCATCAAATACGCTTATGCTGAACTTCACAGTCACTGTAGCCGGAACGCTCAATCCGAATGAAGAAATCGATTCCTACGAGATCTTTACGATTGAAGAGGCAAGAAAAAACATCCGCCGTCCATCACTTGCACAGGCATTTCTGGACGGATATTTTGATGAAAAATACTCCTTCTGATTTGCTGCTTTTTTCCTTGATTATCATCTGCATATAGTAATTTAATTTATGTGCAGATATTCATATGAAATCTGCATATAAAACAATAAAACGTATGCAGATAATGGTCGATTATCTGCATATAATTCGATATAATTATATGCAGATAGGAGCTATAAACGATGAGAAGGTTCGACTATTCATTTCTTAACAATGGTTTGCTTCCAGCAAGCCTTGTAAATATCACAGCAAGCATAGCAAGCCTAAAAACGATGTCTGGTATCCGGAAAGCTGAGAATATCCGTATTTTCACTGAGCTTGAGGCCATTGCAAAGATTCAGTCTGTCAAAAGTTCTAATGCAATCGAAGGAATTGTTACAAGTGACGAAAGAATTGCGGCTATTGTGAATCAGAACAGTGCACCGCTTAATCATAATGAAGCAGAAATTGCCGGGTATCGTGACGCATTGAATGAGATCCATCTAGGATATGAACATATAAATTTTCGGCAAAAGGATATCCTGAGACTCCATGAAATCATGATGTCTGTTGCCGGATATGAAGCTGGTGGACATTATAAAACTTATGATAATGTGATCCTGGAAGTAGATGCCAGTGGAAATCGAAAGGTCCGGTTTTCGCCTACACCTGCAGCCGAAACAGAAGCTGCTATGGAGCAGCTGGAGCTTGCATATCTCGATGCCAGTGGCGAAGCGAATATCAATCAATTACTTCTTATTCCCTGCGTAATTCTTGATTTTCTCTGCATTCATCCATTCCGGGATGGTAATGGGAGGATGTCGAGGCTCTTGTCATTGCTTCTCTTATACAAAAATGGATATGATGTTGGAAAATATGTATCTTTTGAAGAGCAGATCAACAAACAGAAGGCTTATTATTACGAAGCTTTGCGGAAATCATCCGAGGGGTGGCATACCAACGAAAATAACTATTTCCCATTCATAGAAAACTTTTTGACAACGCTTTATCTTTGCTATAAAGAACTCGATAAAAGGTTTAGCGTGGTTAATGGGAAGAAAATCACAAAAAAAGCACGCATTGAGGCAACGGTTCTTAATAGCCTGACGCCACTCTCTAAAGCAGAGATCTGTGCAATACTACCGGACGTCAGCCCTACGACAGTTGAGGCTGTGCTGGGAGCAATGGTCAGGGACGGTTCCATTGTACGGATAGGATCTGCTAGAGCTTCGAGATATATGAGAAGATGATACAAAAATCCGGGATGGTTTATTATTTCTGAGGCAGTATTATCTTCCGAATGTGACCGTTAATGATATTATCGCTTGATCAACAATAGGCTGATGGATATTATATCCCATCAGTCTGTTCTGTTAATGAACGAAAGAATTTAAAAATGCCATTTGGTATTCAGAATCCGTCAGAGTGGCGCCTTCTTTTGAGACAACAGTGGCTGCGATGGCATTCGCATTTTTCATGATAACTTTTTCCGGAAGATCAAGACAGAGACCGGTAAGAACTGCACCGCAGTGTGAATCACCAGCACCGATCGTGTCGACGACCGTTGTTTTTATACCAGGAAGAGAATGCGAAGTCCCATCCTTCGATAACCAGAAGACTCCGTCTTTTCCAAGGGTGACAATGACCATATTTTGTGTGACAGCATAAAGAACCCTTGCGGCAACTTCGACATTAAATTGGTCAGAGTCTGCATGTAACGCATTAGAAGAGATGGCGTCAGCTAAAGTTATTACTTCTGAAGCATTTAGATGAAGGATCGGATGAAGAGCAAGGACTTTCTCTGTTTTCTCTTTGCAGAGCATAACACCTCGTGGGCCTGGAGCATAGAGTACTGTTCCTCTATTCGGATGTGATGTAAGCCAATCAATGAGATTGTCGCCTGTCGGTTCTTCAACTTCAAGACCGGATATATAGGTGTAATCGAAGGCTACATTTTCAACATCCTTCACATAGGATTCGTCAAAGCTGTATTCGATACCATGGACGGACAGGAAGGTACGTTCACCGTCTTTTTCTACGAAACAGTAGCAGCATCCATTTTCTTTATTTTCAATGCGGACCGGGCCGGTAAATCCGTCCTTCTCAAGATGGCTCCAGACAAAATCACCGAAGATACCGCAGCCGACCGGTGTCACAAAATGGAGTGGAACTGTATTTGCATGTGCGACTTTTGCAACATTATAAGCACAGCCACCCATCCGGAAATGCTGGGAATATGGATGCAGATCTTCTCCGGTCGAAGGGAGATGATCAAGACGGAGTACGACATCTACACAGGTAGAACCGATCACTAGAAGCTTTTTCAACGGTTGGTTTTCCTTCCTCATTTTAGTGAATTCGAAATAAAATCTCTCTTTATATTTCCCTCATCACAAGCCTTCAGCCATTTCTTGAGAAGAGGCATATAGATCTCTGGTTTTTCAAGATAGCACATGTGTCTTACACCCTCGAAAAGATACCAGGACGAGTTCGGAATTCTGTCATGCATGGTCTTTGCGATTAGCGGTGTACAAAGGTCATCTGTGCCGCTGAGAATAAGAGACGGGATGTTTATGTTCTTGAGTTCTTCACGCACATCAAAATCCTGAAGAGTTCCGGATGGGGTATATTCATTGTTGCCCCAGGCAGTGACATAGGACTCTGTACCAATACGTTTCGGCTTTCTGATATATTCCGGGTCATTAGGCGTTGGTGCACTTGCGCAGCGCATGGACATGAAATGCTCTGTCGCTTTCTGACATGCCCTCGTAGTATAATTTCCGGTTCTTTCCGCTTCTTTTATCGCGTCTTGTTCATCTTTGGGAAAATATCGGAGAATTCTGTGCTGTTCGGATCCCCAAAGCTGTGATGATGGGAGTGTACTTGACAGAACAGCCGAGATCACGCCTTCCGGATGGCAGGAGATAAGATACTGAAGAAGCAGCATGCCGCCCCAGGACTGCCCAAGGATGTGACATTTTTCAAGATGAAGTGCATTGCGTATAGTAGTAAGCTCCGAAATCCAGGTTTCCATCTTCCAAAGCTCCGGATGTCCGTCTACATAGGAATTTCCGCATCCGATCTGGTCATAGGTGACCATGGTTCGACCTTCTTCTGCGAAACAGTCGAAAATCTCCATATAGTTGTGCGTAGAACCCGGGCCGCCGTGCAATAGAAGCACTGGTGGAAGATCGGAGTTTTCTGCTTCCGCAATCCGGTAATAGGTCTTAAAACCCATGAACGGGATATATCCTTCTTTTATCTGCATGTTATTTTCCTTGTTTGACGTGAATCCAACATTATGATCATGAAAACGTTCACCGGAATAAATAAAACCGGATTAGTCCCAATTGCCAGCCTTATCACACGTGTGATGAGACCACTTATTTGCTCCAAAATCGAAGATATAGATATTTTGGATGTTAAGCATCTTGTTAGAACTTAGCTTCTTCACACTGTCTAGCGAGTCAAAAAGGAAAGCACCATGCGTACGACGAAGGAATCCCGGTGCGTTAAGTACATCGGAAACAGAGTAGTCTCTTGTACAAATGTAAGCGCAACCGATATCCCGACAGACAACGCCATTCTGCCCCGCAAACATTTCTGCAAGAGAACGGTTGTCCTTCTCGATGATGTTGTCCCAGATGCCGAACCGAAGTGCAGTATCGATATCCTGCGGGTTTGTGAGACATTGATTTAATATCGGTGCAATGCTGTCGCCGTCAAACATCTGTATTCCGCCTACGAATGTGCCGTCTTCTGTTTCATATCCGATAAATGCTGTCTTTCCCATGATTTCTCCTGAAAAATATCCTTCAACGCTTCCTGAAAGTAAAACTGTTGAGAAAAATATATTACCTCAGCGGTCCTGGTGCTAAGCAATCATAACGAAAGTAAATTGGATTATCAAGAGCCCATTGTCTTAGTAAAAATGACATGCGATTCTAAGACTATGGTTGAGATCTAAAAAGCATGAATAAAGAAAGCCGGTGTATAAACGCACCAGCTTTCTTTATAGAGAGGACATAAAAGATTACTTGCCAAAATTCGGATCGGAAAGAACGTCCTTGTACATCTCGAGGTATTTGTCAGGGCGCCAGTCGGTTCCCTTAACAGCAGGGTTATATTTGAACGCGTATCTAGATGCAAGTGAAAGGTCGATGGTTGCTGTAAACATTTCAATCTCTGGTGCATCCGGATCTGTGAACTTCCTGCCGGCGTAGTAGTAATAGGACCATGCATGCTTCTGACCGGGTCCGATGATGGAACTTCCGCCCCAGAAGTAATTGTCGACATCAAGACCGCCGATGTTTGCGGAAGCTATGTAGATGCCGTTCTGTACAACAGAAGCTTCAAGCGTAGGAGAGCCAAAATATGGACCATGGCAATGTGCTAATGCTGTCGAGTTGATCAGCATGCGGCAGCCCTTCGCGACATAATATCTTGTGAGCTCAGGGAATGCATAGTTGTCATAGCAGATCGCGCAGCCGATCGGACCGAATTCGGAATCAAGAATGAAAGGTTTGTCACCGCGGGTTGCCCAGTTCGGCTCCGGGGATGGAAGATGCATCTTGTGGTAGGAGCCTTCGATGCCCTTCGGGGAGAAGATTGCTAAAGCATTGTAGATCGTATCCGGATCCTTGTCATCTCTTGCCGGCATGCCCATTACTACATAAATACCGAACTTCTTGGTGAGCTCTGCGATTTCCTCAGTGCTTGGGCCAGGAATCGTCTCGGCAAGCTTATACTGCATTTTTTCCTTGAGCGGCTTGTCTGCTTCATCGTCATAACCTGTGAGACTCATTTCCGGGAAGATTACGAAGTTGCTGCCCTTACGATAAGCGGCTTCGATATACTCCTTGATCCGCTTCAGGTTGTTTGCCTTGTCGCCCCAGACCGGATGAAATGTCACAACAGAAACAGTACAAATGTCTTTCATGATACGCCTCCAAAAAATTAAGGCGTCAGATACCTTTCTGTATCTGGCGCCTTTGTCTTTACGCCTCAGATTATAGTCCTCGAAAAGTTAAAAACAAGATACTGCAGTATGAAAATTAAGAATGCGAGGCATAGCATTTCTGTTAACAGCCAGCAATAGAACTGTTAATTTCTCATCAGAAAGACAAGGATTTATAGAGAATTAGGTTGATAATTAATTATCAAAGACTAGAATGGAGATAGCAAATATTTCGAAAGGAGATATTCGAAAATGGATATCGAAAAGATCAAAAATGTAACGGTTGCAGGTTGTGGTACGCAGGGAAGCCAGATTGCTTCGCAGATCGCGTACAAGGGCTTTCATGTGACGGTATGGGTGAGAAGTGAGGCTTCGATTGGACGTGCAAAGCCAAGACTCGCAGCCATCAGAGCACAGTATGTAGAAGCACTTGAAGCCTGGAAGAAGGATCCGGCAGCATACTGCAGAGGATTAAGCGATAAGAAGGATCTCACGGAAGCAGAGATCGATGCCCTTGAAAAGACCGGCACAGAGAGACTGAACTCGATTACAATCGAGACAGATTATGACAAGGCATTCTCAGATGCAGATATCGTGGTAGAGTGCATTAATGAGAATCCTGATGAGAAGAGAGCATTCTATCAGGAACTTGCAAAGCATCTTCCGGAGAAGACGATCCTTCTTACAGATTCCTCGACATTTATGCCGAGTAAGTTCATGGAAGATACCGCACGTCCTGAAAAGTACATGACACTTCACTTCGCAAACCAGATCTGGAAGAACAACCTTGCAGAGGTTATGAAGACATCAAAAACAAGTGAAGAGGTCTTCGAGCTGGTACAGGAATTTGCAAAGAAGATGGGCATGGTACCACTTAAGCTCTATAAGGAGCAGCCGGGTTATATCCTTAACACGTTGTTGATTCCATGGTTCAAGGCAGCTCTTTACCTTGCAGCAACTGGCGTTTCTGATCCGGAGACGATCGACCTCACATGGGTTCTTGATACCGGCGCAGATCCTGGACAGGCACCATTCAGAAAGCTTGATAAGATCGGCCTTGTGCTCTGCTGGAAGATCATGGCTATGGATCCGGAGGCAGAGAAGCCTGGCAGCACAATGAACCAGATCTGCACCTATCTAAAGAAGTATATTGATGCGGGAAAGACAGGTATTGCTGTCGGAGAAGGATTCTATAAGTACGAGCATTATGACAAATGATTGGAATGTAACATAGAAATATGTAAGTTAAAGCCCTGCCATTGAAGGTGGGGCTTTGGCTTCTAATACAAAATTATTCTTTTTTCAAAAAGAGTTGATCTGAAATATCCTTTAGACAATGAGCAGTTTGTTCATAAGTCACATTGTCTGCAATAAGCGTCCGGGTAATTTCTTCGTAATCGCGTTTATAAAATTCGTTATTGAGAAATTCATCAATCAATGCATAAAGATCTACTTCATCTTTTGCGGAAGGGCAGATTGATAATGTAGCTCTATGCTTTCTGACATCTTTGACCAAAGCGTTAAATTCGCCATTAATTGTGATTTGAGGATATAGCCTGTATATATCATACAAATGCCTTGAATATCTTTTGGATTTGCCTTCCATGTAATAGTCACATAGGGCATAGATTTTATCAATGAAGGTTCTATCAATCGACTGTACCATCATAGAGAATGGAAGAAGATTGTATTCTTCAAGAGTATCTGGGATTTCATTTTTTAACGTATCATAAAGAATAGAGGAGACCTCTTTTTCTTCAGTGGGATAAGCATAAGAAATTAAGGCTGTTTCCAATTTGATACCTGGTAATAATCCAACATCAGGATATTCAGAAATCGGTGCGTAACCAAAGAGGTAATAGTTATAATCACGATCACTTTGTATATTATTCCAGTTTTGAATGGGCATTCCCAGCTCTTCGCTGATAGGCTTCAAGATGTTATATTTTAATTTCTTTCTTCGAGATTCGCCGATATGTTCAGGGAAGGTTATATCTATATCCTCAGAAAAACGGTTTATTATGTGGTAGCATTTGGATAAGGATGTTCCTCCCTTAAAAACAACATTGGGGCACTTTATAGATAAAAGCCGAAGGATCATAGTTACATAGTAATCTTTTTCTATTATAGATTGAGCAATACCGGTTTCGATGTTAACTGCCTCAATCATCTCAGTAAACATATCTTTATTTTCATGTAAGTACATCGTCAATCCTCATTTCATAGTAAAAACGGAATGTTTTATCCGGAAAGCTTCGAATATATCGATCGATATCGCTTTTCCCAATTTGGTTTCGAAGAATATAATCATATATCTTTGCTTTTGCGTCTTCATAATTGCCATCTATATAAGCATCAAGATTTTTTAGAAGCTCAAGAAGCTGAAGCGTATGAACATTATCTGCGTTGATTGGAATATTTGTTTTTCGAACAATGAAATTCTGCTTGCCAATAGCTATCTCTCTAACAATGGCGGCAATATTGTTGCTGACAATTTCCTTTTTTGAAGGAACCTGGAGAGAAATGCCAAGTTCATTTGCAAAGGTGCTGCCTGAAAAAAAACCATTGGTTATTCCATTTCTAGAGATATATTTATATTTGGCAATTGTTTCAGAACTAGGACCGGAAGCGGCTTTAAGCAGAGTCTCTTTTGGAAGGTAATAAATACCTTTTTCATATCTTTTTAGTTTTCCATTATCGGTCAATGTTTTCAACTGCTGACAGAAATTAGGGCGATTCATGCCTTCAATGTGAATATCCTCTATAAAGATAGGTTCCCCTTTTTTATAATGTGAAACTAAATAATCGTATAACATATCAAACCTCAATGAATCATTATAAATAATATATAATATGATATATAATGATTATAGATGAGTTTATAATTTCCTTCAAGCAGAATTTAATAATACGAAAAATGAAAATATTCAGAAAAGTTATTTACTGATAAAACGTAATGAGTGGATACTGGTCATGACGTTAGCAATATATGTATGGACTAAAGCGTAAGAAAAATAACAAAATACAACCTAGTAGGTCATATTTCCGAATAATTCCTACCATATAGTGCATGGGAAGTGAAAACATCAATTTCTATAATTAAAGAAAGGTATCTACTGTATTAGGAGGTTGATGGGTTCATGCGCAAGCATCCGAACACAATCAATTATGAAGAGTTTGGAAAACGTCTCCGCGAAAGTCGTGAGGGGATGGATTTGACACAGGAAGAGTTTGGGGCAAGGATAAATTACTCAGGAGAGTATGTTGGACGATTAGAACGAGGGGAAGGTCAATTTAGCGTTCAATTTATAGCCGATGTTCACGATGAATTCGGGATTTCTACAGATTATCTTTTATTTGGAACAAAACAAGGCAAAGCATATAACACCAAAGAGGATCATAAATTCATTCTTCATGACAATGGTGGGGAATTCCTTAGAAATGTCCGAGATTTCTATGGAGAGCTTTCGCCAAATGACCAATATTATTTTGAAAAAATGTACGTAGTTCAATGGAAATAATTATACACACAGATCATAATTCGAATAAGGCACATTAGTCATAAATTTATTAGACAAGAAGTCTAGCAGACCGTAAAGTAATTGCCTAGACCAATCAGCATATTGCTTTGATACGCATCTAGAGGATTATCCTGATGCGAATGGTCTAGACATCTGAAGAACGGTCTACTAGAGATAAGGAAATCCTAGATAATTCTTAGCTAGATGGGAGGTGAATTCTATGTCAGAAGAACCGCAGTGATTTTCTATTAACTCTTCGGAAAGAGAGAATTCTATGGATTGATAGCATTTGCTTAGCACGAATATTTATTTGCCCACCGTTCATATATATACATCTGTTTCGGATTGAGCAGGATCTTTGCAGTGGCATTCATCTCTCCGGCTGCCAACCGGATACATCCTCTAAGTATATTTGGAATACGGAAATTATCGGAAAGGGTACCGAAGGAACGGCCCCGATTTTTCAGAGAGGATGGCATTATGAATGCATTAACATATGAGGTTTCCCCAATGGGAGAGAACCTTAAGTATATTCGTGAGTCAAGAGGAATGTCACAGCAGGAGCTCGCTGATCGTATCAATGTCACGAGATTTGTTATCATAAGGTACGAGAGTGGTGAGCAGTTCATTCCTGGCAACATTGCATTGGATCTTGCACGTGAGCTTGGCGTCACACCGAATGATATCCTGATCCATCCGCATTATATGGAGAAGGTCTTTGTAGAGAACAATATCTGCCCGGAAATCCATGACATGTTTTCATCCATGGAGGATATTGCACTGAAATATGCGATTATAGATCTTTTCAAAGCACTGATGATCTTAATCTACCGTGCGGAAGAGGAGTAGTATTTTGCTAGTTGTATCAGAACGATACGGCAACAGATGAACATCAATATGATCGAAATAACTAAAAAACTATGACTAGAAAACTTAAACCAAATCAGAAGCAGCGGAGGATTAATAATCGTTCCGCTGCTTTTTTAATAAGCACATTGGATGTGCAGGATCCGCACATCAAAGGGATTGATTTTCCGATACAATAGTCCTGCGATAAAAACAACGCTGTTTGGTATCTGTTGGCATGGATGGAGGAGTGCAAAAATGAAGAGAAATTTAGGAATTATCGACACCTATTCAGCAGCGCAGCCGGAGGAGCGGATCCGTCTGATTCTTGATATGAAGTCGTGCTGGGAATCGGTGATGAACGGTTATCGGCATTATCTTATGCTTGAACTTGACGCCCTTCGAAAATCGGAATCAATGCGTCAGGTAAGCGATGTCAGAGTACAGACGTCCAATCAGAGAGATCCGACGATGCAGAGGGCTTTGATGGAGATGGAACTGGAGACCTTTCTTGATTCCGAGTGGCCTTTACATGAATTCTTCTCGGACGCAGATGACATTGAATTTATGCATGAGAGGATCACTCTGTATCGCACGATGTCAAAGGAATTCGGTATTGTCATTGCACATCTTGAATCGAAAAATGAACAGATGGCTATTCTTATGGATTTTATCGAGTCAGGGAAGTCAATCCAGAACATAGCAGAGGAACGGGAACTCAGCAGGAAAGTTGTCCGGAATATCATCAGGAATACAAAAAACCAGATCGTGCATCTTAGCCTTCCGTATTTTGACGGTGCGACGGATGAAAATGTCCATCGAGGGAAGGCTTCTTCGATGGAGACATTATAGAGGTCGGGGATTTTCTGGTCTGGGAGTATCTCTATGGTCTTTCGTATGATGGACGGGATATCGGAGAAGCAAAAGTTATTCTAAAAGAAGCAGATCGGACAGCAAAATCATTTATAGAACGAAATTCTATTCTAAATACCAATGCCTTCATGTAATGTAAAATATATAGGATGAAGCATATGACTTCACAGATTTTTCGCATGGATGTGAGTATAATGTTCTTAAATTCATTTTAAGGATGGTTACAGTAATGGATGATATTTTTGTTGATGGTGAGAAGCTGATGGCGGCGATGGAAAAGAAGGGCTTTACCGTATCGACTCTAGCGTTACGCGTCAGGATGTCAGAGCAGATGCTTCAGGAGATCATTGATGGACAGCGCGCGATCAGTTTCCTTGATATGACAAGACTTGCGGGGCTCTTAGGCGTCGGGTCCACGGAGCTCATGAAGCAGTAAAGGGATTTTTTATGGATTATGACAGACAAAAGGAAATCAATGAAGCGATTGATGCCGGTGAGCGTGCACTCCGGTCGTTAAAGAGTGCACAGAAAATGCTCGACAGCGCAGCCAACTGGGGACTTGTTGATCTCTTCGGCGGGAATATGCTGTCCGGTTTTATGAAGCACAAGAAGATGAATGATGCCTCGCAGTGCCTTGAGGATGCGAAGACAGATCTAAGAGACTTCACAAACGAACTTGATGATGTATCGGGACTTGAGAACCTGAATATCGATGTCGGAGACTTCCTGACATTTGCAGATTTCTTTTTCGATGGATTCATTGCGGATTTTCTGGTGCAGTCAAAGATTGACGGTGCGAAGAAGCAGGTACGAGAAGCGATCCGGAGAGTAGAGGATGCACTAAGGAAACTGAAATCTGCCGGTAATGGTTACGTTGATGTCTGAATCTGCAGTTAAGGCAAAAGAAAAAGCACGTCGAGGGGGATTCGATGTGCCTGGGAAAATCTATATCTTGGTGGAATCAATCAATAAAGCTGCTTTGGAAGGCTTACGATTACGGACTCACCGGTGTGCTTCTTGTCCATTTCGATGAAGGACTTCTTATCTGCGGTTCTCTCTACATTTGAAAGTTCTGCTG
>JAZASR010000047.1:0-11572 GCA_036343175.1 Lachnospiraceae bacterium
ACACCTGCTGGTGATTTTCTAAGATATTACGACACTAAATGCAGCAGGTGTTCAGACAAGCGTTTTCTTCGTGCATGGAAGGATGACTTCATGTGGTGAATTTCATCTCACTCGCCACATTACGCACTGGTGCTTAAAGTTCCCTCACTCAAACCTGCATGCTCTGAAAAGCAGATTCTTGTATCATCAGCCTTTTTATTTCCTAATAGCACTTTGTGATCAGGAAATGCTTCTGGACGCGCTTGCGCTTAGGTCCTCACGCAACGCTTCTAACCTCAGACTTTCCTTTCGGTCGTCTTCGCAAAGAAGCGGCGTTGCGGATAGTCCAGAAGCATTTTCCTGACCATCAAAGTGCTTTTTTAGTTAGTGAGGCTGATGATCTTATAAGACTGAGCTTAAAGTTTTTTTACTTAAAACCTACATTCCCTAAATATTGGTTTTCGATTAGAAAATAATACAACCGGAAATTGCCGATATTTGCAACCCACACGTGGCAAATATCGCAGGCAATTTCCAACGAATGGTGTTTACACCATTCGTTTGTGACCAAACAGTATTGCTTACAACTCATTCTCGCAAACCGTAGGGGAGAAAAGCCAGAAAAGTATACTTAGTGCACCATCGGCGCATGATATTCCATATTAAGCTCTGAGATCTCCTTTTCACCATCAATGTATGGCTGATAAAAGCTGTCAATAGAACCTCCGCCAAGATTGTCGCATCCATTGCAGAAATTGCATTCATGTCCGCAGAAGGAAAGTGATCTCTGCACTATTCTGATGCGTTCCTCACGTGTTGTATCTTTTATGAGTATAGACTTCATATTTATTTCCTCCTGTTAATCTTCTTTTTATTCCTGCGTTTCCTATATTCACGGATCTTTCTCAGCAGATACCGCATAAGTATAAGCAGTACAGCTATAGCAGCCACAAGATATCCAAAGAAGCCGAGCACAGGGATGCCCATGATCTTAGGCTTCATATCTGTCATACAAAGTATTGACGAGCTTATAAGCAAAGCTGTGATGCAGAAGCCTATCATCAGATTTCTGATCGCATAATGCACAAGTTCATTAAGATCATGCGTAGGTTCAAGCTCAAGCTTTAAGTGGCTCCTGCCCCGTGAAAAGTCCTTCAGGGCATCTGACAGGAGTACAGGTATCTCAATACCCCTGTTAATGGAAAGATATGCTTTCCGCGCTCCCTTTTTTATCTCTTCTTTCCAGTTGACATCAGACAGCCATTCTTCTGATACACGTCTTGCTGCTATTTCCATCATGTTTATATCAGGACTGATGTTCGCAAGCACACCCTCCATATGTGAGAGACCGCGTACGAGCATCGTCATGCCATGGGGGATCCCCACAAAGTTCTTTTTCATGATCTCAAGGAGTTCAGATAAAGTCTCTCCGATATCCAGGTCACCCATAGACGCAGAGCCATATGTATCCAGGAAATCTCTGATATCATCATTTAATTGATCGCGGTCCGGTTTTCTCCAGAAATCTCCAAGCTCAAGAACTGCGTCTGTTACTCCTGATACGTCATGCATCCCTATTGCCCGCACCGCCTTCATCATGATTCGGCGGTCACGTTCACTAAGTCTTCCCATCATGCCCATATCAAGCCATACTATCTTTCCATCGCGTATCATGACATTTCCGGGATGAGGATCAGCATGGAAGAAACCGTCATCCATAACCTGCTTAATGAAGTTATTAACGAACTTTCTGCCTATCTCATCCGGAGAATAGCCTTTATCCCGCAATTCATCGACCTGATCGATCCTTACGCCATCTATGTACTCCATGACAAGGACTCTAGATGTCGTATATTCTCTATAGAGCCTTGGAACATAAATATAGCGGATATCTGCATTGAGCCGCTCAAACTCTTCCATATTGGAGGCTTCCTTAAGGAAGTCCATCTCCTGCTGGGCAACAGTCCACATCTCATCGAGTACCATATCAAGGTCTACCAGATTCTTAAGATTAGGCACGGGAGGCAGAAGTTTTACAGCCTTATGAAGAAGTCTTATGTCACGGGCCATGGTATCATATATACCCTTGCGCTCTATCTTGATGACTACCGGGCTTTTGTCCTTAAGCTTAGCCTTATGGACCTGAGCGATAGAAGCAGAACCTATCGGAGTTTCATCGATCTCCTGAAATATTTCCCGCCAGTCTCCCCTGTAGGAATTATTAAGTACATCGCACACATCGGAAAATGGCATCGGTCTTACATATGTATTAAGTTTTAACAGTTCATCGCAATACCTTTTCGGAAGGATATCACTGTGAAGTGACATGATCTGACCAAGCTTTACATAAGCCGGACCAAGGTCTTCGAGTATCATCCTGAGCTTTTTAGGACTTACTCCGCGCGTTATGACCTTATATTTATGGAGTACTTCCCTGATCTCCTTAAATCTCGATCTGTTGTCGGTACCCGAAATGCTTGTGCTCTCATAATTAACATCACGATCTCCGGTACTGTTAAGATCAGCAGGATCAAACTTTTCATTTTCTGACATGCAGGCTCCCTGATAACTTTTTTCGTCAATCTACCCTGATATTTCCATCGCCATCATCAGAAACACCATCAGTGTCTTCGTCTTCTGCAGGACTGTCAGAGGCTTCATCTTCATTAACGTTATCCTCTTCATCAACGTTATCCTCTTCAAAATCCTCCTTCTCAGCTGCCTTTCTGATAAGATCATCCTCAGCTTTCCTGATCTCTTCCTTTACCTTATCAAGCTGCTCCTGGGACATTCCGGAAATAATGGAACTTACTTTGTTAACTCCTGCCTGGTCCTTGTAGATAGTCTTATTCAAGACATCATTTACCTTAGTGCGTCCCTGCTCGGCATTTTCCTTTACGGAGTGCTTAAGCTCCTGATTGAGCTCTTTTCCCTGTTCAACGGTAAGCTCACCCTTTTCCACAAGCTGATCAAATATTTCTGATCCCTTGTCTGCTGTGACTGCTACTGCTCCGACTCCGGCAAGCAGAAGCTTTTTTATACCATCTGTTAACTTTTCCATAATAATTCTCCTTTCTGCATCGGATTTCCTCTTCCGTGCATTAAAAAACTTTGTCCGGCCAATTTTTCAGACCATACTATTTATATCAATAATACTCTAACAAAGGATATTACCTTTGGCAGGAATATTATCAATCCTATGATCGCCGCAAATATGGAGGCTATAAGTACAGAGCCTGCAGCCGTATCCTTGGCTTTCTTGGCCAGACTGTACCATTTCCCGTCTGCCGCAAGATCCACAACTGCCTCAACAGCTGTATTCATGAGTTCAAGTCCTATTATAAGACCAAAAAGCAGGAGGCATATAAGCCACTCAGTCTTTGAAATATGAAGTACAGCTCCCGCTATGGTGACAAGCATGGCTGCTGTGATGTGGATCTTAATGTTCCGCTCAGCCCTTATACAGTTAAAGATGCCTTCAAATGCATATTTAAAGCTTTTTATAAGAGGGGGTCTTTGTTTCATGTCATTTAAAAGATCTTCTCCGTCTTTCATAACAATTCCTTATAAATAATATTTAGAGCTCAGATACTGCAGAAATCAGTATTTCCTTATATTTCCCTTATACCCGGACTTTCTGAATATCCGGTAATAGTAAGAATATCTGGAACGAGGGACATAAATTCTGCAATTATTTTTTACATTCCTCAATGAATTTTTATTTATCTTTTTTAAGGACCTTGAGCTGATCTTAATAAGTTTAAGCTTACTGTCACCGGCAAATGCTCCTGAACCAACAGTCCTCAATCCGGAGCCTATTATGACTCTTGAAAGGTTCTTACAGCCAGAAAAAGCATTGCTTCCGATACTTTTTACATTATTGCCGATCTTTACCTGAAAAAGTTTGCTGTCATACTTAAAAGCGCCATTATCGATAGATGTCACCTTAAAACGGGTTCCGCTGATATTCACATAATCTGGAATGACCACCTTGCGGCGGCTTTCTTCAAGACCGGTAAAAATAACAGTTCCTGTATTGATATTCCCATCTTCATCATAATATATCTGATCAAGAGTATATAAGGCATTGTTGACCGAAAATACATCACCGGAGTCCGCATCCTCGATATCATCGTATATGTCAGAACTATCGGTATCATCCGGATCTGAATCTGAAACATCCGGATCATCATCGTTAACCGTAGTCTTTACTGTGCCCGATGTATCAGCGTCTGCGATCTCTGAGGCAGGGTCTTTACTTTCTGAAGCCTTGCCGGAAGTTGTATCTGTGCTTTCTTTATCAGCAGAAGTACCCGTGCCTTCTTTGCCGGCTGATGTGCCAGTATTTTCTTTGTCTGTGGAAGTACCGGTACTCTCTTTGTCAGCGGATGTGCCTGTGTCCTCTTTATCGACTGATGAGCCGGTGTCTTCTTTATCAGAAGAAGTATCCTTCTTTTCGCCTGTCTCATCAGATGCAGAGCCCTCTCCATCTGACTCATCATTATCAAGGGTTACTTTTATAAATACCGCATTTTCAGTATTATTTGTATAATCAGGTGCTGCATAAAGGTACAGGGTCTTATTCAGATATTGAAGACCATATATATTACGGCCGCCCAGGGCTTCATCGCTGTATAAGGCAACAGCATTATATGTCCCATCAGGAGCAAGCCTGTATGCGCCATTTGACGAATTAAAATAAAAATACCTGCCATCAGTTTCAAGCTTCACAAAATTTCCAACATAATATCTTGACTTATTTCCTGCTACCTCCCAGTAATCGTCAGTATTCTCAAAAGCCGCCATAGTGGTATTGCTGGAAAAGTCATACAGATATACATGATAAGGATCAGTTTCATGAATATTATCGACATAAGCTGCCTTATCCCCGATAGATATGATTTTTGAATTACAATCTTTCCAGAAGGCATTTTCATATGATGCGTCGGTTTTCTTCTCATAAACATTCTGACCGGCAGAATCGATCCAGTCCTTCTTGCTGTAATTATGGTTCTCCTGTTTCTGAAATGCTGAGCGGCTCAGCATGAAATTATCATGACTGCAATAGTACATATTGCAATTTATCGGATCATCATTTGTAATATCTACATAATAATTATTGCCATCAATAGTGACCATATTCCATTCATGACCATTTTCATCGCTTGTAATGGTGTCGCATTTAACGCCCACATCATTCAATATAAGCTTATAAGCAAGGGAATAACCTTCACATACCGCATTTCCATTAACAAGGCAGCCGTAGGCAGTATAAACTGATGAGTCATCGGTATCACTGGAATATTCTGTATGCGTGATCAGATAATCATGAACAAAAAGAGCTTTTCTGACATCGGACCAATCGGTATCGATCTGTGATTCTATCGTTGATATTGCATTTTTAAACTTTACATCATTATATGGGTAATCAGAATAAGACAGCTTTATTTTAGAATACATGCTGCCACCCTGGCCTGATATATATTCAAAGCTTACACTTTTTCCAATATAATAAAGTTCAGGTTCGCTGTATCTTACCTGTGAATATACCTTTTGTAATAGAGCGCTGTTTTCAGTATTATATTCAAGCTTAAGCCCGGAGATATCAACATCCTGATCGTGGTTCTTAAAGCCGCTGACGATCATCTCATGCAGCTGCTTCATTACTTCTTCCTGAGTAAGTGAAGAAGCATCGGATGAGGCATCCGTTATATTACCGGCAGGATATGAAATATCTGATGAAGATCCATTATCAGCATATGATATATTATCAGACAGACTTATGTCTTGAACCACTGCGCATGTCTTACTGTCGGGATCAGCAAGCGATGCAGCCTGTACAGGGCTCACGCCTCCTATTACAAGTGCAGCAGTAAGGAGCGATGCAAGAGCATCAAAAAAAATACTCATAAACTGCCTCCTTTCAATAATGCTGAAGTTCCAGCTTTTTTATGATCACGTTCATATAATTATCAATATTTTAGCATTAAGAGAAAAAAAGTGCAATTGATAAAGAAAAAAACAGAGGCATGTCACCTCTGTTTTATACTGTATGATAATAAAAATAAAAAAAGTGCTTCTGTATAGAGACCGGTATATTTCAACCGAACAGCCCGGTAAAGAAATCTTTGATAGCATTGAAGATATTTGAGAAGAAATTTCCTACCTTTTCTGAGAGTCCTTTCGTGTCAACATCTGAAAGATCGATCCCGTTAGCCTTCAAAGAATTATATATATTCTCTGCCTGCTCTTTTAAAGCATTCACATCAACCTTCTGATCCTTTACCTTCATCATCATGTCAGTAATGTCATTTACCTGATCATCTGTAAGATCGACTCCAAGAGATCTGGCAGAAGACTCGACTGCATTCTTAATGTCAGGCTTTGTGGAAAGCTGGTCCTCAAAGACTTTCTGTTTGGCCGCGGCAACAAGCTGCTCGACCTTTTCCGTATCTCCTACCGCATCAGCCACTTCAGCAGTAGTTACAAGTTCATCAGTAGCTGCATCTATAGTATCCTGACTTATCTCTTTACCTGTCATTTCAGAATAAGCCTTCATAACTCCGATAAGAGCCGAAGTACCGGATATTTCAAATGGACCTGCGACAGTAATATCGGCATCCTTTATTCCCGCTGTTATCAGTGCATTCTGATACATGCCTTCCGTGCAGTAGTTTATATTCCTTGTAACTACCGTTATGCCTTCACCTTCCTTTGTCTTTATGATCTTTACGGAAGAAAGCGCGCGGCTCCCGATAATAGACGCTGAAAGATAATCATCCAGATACTTATGTTCCTCATCATTGGTAACAGTCACTGTCTTATAATCGGAAAGCCTGTTCTCATCAACACCCAGAAGCGATAATACCTTTGTCTTCTGATCAGCTTTTAAGTCGGCGCCCAGTGCCAGATACCTGTCATATGAATCGTCAGCTTCTAAAGCTACGTCGGACTCTTCAGATGTCGTTTCAGCAAGTGCATCTGCATTTCCGGCAAGTACCGGAGCAAGTGTAAATGTCATTAAAGCCGCAAGCGCCACACTCAGGCACTTATTAATGATCCTTCTCATAATGATCGATCCTTTCATACGTGATAAACCATATCTTATCAAATTTTATAAGTTTCCTGTAATCATCAGCCTTTCATGATTTTTAATAGCACTTTGTGGTCAGGTAAGGGCTTTTAAATGACTGAGGCTGATGATACAAAAAGCTTAAACCTCCTAAATTATCGTTTTACAACAGCTAATAGAATTTCACGAGTAAGGCAACTAAACAGTATTGCTTAAAGCTCATTCCCGCAAACCGTAGGAGAGAGAAAAATGAAAAAGTATACCTTTTAGAAGATTCCCGGTCCTTTAAGTTACTGGAAGTACTTCACACCCGATGCGAAGATCTTCTGATCCTGCTCACCGTAGATGTTCATGTTGATGTGATCCCCGATACGCTCCGAGTGGCACATCTTGCCAAGAACACGTCCGTCAGGACTTGTGATGCCCTCTATGGCTGCATATGATCCGTTAACATTATAGAATTCATCCATGGTCGGCTTACCGGAAAGATCAGCATATCGCGTTGCTACCTGACCATTTGCGAAGAGCCTGTCAATGACCTCCTCGGGAGCTACGAATCTGCCTTCACCGTGAGAAGCAGGGATAGCATAAGCTTTGCCGAGCTCTGCCTCCATAAGCCATGGGCTCTTGTTGGAAACCACTTCTGAATATATGCACCTTGAAACATGGCGGCCTATTGAATTGGTCGTAAGCGTAGGCGATCCGGCAGTAACAGGGGAGATATGTCCTTCCGGTACAAGTCCGAGCTTGATAAGAGCCTGGAAACCATTGCAGATACCGAGAATAAGGCCGTCACGTTTATCGAGAAGCTCATGGACCGCATCCATTATCTTAGGATTGCGGAATACTGAAGAGATGAACTTGGCAGAACCGTCCGGCTCATCACCTGCTGAGAAGCCGCCTGAGAACATGATGATCTGTGATCCGTTTATTGCATTTACATATGCATCTACGGAAGAAACTATGTCTGACTCGCTCATGTTCCTGAATACTATTGTATCCGTATCAGCTCCGGCAAGCTCAAATGACTTTCCGGTATCATATTCACAGTTTGTGCCAGGGAATACAGGAATAAATACCTTTGGACGCGCAGTTTTGTGTTTGCATACGTATATGTTCTTCTCATCGTGAAGTACATTCTCAAGAGGGGTATTCATGACGCCTGACCTGGTAGGATATACGCTCTCAAGCTTCTTTGTCCAGCTTGTCAATGCCTCATCCATGGAGATCTTGATGGCTCCTGCAACAAATATCGGCTGCTCTGTGATCTGGCCGATAAGTGAATACTCAGCGCTTATCTTATCAAATGAATCTGCATCGATCTCAGCTATTATCGAACCATAATCTTTCATGAAGAGCTCATCTGTCATAAGGTCATCACGAAGCACGACTCCGAGCTTATTGCCGAATGCCATCTTTGATACCGCTTCACATATGCCGCCAAGCTCAATAGCATAAGCTGAGACTATTATTTTCCTCTGGATCATGTCATGGATCTCATCATAGAGCTTCATGGCATATTTATAATCAGGAATAGAATATTCATCACGTCTGATACGAAATACAACTATCCTGTTGCCCGGTTTTTTGAACTCATTGGATATAACATCATCCTGCTTTGCTGTGTCGACGGCAAATGAGCATAGTGTAGGAGGTACATCTATATCATTAAATGTACCTGACATGGAATCCTTGCCGCCTATTGACGGAAGGCCGAACTCCATCTGGGCCTCGTAAGCGCCGAGCATAGCTGAAAACGGATCTGACCAGCGTTCCGGGTCCTCTGTCATACGCTTGAAGTATTCCTGGAATGTGAATCTGATCTTATGATAATCACCGCCTGCCGCAACGATCTTTGCGATGGACACAAGTACAGAGTAGATCGCTCCATGGTATGGGCTGACCTTCATAAGATATGGATCAAGACCATATGACATCATGGTGACTGTTTCACACTTATGTGTTCCTGTAGGAAGCTTGGCCACCATTGTCTGAATAGGTGTAAGCTGATACTTTCCGCCGAAAGGCATAAAGACTGTTCCATCTCCGATCGAGGCATCGAACATCTCTGATAAGCCCCTCTGGGATGCGACATTAAGGTCATTGAGACAGTCAAGCCATCTTCTCTTGATGTCCGGTTCTTTAGGACTGTCAATAAAGAATTCATTTACATTGCCGGGAGCTTTAACAACTACGTCAGTCTCCTGATGAGCGCCGTTGGTATTCATAAACTCACGGCTGATATTAACTATATCCTTTCCTCTCCAATAGAGTACAAGTCTTTTTTCCTTAACTACCTCTGCAACAACAACTGCCTCAAGATTTTCTTCATGAGCATACTCAAGCATCCTATCAACATTCTCAGGAGATACGACGACTGCCATTCTTTCCTGAGACTCTGATATGGCAAGCTCTGTACCGTCAAGGCCTTCATACTTCTTAGGCACCTTGTCCAGATCTACATGAAGCCCATCCGCAAGCTCACCGATAGCAACAGAAACACCGCCTGCACCGAAGTCATTGCACTTCTTTATAATAGAGCTTACTTCCGGACGCTTGAAAAGCCTCTGGATCTTACGCTCTGTAGGGGCATTTCCCTTCTGGACCTCAGCGCCGCATACATCTATGGACTTTGTTGTATGAGCCTTTGATGAACCTGTAGCGCCGCCGATACCGTCACGGCCTGTACGACCGCCGAGGAGTATGATCTTGTCTCCCGGGTCTGAATTAAGGCGGATAACGCTCTTTCTTGGAGCGGCGCCCATAACTGCGCCGATCTCCATCCTCTTTGCAACATAATCAGGATGATATATTTCATGAACAAGACCTGTTGCAAGACCTATCTGATTGCCATACGATGAATAACCCTTTGCAGCGCCGGTGACGATCTTTCTCTGAGGAAGCTTGCCCTTAAGTGTTTCCTTCATGGAAACTGTAGGGTCTGCAGCGCCTGTGACTCTCATGGCCTGATATACATATCCGCGGCCTGAAAGAGGATCTCTTATGGCGCCTCCCAGACACGTTGCAGCACCGCCGAAAGGCTCTATCTCTGTAGGGTGGTTATGAGTCTCATTCTTAAAGAATACGAGCCACTCCTCTGTTTTCCCATCTATTTCAACAGGAACAACTATTGAGCAGGCATTGATCTCATCGGACTCCTCCTGATCATCGAGCTTGCCCATAGTCTTTAATTTCTTCATGGCAAGGAGAGCTATATCCATAAGGGATACGTACTTGTCAGTTCTTCCCTTATACATTTCCTTATGATCGCTTAAATACCGCTCATATGTCTTCTTAACAGGGAGAATGCCGAAACCTTCAGAGAAAGTGATATTCTTAAGCTCTGTCTGGTATGTTGTATGACGACAATGGTCTGACCAATATGTATCAAGGACTCTGATCTCTGTAATTGTCGGATCACGATGCTCATCATTTCTGAAATAATTCTGGATAAACTTAAAATCCTTGAATGTCATGGCAAGATTCAATGAATCATAGAGCTTTTTAAGGCTTTCATCATCAGAGCTTATAAAACCTGTCATGACGATAACATCTTCAGGTTCCTCATAATCCTGACCAAGAGTCTCTGGTATGCTCTCATCAGTGATCCTGGAATCAACCGGGTTTACGCAATATTCCTTTATTTTTTCGAACTCCTCATCTGAAATATTGCCGCTGATAACGTAAGTCTGGGCAGATCTGATGACAGGCCTGCTCTTCTCATTAAGCAGCTGGACGCACTGTTCTGCCGAATCTGCTCTCTGATCGAACTGTCCCGGAAGATATTCTACAGAAAATACTCTCTCATCATCTCCGACCGGAAGTCTTGTTTCATAATAGTTATCGACCGGTGGTTCAGCAAATACAGTATTTACAGCTTCCTGATAAGTATTATCATCAAGATGCTCTATATCATATCTGGCAAACACCTTAACATCGTTCACACGTACGATTCCAAGATATCTTGCTATCTCTTCCCTGAGTTCATTTGCATGAACTGCAAAATCTTTCTTCTTTTCCACGTAAATTCTGCGTACCCTGCTCATAATTATCTCCCTGTGGGCTTTAAGCCTGTAAAATTACGTCCTTAAAGGACTTCCTGTAAAACCTAAGATGAACCTGCCATAAATAACATGAACAGGTTCATCTTTGAATCCTAAAAATATTAAGTTTCTATAATCTTAGAAACAGATCTCTTTATTCTCTTTTCCGGTATGCTTATCTGCCGGTATTAAAAAAACTTTTTAAGCTGCCTAAAAGCTCACTGCTTTTAAGATGAAGTATCCTTTTCCTGCATCAGTTCCCGGTCTCTGAAGATGATGACGAAGAGCTTTCTGAAGATGCCGATGAAGAACTGCTTTCTGAAGATGCCGACGATGAGCTTTCTGAAGATGCCGACGATGAGCTTTCTGAAGATGATGCATCAGAGCCGGATGAAGTCTCTGAAGCTTCCTGAGCCATCTGTGTAAGCTGCTCCGGAGTAACGATCGCAGACGTTACCTGACCCATGGTGATGCCATC
>JAZASR010000048.1:0-11123 GCA_036343175.1 Lachnospiraceae bacterium
CAAGCACATCCTTCCGCGCAATGATCTCCGTAAGCGTCCGTCCATTTCGCACGGTTCTGCAGTTCGTAAGATTAATCTTCGAAATCAAATCTCCAAGCTCCGCAACTGAATCGTCATATTCCTTAAGCAAAGCCTTCGGATTCTCAACCGGCTGCTCACCATCCTGCACCAGTGCGTTGTTTCGGATGCGCTCCTTTAAATCATCCAACTTTCTCACAAGATCTGTCCGTCTCTGTAATGCTTCTGCAAGCTTCATTTTCATGCCCTCCTTACAAATTTCACACAATCTGATTTCCTCGTTCGGCTACAACGTGCTACCAACTAAACTAAAAATCATTAACATCCATTAGTTATCCGCCTTAAAATTATATACCGGCTTGATCACCTTCACGATCTTCGCTGTCGGCTCAATATTCGCGACGATTTCCTCCATCCCTTTGTATGCCATCGGACTCTCATCAATCGTCTCCGGCTTCACAGAAGTCGAGTAGATTCCTGCCTCCTGCATGGTCCGCTGATAATCCTCGAACCGTATCTTCTCCTTGGCATCCTTCCGGGAATACACCCGGCCGGCTCCATGCGGTGCCGAATAATTCCAGTCCGGATTCCCCTTTCCAATACACATAAGCGATCCATCCCGCATGTTAATGGGAATAAGAATCGGCTCATCCTGCTTCGCAGAGACAGCACCCTTCCGAATGATGTTACTGTCATGATCGATGTAATTGTGTACCGTTGTAAACGAGTCCAATGCCTTAAGCCCATAGTTCTCGAGAATGATCTCCGCCATAAGTTTCCGGTTTCTGTCTGCGAAATCCTGGCAGATCTTCATGTCGTGGAGATAATCCTTCGTATACTCTCCGGTAAGATAACAGAGCTCATGCGGCACATCTGAAGCCTTCGCCTTAAACTCCCGGTGAAGCTCCTTAAGAACACCCTGGATCTCTGCCCTCCTGCCAGCCGCTTTATACTCTGTGATGATCCTCTGCTCCTCCTTAAAGAGCTCATCCCATCCGGTGTGAAGCTTGATGGCCAGCTCCTGATAATACTCCGCAACCTGCTTCCCGAGGTTCCGGCTTCCGGAATGGATCACAAGGTAAATGTTTCCGTCCTCATCTTTATCAAGCTCAATAAAGTGATTGCCGCCGCCAAGTGTTCCAAGTGACCGCTCGAGCTTTCGCGTGTCCCGAAGCTGCCGATAGCATTTCATCGTCTGAATATCCGGGAAATGCTCCAGCCTGCCAGGATGTACATTTCGTCCGTAAGGCACGAAGTTTCGCACCACATCGTCGAAACGTTTAAAATCAATATCTACCTTTCCAAGCATTACTGTATACATTCCGCAGCCGATATCAACACCGACCACATTTGGAATAACCTTATCGCCTAGATCTGCCGTAAACCCGATCACGCAGCCGGCACCGGCATGGCAATACGACATGATCCGGATTTTCGCATCCTGAAACGCCTCCTGATCAGGAAGCGTCTTAACCTGTTCCCTGCAGGTATCCTCTATATTGTCTGTAAATATCTCTGCTGAATTATACTTTCCGTTAATTACCTGCATCGTTCTGCCTCCGCTTCTTATCTCATATAGTTCCTTAGTCCAATGCATCAAGCTCCAACGTATCTGCTACGCATTTCTGCTTTCTAATACTTTTTCTCAAAGGCACTAACTAAACTCTTGCCAGTCATTTAAGGCTAAAGCCTTCTGCTCTTTACAGTTTATATGATAGACGGATGAAAGGTAAAATAATAGGAACCGATATCATTTATTTTTGTTACCATTTTGATTATAATTTAGAGATATATTTGGTTTTATTTTGCGATTACATAAACGAAAATTGTTCCTATCAAAAGAATATGAGGCTCCCAAATGTCACTTTTCAAGGAAATCAATTCAGAAAACAAGTTACGGATCACCATCACTTACCTCGCGATGAACACACTTTGCGAAGACGAAGCGGACTTTGGCCTCGGCATGGCAACCCTCGTGAACCGGATCATTGCTTACTACGCTCCGATTGCCAATGCTTCCATCTCCGTGCAGGTATCAAAATATGCTGCGCGACTAAAGAAAGCTCTAGGATCTGAAGAAAACATTGGGCAAAATCAAAATAAAAAGAATGGTACTCAGGAAAGCTCGAAAAGCCATAATGCTTCTAAAGAAGTCCGTGATTTTGATGAAAATGGCATCATTGAAAAGTTAACCATTGCTGAAGAACAGTCATTGATCAGCAGTTTGCCGAAATACAAGGATACACCGGAGTCCTTCCTCTTTCGTGTCTCCAATGACAATATCTTCCTCCTGACACAGGATCCGACTAGACACGAAGAGCGTTATTACAAGAAAGGCATCAAAGCCTATGTAGAAGCACTAGTAGAAGAATTCACCCGTCTGCCCTTCGTCGATCGTGAACGAATCTACTGCACGAAAGTTGTTCACACACTTGAAACCGCCATGCAGACCGAAACGGCCGTTTATATATTCCATACCTTCGGGAAGAAATATTTGATGCGTGTTTTCGAAATCACAACGGATTCTCTATCCACCCATAACTATATCATCTCGCGCCTGATCGATACTGAAAACGGCAAGATGAACAACCGGATCTATACCTTTCGTCTCTCCAGAATCGAAAAGGTTCTCGAGAAGCCCGGCATCTCCGGTGCATTCACCGACGAAGAAAAGAAAAAGACAGCTCTCGCTGTCTCTAAAAGCGGTGCCCAGTTCCTTGGCGACCGCATCTCAAATATTGTTGTAGAATTCACTGACGAAGGCCTGAAACAGTTCGCCTCTCAGATGCACCTCCGCCCGCATGTAAAGAAGATCCGTCCTGACGGCCACACCTACGAATTTGAATGCACCTCCACCCAGGCCATCTTCTACTTTCGCCGCCTCGGCGCCACCGCCAAAATTCTAAAACCCGCTTTCCTGACAAGAGAAATGGAGAAATGGTTCCACAATGCCGCAGAACATTACAAGTAAAGGGTCGCTCTGTCTTGATCCAAGTAACATTTTTTACTGTGCAAGATATGCATCCACCATTTTTTGAGTTTTTAAAGAATCCTCATGAATGAGTATTCCTTCTTGATCTAAGGCATCATTGATAGTATTCCTAAACATATCAGCCTCTTCATAAGTATCCGTTTTGAAAGATGCCTCTGTAATATATTCCGTAGCATTAGTAACTTGATCTTCTATTGGCCAAATTTCAATCACGATGTGTTTACCGCAATAAATCCCAGAATATTTATTGTAATAGACAGGTCCAACCTTCTCCCCATCTTCTATCATATCTGATCCCCAATTTTCATATAACCACCGATTTTCTTTGCCAGGCATATCCTTCTCTAATATTTTCCTAGCATCTGACTTCTTAGGGAGTTCAAGATTGTCATATCCTTTATCAGAAGCTTTCTTTTTACAAGAGAGACTAAGAATCATCTTGGAATAGCCCCAATCAACCTGAGCTTCATAATTTGTATCACCTATATCAAACCCTTCATCATTTGCCAGATTTAGAGCCGACACTATATCGCCATCCGTTATTGGATATCTCTTTTTATATGTTAGTTCAAAATCTTTCGAATCATCTTCTGTACGAATTCTATTTGTCCACCCTTGAATATCAAAATCTCTATCTTCTGTATCCATGTATAATACACCAATTGTTTTATAATCTTTTCCTGTCGAAAAAGTATTTCTGTACTCCTTCTTTAATAGGTGATCTGAATTTAAACACAATCTGAATCCAACAGAAATTTCACTTCGTAGTTTGGAATAATATTCTCTTTTGCCTGGGATTTAAATGAAAAAGCATTAATGATAAGCAGTAAGCAGATAATTTTAATCAAGGTGAAATATCTTTTCTTCATTCTTTTTCCTTTCCAATAAACTGATTTAACGCAATCAGCGAACCTGTCGAAACAAATACACAGATTACAGCCATCGCCATGCCGACAGATACACTGCCCTGTTCAAATTCTCTAACGATAAACGTGGAAACAGTCAGAACATCCGGCGGAGAGATAAGGCTAGACGCAACAAGTTCACGGAAGGATATAATAAAAATCATCATCCATCCGCTGAGAATGCCCTTCATAACAAGCGGCAGTGTGATTCTCTGGAAATTCATCATCCGGCTGCCACCGGCTACCTGTCCCGCAGTAACAAGGTTTCCGCTGATCTGCATCATGGATGATGATACATACTGTACAGAATAAGGCAGAAACATAACCGTATAGACCAGCACCATAAAGAACAGCGTATTATAAATAGGTATCACTTTATATATCTTGTTCCAGAAAATCATCATACCGATGACTAGAACAATGTTCGGAATCATCTCTGGAAATAGAGCAGTCCCTTCTATAACCTTTCCAGCCTTTCTGGCCTTCTGAATGCTTACAACCACGATCGTTCCGATGATGCTTGCGATTGTTGCAGACCCGACTGCCAGAAGAAAGCTCGTGAGCAGCGCTCTTATTCCTTTATCACTCTCCGTAAAAAGTTCAATATAGTGACCAAAAGTGAAATTACCTGCCTGTAATCCATATCCTCGAAGCTTGATCAGCGATGTCATAATAACAGAAAAATATGGAACGCCAATTGCGATGGCAATCAGAAGAACAAGATAAACCGTACTTAGTATATTGATCCAGGGATTTTGTGTTACCTTTGCTGCTTTCTTTCCTTTTCCTCCTACCAGCTTATAGGTATGTGTCGCAGTGATATGATTCTGCAGAAGCCACATCAGAAGGCAGATCACGACAAGTGCTGAAGAAAGACTGGAGGCCTTTGCAAAGCTGATCGGCGCAGTTGTGGCATATCTGTGAATATCTGTCGTAAATACATAAAATCCGATACGCTTTCCAAGAGTTGCTGGTGTACCATACTCGGACAGAGTCTTTACAAATACAAGAAGCATGCCGATTGCATAGTTTCCTGTGAGAAGAGGAAGGGTTATTTTTCTGAGCCGATAGAACCAGCTTCCGCCGAACACTTCACCGCTCTCCTCAAGACTCCCGTTGATATTAAGGATTGCGTTCTTCAACATTGTCGTCATAAAAGGGAAAACATGCAGGCTCATGACAAGCGTAAGGCCACCTAGTGTAAAGAATCGATCCGTCAGGAAGCTGAGTCCTGGAAAGAGCTGCTGCATGAGGCCTCTCTTCTGCATAAACAGAATCCATCCCATAGAAGAAATATACGGCGGTGTCATGAACGGTATCATAAAAATGATATCAAGCCACTTCATGTTCCGATATCTTGTTCTCGCAAGGATAAACGCAAGTGGCGTCGCTATGATTGTTGATGTTATAACCACAAGAAATCCAAGGAGCAGTGAATTTCCTATGGTGACAAGGTTATCCGGATTTGCCAGCGTCTCCCATGCATTATGCAAAGAGAGGCGGCCATCCACGAAGGCCGCCTCTGAAAATACCGTGCAAACCGGAATGATGATCAAGAAGGCAAGTATAAGAAGCAGAACTGCATTCCATCCTTTGGTCAAAAAGTTTCTATTCATTCTGGTTCTCTTATTTATTAATCAGGTTGATTATTTGCAGATCTCGTTCAGGTGTGCAGCGATGTCATCCGCGTGCTCCTTCATCCAATCCCAATCGGTATCAAGTGTCGGAATATCTGAAACATTTGTACGCTTGTCGCACTTGATATCCTGACGGCCAGGAAGAAGATAAGCATCAGCAACCATCTGCTGAGCTTCATCACTCATGAGATAATTGACAAATGCCTTTGCATTATCAAGATTCTTGCTGGAGCCAAGGATCATTGCAGGTCTTGGATTGATGACCGTACCGGATGCAGGATAATAAATCTTAAGTGGTTCACCCTTATCGATGTTCTTATAAGCATTGTAATCTACACCGGCTACGAGGATACCCTTTTCGCCAGTAGTGACAGCTTCAAGCGCTGCCTTGTTAGCGCCTGGAACGGTCATGCCCTCCTTCGCCATAGCATCAAACGCACTCCAGTCTTCCTTTGTGGAATACATATAGCCGGCAAGGAAATCCTTGCAGGAACCGGATTTTTGCGGATCTGCAATAGCAAGAAGATCCTTATACTCGTCAACACCGAGATCCTTCCAGTCAGCATTAAGCTCCGGAACGATTGTCGTATTGTAAATGACACCGACTGCGGATGCACTTGTACCGAAAAGTTTATTATCGGCATCTTTCCAGTCCGGATACAGCTTGTCAGCATTCTCCGCATCTGTGAATGCATAAAGATCATTTGCTTCTTTATATGCAAGACCATCCGACCAGGAAGCAAGTACGATGACATCCGCTACCGGATTATCCTTCTCTGTTTCGAGACGAGCAAGAATCTCACCGGTCGTTCCTTCGAAAAGCTCGACCTTCACACCGGTCTTCTTCTCAAACCCTTCGATATACTTTTCATTAAGTCCTGACGGACTTGGCATATACACAGTCACACTACCGCTAAGCTTCTGATCTGATGCAGCTGCTGTGGTTTCTGCTGCAGTCGTTTCCTCCTTGGAAGCAGCCTTCGTTGTTTCCTGCGCTGTTGTTTCAGCAACCTTGGTTGTTTCCGGTGCAGCTGTTGTCGTTGTCTGAGATGAACTGCCACAGGCTATAAGACCTAAAGTGCATGCCATCACAGTTGCCAACATTCCGATTCTTTTCATTTCTCCTCCCATCGCCATATGGCTTCATCCAACTACTGTTACTTTGCTTTTCTTTATGTAAACAGATGTTTCCCCGCGCGGCATCTTCTCATCTGAATAAAGGACCCATTCCTTCCCATCATGCCCTGCAAGAAGCTCATATCTGTTTCCAATGTAATTTTGCCCGGTAATGTTTATCTGGTATTCTTGTGCATCATCGAAGGCTGTCAACGAAACGCTCTCCGGACGAACCATCGTCTTATCATCAATCCAGTCAGATTTGCCAATGAAATTTGCCGTAAAAACTGTTTTCGGTTTTTGATAAATTTCTTCAGGCGTTCCATGCTGCTCCACGGCGCCATTATTGAGTACATAGATTCTGTCACTCATACTCATCGCTTCTGTCTGATCATGTGTGACGAAAATACTTGTCGTTCCCATCGCTGCTGTAATCCGCTTGATCTCCCGCCGCATATTCTCACGAAGAAGTGCGTCCAATGCTGACAGCGGTTCATCAAACAGGATGCATTTTGGCTCCGCAACAAGAGCTCTTGCAAAGGCGACTCTCTGCTGCTGACCGCCGGAAAGCTGCCCGGGATATCTCTTTTCAAAGCCCTCCAGATGGACTTCCTTCAGAGCAATCAGTATTTTATTTTCAAGGTCCTTTGTTTCATGTCTTGCTCTTAATGGATACGCTATATTTTCAAAGACTGTCATATGCGGCCAGAGAGCAAAGTCCTGGAATACATAGCCAAGGTGTCTCCTCTCTGGCGGAACATCTATCTTTTTATCCCTGGAAAACATGCATTGATCATCGAACCATATCTCGCCCTGATCCGGATGTTCCAATCCTCCAATCATACGAAGAATCGTGGTCTTGCCGCATCCTGATGGTCCGAGGAACGAAACAAATTCGCCATTATCGATACTCATGTTCAGGTTCTCGATATCAAAGCCTGTTCCAAATCTTTTGCATATATTTTTAATCTCGATCTTCAAAAAAGAACCTCCGTAAACTCACTTGTCTTAGTTTACGGAGGTTATGTAAAATCGGAAAATCAAATGTGTAATTTTTATGTAAAACTTCATGGTTTTAAGTATATCATAGTGCATACACAAGCTTATCATCTTCTTAGATGCGTAAACATTTCAGCGATATAAATAAGAATAAAGAAATTGATTAAGCACCAAGGCCTGTTTTTACAAGTGTAAGTCCCGTTGGAAGTATCATAGAAAGACCTATTATTCCAAGCAAAAGACCTGTGATGATTCCGGTCATATCTCGTTTCGGACTGAATAAGAATTCTCGTGGTCTTTCCGGATTCACATAAACCATTGCCTCCCGACCGGCTTTCAGAAACATTGGAACCTCAACATTCACAAGAATTTTCTCTGAAATAATCTGTCGTCCATCAACGTAATATTCCATCGCTACGTTATAGAGATCGGACGATTGAGAATCACATTTCATACATGTAGCATTGGTCTCAACCCGCCGAATCAGATTCTTCTTCAGGCTGAAAATCAAATGAATGGGTATAAGAACAGATGTAAAGATTAGAAGAATCCCCGAAAGACACTGCATTGCATCCATATCCTTTTTCCTCCATGGATTCACTATAACAGAGCAATGTTTCCAGTCTGTAAAGAAAAGACAAAATCTATTGCAAAACCAGAGAGTCTAATTCACACTACAAGCTTCCATTCATAGTTCTTTGGAAAATAGAGCAGACGGAACTCCCGGACACTCTCCCCGATCAGTGCCTTGCATTCATAGAAACAGAACTGGATTCCATTGTACAGAGTTTGTTTCTGTGTCAGAATCTCGATCTTTCCGCTTTCTGCTACATCGTCATCTTCTGTTCGATATTTTATCCGGAGCGGTATAACCTTCCCGGTTGCTGTGGTCCAGGACATGACTGCTACAGAATATTTTTTACCTCTTGTTTTCTCCAGATCGTCTAATATGTACATCGTGCACGTCACCTCAAGTCAAAATGAAATTCATCATCGCTACATATAGATGTCACTATTATACATTATTTATGAAATTAATGCAGTGTTTATTTCATCATAAGATGAACATATTTTGCTTTAATGGAGATATCTAAATCTGCTAGAATAAGCATAGAAGCTGAATTCAGATTATTATGAACAGGTTATCGGAGAAAATCACTATGGATACAAACAATCATCAGAAAAAGCTGGTCAATGACGGGAAATTCATTTCTCTCATCCTCAGGCATCATCCGGAAGAGATCGGTATCAAACTTGATCAACACGGCTGGGCAGACGTCGATGAACTAATCGCCGGCATTAAAAAGACAAGAGATTTTTCCAGAGAAGAACTGGAAGAAATTGTAAATACGAACAACAAGCACCGCTATGCCTTCAACGAAGATCATTCTAAGATTCGCGCATTGCAGGGTCATTCCATACCCGTAGATGTCGAAATGCCAGAGAAAGAACCGCCAGAATACCTCTATCACGGCACCGGAGAAAAATACGTGTCATCTATAGACAAAGAAGGCCTCATCCCGAAGGAGAGGCTTTATGTTCATCTGTCAAAAGATGTAGAAACTGCGATTACTGTAGGAAAACGTCATGGAAAACCGATTGTCTATCGTGTTCTCTCGGGGCAGATGTATAAAGATGGTTTCCAGTTCCTTCTCTCAGAGAACGATGTCTGGCAGACAAAAACAGTTCCCGTAAAGTATTTGGAAAAGCTTTCCTGATTCTTTATTGTTTTCTGATTGTTCTACTTGAAAAGCATTGCCGTTGGTTCCTATGAATTCCATACCTCGTTAAGCTCTTTAATCTTATGAAACTCACCAACTGATACATGACAGTAGCCGGTCGGATTCTTATCAAGATAATCCTGATGATATTCTTCGGCAGGATAAAAACAGGAAAGCGGGCACAGCTCTACAAAGAATGCCGCATTCTTCTGTCTTTCATCCTTGAAACGATTTTCTATTGCCGGAAGGTCCTCGGGATCATCATAATATACCCCGGTCTGATATTGCGTGCCGACATCCGCACCCTGCCGATTCCGTACCGTCGGATCAATGATCATGAAATAGACCGTGAGTATCTGATCTAGTGTGATCTTATCCGGATTATAGGTTACCTTCACAGTCTCTCGGTGGCCGGTGGTATCAGTACATACTTCTTTATACGTCGGATTCTCCGAATGTCCGTTCGCATAACCGACCGTTGTGTCTGTAACTCCGCTGAGCAGCTTGAACGTTTTCTCCGTTCCCCAGAAACATCCTCCGGCAAGATATATGTTCTTTGTCATCGTTCACTCCTTCCATGGCATATTTTCAGATTCTACGACCGATCCTGTTTTCGCCGCCTGCTCCATCAGGATGCTAAAATATGCATCCTCCAGTGCATCTTCTATTGGGTAGACAAACCTCCCACTTTCGATATATTCTTCCATACCGTCAAGAAGCACAGATATCGCAAGCTCATCCTCATCCGGCTCTGTGAAGACAGAGCACTGCACCACATCCTTAAGCCACCCCGGTTCCTCCGGTGCCAATGTCTTCGTCATGCACGCATTACCCTGCATGTAGTGTACCGTATCATTGAAGATTTCGCCCTCTGTGCCACGAACGATAATGTAATTACCCCGGATCAGCGAATGATACTGTTCGCTCTCGAAATCATACAAAGCAGACTTGCCATTCTCAAATGTAAAGTGCGCGGCAGTGCGAAGCTTTTCTTTGATCTCTCCATCTGCCACAAATCCATTTCTTGATCCTGTAATACGAACCAAATCTCTGGCCGTCTCTGCACTGATCCTTACGTGTTGGAAACCTGTATTCAGAAATTTTCGGATGAGACTTATTCCGTGATAACCATGCGCTCTTGAAATATATATGGAATCGATTTCACCGATCAGCCCCTCGTCACATGCTGTAAGCATTGTTCTGATGGAAGGATAGAAGCTGTACTGCTCAGCACAAACGATTCGCAGCCCTTCAGCATGCACGCCTTTCCAAATGGCTAACAGGTTGTCCATCGTGATGCCGACTGGTGTTTCGCAAAGCACCGGAAAACCAGCTCTTGCCCAGGAAAGAGAAATCTCGCTGATCGATGCCTTATTCACAGCCACAACAACAAAATCCGGCTGCATCGCTTTGGCTTCGTCTGGATTCATCGTTACCGGGATATGATACTGCTCCCGCATGAATTTCTCTTTCTCATCTGTCCTCACCACCATGGAGAGAAACGAAAATCTCTGCGGATAGCTTTTGGCTATTCTCCAGTAAAACAGAGAACGCCATCCGGACCCGATCACTACAAAGCGTAATCTTCTCATCTTTTCACATCCTCATATCCATTCCAATATGGAATTCATATCAATGAAATCATACGATTTAACAGAATGGTTCTGACATGCTATTATATAACCGTCAAGAGAAATAAAACAAAATGAACCAAATCAAGGAGGTACTTATTATG
>JAZASR010000049.1:0-10923 GCA_036343175.1 Lachnospiraceae bacterium
CTCCGGGTCATCGGTATGGAGAGCAAGGAGACTGTCGATAAGGCACTTACGTGAGATCCTGTCAGGATCATACTCAATGATTGCCGCGGCAGTGCGCTCATGAACAGTTACCTTCTTAACATCACACTTCTTTAATAAATAATGTTACATGCGTATAGCACTTCTTTGCGTCATCACTCTTCAATATATCAAGGCCTAATGTACCTATAAGAAAGCCTCCTGCAATTAATCCAAATTTTGACCAGTTCATAATATTTACCTCACTTTCAAATCATTCCGGAAAAATACAGCGCATATATATGATCAGCAATAATGGTCGGAATATTGCCACAGTATTTTCCTTGCGATATATAATTATAATTTCTTGTATATATAAATTTCAATACAGGTAAATGAGAACATTTCTCAATAAGGATTTTAAGAAAAAATAAAGGGCACCCTCAGGCGCCCTTAAGTACTTTGATCCGGCAGATCTATAGATGAAAGACTTGCTAATGATATGACATTAATTGATCATTATAATTATTCACTTTTTCCTGCTTCTTTTTCATGAGCTTTTACATAATTCTTGATACCGATAAAGGTCCCGGGACTTAAGATATGTTCTATCCTGCAGGCGTCCTTTTCAGCCAGATGGCTGCTTACCCCGGCAGTCATAGAAAGGAACTTTGTAAGATATATGTGTCTCTCATATATGCCCTTTGCACGGGCCAATCCCTCTTTTGTAAGGACGATCTCATTATCCTCTTTCTTTATGATGAAACCGCTCTTCTCAAGCACACCCATGGCACGGCTGACGCTTGGTCTTGAATAGTTGAGCTCACGAGCTATATCGACTGACCGTACTGAACCTTTTTCTTTCTGGAGTATCAGAATGGTTTCGAGATAATCCTCACCGGACTCATACAGAGCTTTTTCATGGATATCGTGTGTAGATGTACTCAATTCTGATGATGCCTCCTTATATTAATACTGGATTCATTGGAGCTTTACCTGAACAGATCTGAAAGCCTTGGCTTATCTGAAAGATTAAGCTTCTCACCATAATGTGTGCAATTTTCACCGCAGTCAAGACTACATCCAACGCAGTTTCCGCTTTTATGGGTCTTATATATGTATCTGATGCATAAAAAAGCAATAGCCGCAAGGATCACAATTAATATGACATTGATCATTATGGTTTCCTCCTGTTTTCTTATATTATCATTTGCCGGTCCTTATTACAAGTCGATATAAAAAATACGATAACCGGCATAAGCCGGATCTGACAGCTCATGCCGGAAAATACACTTTAAATGTGTTTACAATGATATCATGTCTATCTTCTTGATAACATTCAGATCTTCAAGAAGATTTATCATGCGATAGACAGTCGCCAGCCCTATAGAGTCATCAACGCTTCGGACATTGAAATAAATATCCTTGCTGTTATTGAATTTAGAATTCATGATCACATCAACTATTACCTTTCTCTGTTTAGTGATCCTGTAGCCATTGTTCTTTAACAGGCTTATTACATCATCTGTACTCATTGTCATAGCAGGTACCGCCTCCGCATCATCAGGTCGTATTTCAGGCTGCAACAGATCTCTTGGCTTCTATGCCTGAGTTCTTATATGGATCAGGTCTGAAGAAGAGAACAAGGATCGCAATGGCGCCTAAGATACCAAATACTGTTCCTGCTGTAAATGTACCGGTGATGATAAGCTTTCCGATCTGGAATACGGCAAGTGTTACAACATATGCGAATAAGTTCTGATAGATAAGCGCGAATGCAGTCCATTTGCCTGACTGCATCTCACGGACAAGTGTTGAGACTGCTGCAAGACAAGGAGAATCAAGAAGATTGAAGAGGAGGAAACAGAATGCTGCAAGACCTAAAAGTGAACCCTGTACCTCAGCAGGGAAAGCATTTCCGAATGCAGCTACAAGGGCATCTGTTGCTTCATCTGTTTCCTCGCCTGTTACAAGGATAGCTATTGTAGATACAAGAGACTCCTTTGCAACGAAGCCTGAGAGTGTTGCTGAAACTGCCTGCCAGCTTCCGAATCCAAGCGGGATGAAGAGGAAGGCTAAAGCTGTACCGATAACTCCGAGAAGTGAATTTGCACTGTCTTCTACAAGGCCGAATGCTCCGTTTTCCATACCGTAGCTTGAAAGGAACCACATAACTGCACAGCAAAGAAAGATGATAGTACCGGCTTTGATAAGATAGCCCTTGAGTCTTTCCCATGTATGCATAAGAACGTTCTTGACAGATGGTACATGGTAGGCAGGAAGCTCCATGATGAATGGCGCCGGCTTTCCTGCAAGCTTCTTGAACTTCTTTAAGATGACACCGGATATAAGTACACAGAAAACTCCGATGAAGTACATAAGTGTTGTGACGGCACCGCTGGACCTGGTAAGCACGCCTGCTATAACAGCGATAACAGGGAGCTTGGCGCCGCAAGGTACGAAGGTCGTAGTTGTAATAGTGATACGACGGTCTGTATCATTCTCAATAGTCTTTGTGGACATGATACCAGGAACACCGCATCCTGAACCGATCATAAGCGGAATGAATGACTTTCCTGAAAGGCCGAACTTTCTGAAGATACGGTCCATGACAAAGGCAACTCTTGCCATATATCCTACGTCTTCAAGGATAGAAAGTAAAAACATAACAAGTGCTATCTGAGGCGCGAAACCAAGGACTGTACCTATACCGCCTATGATACCGTTTACGATCAGGTCGATGAGTATCGGACTTGCGCCGAGTGCTGTAAGACCTGCTTCAGCACCGCCCTGGCACCACTCTCCTACGAACACATCATTGGTCCAGTCGGTAACTATAGTACCGAGCCATGTTACAGATATATAGTAGATTACGAACATAACGACTACGAAGATAGGAAGACCTAAGATTCGGTTTGTTACGACCTTATCTATCTTATCTGAAAGTGAGAGCTTATTACTCTTCTTCTTTACGTCGCGTCTTACCATCTCAGTAATCACGTTGTATCTGGCATCTGTGATGACGCTCTCTGCATCATCATCTTCAGCAGTTTCAAGCTCTTTGCGGGCATCTTCAACTGCTTTGAGCATATCTGAAGTGATTCCAAGCTTTGATGCATTTTCCACATATTTCTCATCGTTCTCCAGGAACTTTACTGCATACCATCTTAAGAGATTTGCAGGAACCGCAGATGAGACAGCACCTTCAGCCTTCTCTAATGCTGTTTCAATATCATCTGAAAACTTTACCGGCTTAGGGAGATTTTTGTTCTTAGCAGCCATTACTGCTTCATCGACTACTTTATCCAGTCCTTCTTTTCTTAGTGCTGATGTAGGAACGACCTTTACTCCGAGGTCTTTTTCAAGCTTATTGATATCAATGACATCGCCGTTTTTCTTGACAATGTCCATCATATTAAGGGCGATAACCACAGGAATGCCAAGCTCAAGGATCTGAGATGTAAGATACAGATTTCTCTCTATGTTGGTTGCATCAACAAGGTCAATGATCGCATCAGGAGTCTCATTTACCAGATAATCACGGGTTACCACTTCCTCAAGTGTATATGGTGAAAGTGAATAAACACCAGGGAGATCTGTGATCATAACTTCCTTGTTGTGCTTTGCGTATGCTTCCTTCTTCTCTACTGTTACGCCCGGCCAGTTGCCGACGTATTGATGTCCTCCGGTGAGGGCATTGAACATTGTGGTCTTGCCGCAGTTCGGATTTCCTGCTAATGCAATTCGCGTTGACATATTCTCCTCCTGAAAAATTTAAGTTCTTTCTTTAAGCTCATCTGCAGGTAATATTTATATTTACATAATTATATTTTTTGCAGATAAGCAAATAGATAATAAGTGTCTGACGTTAGCTTTGCATAACATATATTGTATAAAATATATGTTAGTATACACTAACATCTGTATAAAAAATTTTATTCGACTTCGATAATATCGAGGTCATTTCGTCTTAGAGTCAATTCATAGCCCCTTATTGTGACTTCCATAGGATCACCTAATGGTGCTACTTTTCTGACGAAGATCTCACTTCCCTTCGTGATACCCATGTCCATGACACGGCGCTTTAAGGCTCCCTCTCCTGTAAGACGCTTAACCTTTACGGTCTCGCCTACTTTAGCTTCTTTAAGAGTTTTCAAGTTCATTACTTCCTTTCCTTAAAAAATATATCTCAAATGTCAGGAACCTGACACCATGAGCTTCTTAGCCATATCAGTGCCCAGTGCGACTCTTGCTCCCCGCACGTTCACAATGAGACTCTTATCAAGTCTGCTTACCACATCGATATCCACACCTTCAGTAAAGCCAAGGCCTGTCAAAAAGTTCTTCTCTTCTTCCTTACCCTTGATCTTAAGCAGGGTGTACTTTTCACCGGGATTTGCAAATGTTAATGGCATCAATAGAACTCCTTTCTGCGGTCTTTTAGCTCACGCCTTAATAACAGCTGACTAAAGCATCAGTTATAGAAGGCTAACATACGGCTGCAAATCAATTGAAATGTAACGAATCAAGGCAAGCATTAGTAATCTACTTTGTTGCCTATCGCTAACCATATATACTTTAAATGCCCCTGACAGATTTGTCAAGGGCAAATTCACATAAGTACCTCATGTCCAATCCAGGCAAGTAAGATCATACAATTTTTTTCTGAAAAGCATAGCCTTCAGCTCCTTTTAAGCGCTTTCAATTCGATAAATTCTGTGTTTTCGATTAATTGATTTCAGACTAATATAAAATATCTGTTAATTTCAAGGATCGCATATGGTTCCGCTGAACAGTATTGAATTGTCACTGCCTGTAAGCGCAAAGAGAAATGGATGGTCCACTATGAAAGGTACAGGAGTTTCCATATTTGCAGATGTTGTATTCATGATGATAGCAGTAAAGGCTGCAGCCTCAACACCGCTTTCATATGCCTTGAAGCGTGCAGCATGCTTTACGCTGTTGACAAATAGGTCATTGCTGTTTGATATCGGACTGAAATCTGCCCTGGAGCTATCAAAGACATCCTTTATGCCGAGAGAAACCAGTCCGCCGATCAGATCCTTCGAAGTACTTGCGTCGATTTTCGGAAGTGATATTGAAACTCTTGTTTCCTGGAGTTTGCTGTATTTTACGCCCTTTTTCAGCAGCTGATAATATTCATTATCCTTTGAAATGTCTGAAGGCTTTTTACCATCATGAGGAAGCACGATCCAGCATATATTTCCATCCTTAAGCGTAAGTCCTGCCGCTGAGAAAGACTGGCCATCCATATAATATGCGTATCTGGTGTCATGCATGGTAGGAACAAACCTGTCACCGCTGCTGCCATGAAAGGCATCATCTCTTGTCTGGCGTTCTGAAAAGCTATCAGACCACGGGGCCTTGTAATAGACTGCAGACGCCAGTGTAAGTACGCTTTCCGGGTCTATTTTTGTATTTTTCACCTGATTCTTAAGAAGGCCGTTAGTTGACTTGTTAAGCCAGTTCTGAAACTGTGTATTCAGACTTTCTGAGCCGGGTACCCCTGTCACGGTCTTTGCATGGAATCTTTTACCAGTCCTTGTGAGTGCCTTCTTCCTGAAATTATAGCTTTGATCCAGCCAAAGAGAATTTCTCACCTTGCATATCAGCTCAGCATTTTTCCTGGCATTGACCGTCTTTCCATAGTTATCGAAGGCCTTTGAATAATTATATTTCCTGTAAATTTGCTTTTCTTTCTTCCTGAGTGCTGTCTTATCAGAGCTGCCAAGAACCGCGAGGAGCTGATCGCAGCTTTCTCCGGCAGCTGTATCCGTAAGCATGGCAAGCGCCATCCAGATATTTGCCGGGGAGCAGACCTGATTCTTACTGTCGGATATGCTGAACTCATTTGATATATTCATCATGCTGTCGAATGTGTCTGATGACGCAGCTTGAGACTTTACACCGGTGATCGGCAATGATACTCCTGCGGCCGTAATGCAGAAGAGATTTATGGCAAGTAATACAGATATAAATTTTTTCATACAGGATCCTCCTTATGCATTAATTATAGCACATATCAGATTCTATGAATAAAAAGATTTAATTGTTTATATTAAAACGATCTTATAGGATCTGAAAAAGGCCGCCTTTTAAGGCGGCCTTTTATTATTCTGTATCGGTATGAAAATATCATTCGACGATAAATACCAAGCTGATAAGCTATTAATTATTATCTTTTTACATTGAATGCTGAAATGCCCGGATATACGGCTGAAGCGCCGAGACTCTCTTCAATGCGCAGAAGCTGGTTGTACTTGGCAACACGCTCAGAACGGCTTGGAGCCCCTGTCTTTATCTGACAGGTATTAAGGGCGACTGCGAGATCAGCGATAGTAGTATCTGCTGTCTCACCTGATCTATGAGATGAGATAGCTGTATATCCAGCCTTATGAGCCATCTTAATCGCCTCAAGTGTCTCTGAAACTGAACCGATCTGATTGAGCTTTATGAGGATAGAGTTTGCAGCCCCAAGCTCGATGCCCTTCTTAAGTCTCTTAGTATTAGTTACGAAAAGATCATCGCCGACAAGCTGTACCTTACCTCCGAGACGGGCTGTCATCTTCTGCCATCCTTCCCAATCCTCCTCATCAAGACCATCTTCGATAGAGATGATAGGATATTTGTCAATGATCTTCTCCCAGTGGTCGATAAGCTCATCTGTGGTGAAGTCGCGCCCTGACTTCGGCTGATGATAGAAACCCTTACCCTTTTCTGACTTCCACTCACTGGAAGCTGCATCCATGGCAATCATGAAATCTGTGCCCGGCTTATAGCCGGCATCCTCAACTGCCTGAAGAATAGTCTCGATAGTCTCCTCATCGGTAGACAGGTCAGGTGCGAAACCACCCTCATCTCCAACACTTGTAGCAAGTCCCCTGCTCTTTAAAAGCTTTGAAAGTGCATGAAACACCTCAGAACACCATCTGAGAGCTTCTTTAAATGAAGGGGCTCCCACAGGCATGATCATGAATTCCTGAGTATCTACGGTATTTGCAGCATGAGCACCGCCATTTAATATATTCATCATAGGCACAGGAAGACTTGTTCCCTGAACTCCACCCAGGAATCTATAAAGCGGAAGTCCGAGTGATACACTCGCTGCTCTTGCAGCTGCAATGGATACCGCAAGTATTGCATTTGCGCCAAGATTAGACTTATCAGGTGTTCCGTCAGCCTCGAGCATCGCTGCGTCCACTGCATAGGTATCAGCTGCGTTGATGCCCCTGACAGCATCTGCGATAATGGTATTGACATTATTTACTGCCTTGGTCACACCCTTTCCAAGATAACGATCTTTGTCACCATCCCTGAGCTCGAGGGCCTCAAATTCTCCGGTTGATGCACCGCTTGGTGCTGTACCGCGTGCACAGGTGCCATCTGCGAGGACAACTTCTGCCTCAACAGTAGGATTCCCTCTGGAATCAAGTATTTCTCTGGCCTTTACCTTTTCAATAGACATGTCTTTCATTTATTAATTACCTCCATTCATTCTGCAATGACTATCAACGACTGCTGCACACCTGTTCAGGGCATCATCAGGCAATGAAGCTCGCGTCAATAGTCTATGCTTGTTAACTATGTATAACACTTTTAAATAATAGTACCATCCTCCTTTATTGTCAATCAAAATAAATATCAAAAAGATTATAGATTTATGCTTAACAAGTCAGTTATCGTATGCTAACATATTATTTGTTAGTAAGAACTAACATTGTGTGCATTTTTCACCCCCTGTGCTCCTTATGCCATAATTCATTTAAGGATGCATATATGGATCTTTAAGCTGCCCACTTAAAGATTCAAAAGAGGAAACAGACCCCATTCATGTAAGGGAGTCAGAAAAGACCACCGGCAGCCCTCCGGTGGTCTTTTTTTATTATCGTTTTTATCAGGCACTCACTTTACTGCAGTGTCCAGGTAGTTCCCTCACGGGTATCCTTTATAGTTACACCGTGGGCCGCAAGCTCATCACGGATGGCATCTGCCTTTGCAAAGTCACGGGCCTTGCGGGCATCTGTCCTTTCCTTAAGCTTTTCTTCTACAAATGTCTTAAGATCATCGTCAGCCTGCTTTTCCGCTGCCGGTGAATGAGCACGTGTATCCTCTGCAGTAAGCGAAAGCGAAAGGACCTTATCGAAATCCTCCACAAGGGCATACTTTGTCGCATCATTCAAAGGGCTCTTCAGGACATCATAAAGCACTGTAAGAGCATCAGATGTATTAAGGTCATTCATGAGTGCATCAAGGAATCTGCTCTTATAAACATTGAACTGATCATGATCAATACCGCCCTGGGCCTTATTAAGCGACGCTACGCGGGAAAGGAGCTTTGAGTATTGATTCTTTACGTTATCAAGAGCATCAAATGTAAAGAGTAAAGGCTTTCTGTAATGTGACTGCAGGCAAAAAAGTCTGTAGCAGAGGGGATTGTAGCCCTTTTCTTCAAGAACCGATACAGTAAGGAAATCACCCTTTGACTTGCTCATCTTTCCGGTCTGGTCATTCAGATGCTGTACATGGAACCAGTAATTGCACCACTTATGGCCAAGATATGCCTCACTCTGTGCGATCTCATTGGTATGATGAGGGAAGATATTGTCGACACCGCCGCAGTGGATATCCAGATACTCGCCCAGGTTCTTCATGCTTATGCATGAGCACTCGATATGCCAGCCAGGGTAGCCTGTGCCCCATGGACTATCCCATTTTAGCTGCTGGTTCTCGAACTTTGATTTAGTGAACCACAGAACGAAATCAGTCTTATTCTTCTTATTGGAATCAACTTCTACGTCATCGCGGACACCCTCGAGGAGCTCCTTTTCCTTCTGATTGGAAAGAACATAGTAGTTATCGAGCTTAGCGGTATCAAAATAGATGTTTCCGCCTGCCTTATAGGCATATCCTTTATCTATAAGGACACCAATGACTCTGATGAACTCATCCACCATACTTGTAGCAGGAACTACAGTTTCAGGCTTCTTTATATTGAGCTTTCTGCAGTCATCGAAGAAAGCATTCTCATAGAACTTAGCGATCTCCATTACAGTCTTATGCTCACGTTCAGCGCCTTTTACCATCTTGTCCTCACCTTCATCGGCATCTGAAGTCAGATGACCGACATCGGTAATGTTCATGACACGCTTAACCTTATAATCATCGTAGTTAAGGGCTTTTTCAAGGACATCTTCCATGATGTATGAACGAAGATTCCCTATATGGGCATAATGATATACTGTCGGGCCGCATGTATACATCCTTACAATAGGGTCATCATGGGCCTTGAAATCTTCTACTTTCTTTGACAAAGTGTTGTAAATATGCAAAGTTTTACGCATTTAAGTATCCTCTTCTGCTTTTATTACTTTTTCAAACATTGATATTCTAGCATGTTTTGGGGATTTTATCCACATTCAACATGACAAAAAAAGATAATTGAACTCTGGCAGTCAACTATCTTTTTTTCATATATATCAGGCAATATGATGCATTCACACCTGTTCCACCTTGATGAGGTTTGTATTTCCGGCTGAGCCATCTATCATTCCGCCGGTGAGGACACAGTTGTCCCCTGACTTAAGGTCAAGTATCTCCTCAGCTTTTTTCATATCATTGTCGAACATTTCATCAACGGTAGTATACTTATCACAAAGAACCGGAAGAACGCCCCAGCTTAAGTTGATCTTCCTCCAGACCTTCTCATCGGTCGTCATGCCAAGTATGTCGACCGGACACCTGAAACGGCTTACCATACGGGCTGTAAGTCCTGTGAGTGAATTAACTATTATGCACTTTGCATGTACGTCGATCGCCATAGCACAGGTAGCATGTGAGACAGCGTCCTGATTGTTCCTTATGATGAAGTCCGTCCCGCGGAACCTCTTTTCATAATGGATACGGCTTTCTGTAAACTCTACTGTATCAGCCATAGTCTTTACCGCCTCTGCCGGGAATTTGCCCGCTGCAGTCTCACCTGAAAGCATTACGGCAGAAGTTCCATCGTATACAGCATTTGCAACATCAGATATCTCAGCCCTTGTAGGACGCGGGTTCTTGATCATGGACTCGAGCATCTCTGTTGCTGTGATAACGCGTTTGCCGAGCAGGCGGCACTTCTGGATAAGGTACTTCTGAACTGAAGGCACCTCTATGCCCGGTATTTCGACTCCAAGGTCGCCTCTTGCAACCATGATGCCATCTGCAACCTCGCAGATGCTCTCTATGTTATCGACACCGGAGCGGTTCTCGATCTTTGCAATGATATCGATGTCATTGCCGCCGTTCCAGTCAAGGAAATGGCGCATTGACTGTATATCTTCCTTTGTGGAGACGAATGAGGCTGCCACAAAGTCGACCCCGTTCTCTATGCCAAAGAGAAGATCATTCCTGTCTGCCTCACTTAAAAACTCCTGCTTCATTACCTTGCCGGGGAAGTTCATGCTCTTGCGGTCCGAAAGGACTCCTCCGTTGATAACTGTACAAAGAGCCTCTTTCGCTGATACCTTTTTTACTTCAAATACTACGAGACCGTTATTTACCAGGATCTTATCGCCGGCAGAGAGGTTCTGCATCAGATCCTTGTAGCTTACTGATACTATATGTTCATTACCCTGGATATCATCTGTAGTAAATGTGAACTCATCTCCCTCTTTGAGCTCTATACTGCCCTTCTCGAAAGTGCCTATCCTGTACTCCGGTCCCTTTGTATCGAGCATGATGGCTATAGGCATATGGAGCTCTTCCCTGACCTTCTTTATAAGCTCTATCTTCTCCTTATGCTCCTCGTGGGTGCCATGTGAAAAGTTCAGCCTGGCAACATTCATTCCGGCTTTTATAAGCTCAGCTAACGTCTCTTCACTTGCACTTGCAGGTCCTATGGTACATATGATCTTGGTCTTTCTC
>JAZASR010000050.1:0-10805 GCA_036343175.1 Lachnospiraceae bacterium
AAACCTATACACGGCTGTAGTTTAGATACAGGATTTGTGTGTATAGGTTAGCCGATATATCCTTAAACCTATACACGGCTGTAGTTTAGATACAGAATATGTGTGTATAGGTTAGCCGGTATATCCTTGAAGCTATACACAATTGCAACTCTGATACAGAATATGTGTGTATAGGTTAGCCAGTATAACCTTAAACCTATACACGGCTGTAGTTTAGATACAGGATATGTGTGTATAGGTTAGCCAATATATCCTTAAACCTATACACGGCTGTAGTTTAGATACAGGATATCTATGTATAGATTAGCCTGAAAATCGCCTTTCATATACATAGCATATAGTCAATTTACAATTCTTCAGGTGATTCATAAAAAAACATATTGACATATCTGAACTGTACTAATATAATTAGTACAGTTCGAACAGAAAGTAATAACTGTATTTGATCTCATTGGTCTCTGATACAGTAAGTACATACAAACAGAAAGTAATAACTGTATTTGATCTCATTGGTCTCTGATACAGTAAGTACATACAAACAGAAAGTAATAACTGTATTGATCTCATTGGTCTCTGATACAGTAAGTACATACAAACAGAAAGTAATAACTGTATTGATCTCATTGATTCCTGATACAGTAAGTACAGTTCGAACAGAAAGTAATAACTGTATTTGATCTTATTGGTTCCTGATACAGTAAGTACAGTTCAAACATAAAGTAATAACTGTACTGATCTCATTGGTTCCTGATACAGTAAGTACAGTACAGACAGAAAGGAAGTGATAACATGGATTTTATTGATTTCCTTGACAGCAGACCTATCTACATACAGATAGCAGAGCGATACAAGACATTGATACTTAAGGGCGTCCTTGAACCCGATGAGCAGCTGCCCTCGGTAAGACAGATGGCTATAGAGCTTTCGACAAATCCGAACACTGTACAACGAGCCTATATGGAGCTTGAGAAGGAGGGCTTTATATATACGGTAAAGGGACGCGGCAACTTTGTCAGAGACAATAAGGAGGTGAAAGATATGAAGAGGAAAGAGCTTGTTGAGAAGATAAAAGAGGTCCTCAGGGAAGCTGAGGAGGTCGGGATCGACCCGGAAGATGTGCTTTCTGAGGCAGCCGGGAAGCAGTGATTTAAGGTTGTAACAAGTTAATATATATTCACCAGGAGGTGGAGATAAATGATTGAAATAAAAAATCTGGTCAAAAATTTCGGCATCGTTAAAGCTGTAAATGACATTTCCCTGAATATAGAGGAAGGGAATGTTTTTGGACTCATAGGCACAAACGGAGCCGGCAAGTCGACCATGCTGAGGATGACGTCAGGAGTCTTAAAGGCAGACGGAGGAGAGATACTAATAGACGGTCTGCCGGTTTACGATAATCCTGAAGCCAAGGCTAAAGTTACTTTTATACCTGATGACCCTTATTTCTTTGGTAATGCTTCTCCAAAGGATATGGAAGCATACTATTCATCGGTATATAAGGATTTTGATAAGCATAAATTTAATGAACTCTTAAAGGCTTTTAATCTCGATCCCAAGAGGCGCGTTTCTGAGTTCTCAAAAGGCATGAAGAGGCAGCTGGCAATGCTTTTAGGTTTATCTACCAATACAAAATATCTTTTATTGGACGAGGTATTTGACGGACTGGATCCTGTTATGCGCCAGGGCATGAAGAGCCTGTTCGCAAGAGAGATGGATGAGCGTGGGCTTACTCCGGTCATCTCATCGCATAATTTAAGGGAACTTGAAGATATCTGTGATCACATAGGATTCTTACATACAGGCGGGCTGATACTGTCTCAGGATCTTGCAGACATGAAGCTTGGCATACAGAAGCTGCAATGTGTATTTAAGGACGAGGCTGATTACAGAAGAGTATCATCGCTCCTTGACGTAGTGAACCACGAATCGCGCGGCCGTATGCATACTATAGTTGTCCGCGGCACTGAATGTGAGGTAGATACCGTATTTAACAGCGTAGATATGGTGTTTTTCGAAATGCTGCCGCTTACACTTGAAGAAATATTTATTACAGAAACGGAGGCGAAGGGCTATGACACCAGAAAACTTATCTCAGAATGATAATACTGAAGAAAGCTTAATAAAGGCTGAAGGTCAGAGCAGCAGTATGAATAATGATACTGCAGATCATAGCAAAGCATCTGATAATGGTAAGAAAGACGCAAAAGACAGCGGCAGAACTTACGCTGCCAGGTTTTCCATAAAGAGCTTTTTGTCCCGTAAAAAGGCGATCTACATTATCATGCTCATCGTCTATGCCAATATTTTTATCCTGTTTCCTATGCTGACTATCATGAATCATATTGCCTCATACGACAGGGGGAGTGGTGAAATACATGAAGTAATAATAGAAATTTTAGAAAGTCTTTTCAGTATAAGAAATATTTTGCTGCACGTGCTGACAATAGTTTTTGCTTTTGTATCTGCCTTCGTATCATTTTCCTATGTACATTCGAAAAAGCAGACAGATTTCTTTGACAGCCAGCCGATCCGCAGAAGATCGCGCTTTGCCGGGATCTTTATTTCCAATATTGCAGCATTTGCAGTGATCTTTGTATTGACATCTGTTCTTGGAGGCCTTTTCTGCGCGGCAAGAGGGTATATGAATGGAGATCTTTTTATAAGCCTCATCAAGATGGATATCTATGAGAGCATAATATTTTTTGCGTTCTTCGCAATGTTTTCATTAGCAGCTCTGGTTACCGGCACTTCATTCATAAGCGTCCTGGCATCACTCGTATTTATGCTTTACGAGCCATTGCTTTCCCTGATGATCTCAGGCATGACCAGTGTGTTCTATGATTTTCCTGCTTCTGATCTGCTGCCGAACTATCCGGGCTTTACCCTGCCAATGCTTGCCCTTTACCGGACTCCGGGCAAATGGATATTGCTTGCAATATTTGTCTCAGGCATAGTATGTACAGGACTTGCCTACGCGGCTGATCACTTCAGGAAGAATGAGAATGCAGGTGTCCCTGTAACGTTCGGCTGGATCAGGCATCTGGTAAAGGCCATGATAGGACTTCTTGCAGCAGCCCTGTCATTCCTGATCCTTTATGCAAACTTTGGAAGCATTACCGTATCTGCAATTCTCAGCGGACTCTTTACCCTGATGGTTTCGATCATACTCGAATGTATATTTGGTCTTGATATCCGAAGCTGGAAAAGGAATATCCCGGGAAGCGTGGCCATAGCTGTCATCGGCATCGTACTCATCCTTTGCGGCAGACAGGCTGTAAAGACTTATGAGTACTGGGTCCCTGATGCTGATCAGATTTCGTCAGCTGCTGTATATAAGTATGGTTATACACCGGTATTCTATATAGGGACAAGCACAACAGATGTTAAAACAGATGGAAAAGAGTATAGTAATGCTGCATTAAGGAAGCTTATCTCGAAGACTATGCACATCAAAGATGTGGATACCATTGTAAAGCTTGCCAAAAGCGGAACAGATTTTATGAAGAGCAGGTCTTCCGGGTCATTGGACGTATCCGGTGATCAGAATTATGATACATTGCTTTTCATCTATCATATGAAAAATGGCAGGACAAAGTACAGAGCCCTGTATGTGCCTCAGGATGCTGTAAAGAAGTATTTCATTCCGCTTACGCAGACTGAAGAATTCAAAGAGGCATTTTTTGTCCATGCTTATGATAGTGACTATAAGGATAAGCTTACGGATTCCGGCCTTCTTTTTGCAGTCCAATATCCGCATTATGATGATGGTTATGAAACAGATACAAGCGCGGCCTATAGATCTGATGATGGTAATATATCAAAAGGCTTTCTGGAGGCTTATATGAAGGACCTTGAAGATTTTGATCCTTCAAGCGTTCTCCTGCCTTCCGACGGTAATGATGACATATATATTGTTGGCTGTGCAAGTCTTATATCACACGATAAGAGTCACGTAATGGCGGGCTTTGTGGTCTATAACAGCTTTGAGAATACCATTAATTTCCTTACGGAAAACGGATTAGATCAAAAAAAATAAAAAATACGAGTATTTTGGAAACAAATTGATAATATCAAAGAATTTAAAAAAATACGAGTATTTTGGAAACAAATTGATAATATCAAAAAAAATAAAAAAAATACTTGCATTCCGGAAATAATAGGAGTAATATCACTTCTAACAAATGAATAGCCTATGTAAACCGTTGAAGCAGAGATAACACATATTAAGATCACACAGAGAGCCTGGGGCGCTGAGATCCGGGCAGAAGCACTGGTATGGCAAATGGACTGCTGAGGGCATCTGGAAAGCGATTTTCGTGAGTATTGGATGACGGCTGACTCCCGTAATGAGTCAGGGATATGTTGGTATCCTGGGAAAGATTTCCGGCGCTGACCGGGAACAAGGTGGCTTAAACGACAAATGTATCAATAAGTATTGAACAGTCGTCCTTGATAAAAGTATCATTAGCGGTACTTGTCAGGGGCGGCTTTTTTATTGGATCAGGTAAGTCCCTTCTAAACCTTCATAAGTTTGCAGATACTATTCTTTTTAAGCTGCATAATGGCTTCAGATATTGATCTGTTAAATTTCACACAGATATAAGCATGAAACGTATGCAGCAGCTGCATGTCAACGTTGTTTTATTTTAATTATCATGGAGGACAAAAAAATGATTAAAGAAACCATTATCAAGATCGTAAACAAAGAGGACCTTACCTATGACGAGGCAAAGGAGACAATGCTCGAGATCATGAGCGGCAAGACCACACCTACACAAAATGCTGCATTTCTTGCAAGCCTTTCTACAAAGTCAGCTAAAGCTGAAACTATCGATGAGATATCCGGCTGCGCAGAAGCTATGAGAAGCCTGGCTACACCTGTTCCTCATCCCGGAATGGAAGTCCTTGAGATCGTAGGAACCGGCGGAGACGGAGCTCATTCATTCAATATATCAACTACCTCTGCAATGGTGATAGCATCATCAGGAATCAAAGTCGCAAAACACGGCAACCGCGCAGCTTCATCACTTTCCGGAACTGCTGACTGTCTTGAAGCACTTGGAGTTAACATCCAGATGGATCCTGATAAGGCTCTTGATATGCTTAATAAGACTAATTTCTGTTTCCTTTTCGCTCAGAAATATCACGCAGCCATGAAGTACGTGGGACCTATCAGAAAAGAACTTGGTTTCCGTACAGTATTTAATATTCTCGGGCCTCTTACAAACCCTGCAAAGCCGGAGATGTTTTTACTTGGCGTATATGATGAGTACCTTGTAGAGCCTGTTGCAAAGGTCCTCTCATCACTCGGCGTAAAGAGAGGCTTCGTAGTATATGGCCAGGACAAGCTCGATGAGATCTCGGCTTCTGCACCTACAACAGTCTGCGAGATCAAAGACGGCTACTACAGGACAACTGTTATTAAGCCTGAGGACTTCGGCTTAACACGCGGCAGCAAGGATGAAATAGTAGGAGGTACGCCGGAGGAGAATGCTGATATCACAAGGGGCATCCTCTCAGGGAAGATCACAGGAACAAAGAGAAATATAGTTCTTATGAATGCAGGCGCAGCGCTTTACATTGGCGGCAAGGCAGATACTACAGCGGACGGCGTTAATCTCGCAGCAGAGCTTATTGACAACGGTTCTGCCCTTAAGACCCTTGAGAATGTAATAGCAGAGTCCAATAAATAATGGAATGATAAGATTGCCTTACATTAAAACAGCCTGTCAAGATATCGGATAGGGAATATTGCTTTCACAGAAAGCAGTTAATATCACAGGAATTAATTGATGTCACAGGAAGCAGATACTATCGCAGGAAATAATTGCTATCACAGGAGGTAATTATGATCAGACCATCATTAGAAGAAGTTAAAGAGATAATCGATTCAGAAAAGAAGTTCGGCAGAGCCTGCAGGGTTATTCCTGTAAGCCGGGAGATACTTTCTGACTTTATAACACCGGTCACGGCTCTTAAGAAGTTAAAGAACGTTTCCGACCACGTATATATGCTTGAATCTGCCTATCAACAGGAGACCTGGGGCAGGTATACATTCCTGGGGTATGATCCTTCGCTTCTTGTATCATGCAGGAAGAGGAAGCTTGATATAGAGTATCTTTCAGAAGGAAAGGCCTTTCATGTTGAGACTGAAAAGCCCGCCTCCTATATCAGGAATATTCTTAATGACTACAGATCGCCTAAGATAGGTTATCTGCCGTCATTTACAGGCGGACTTGTAGGCTACTTTTCCTATGACTATATGCAATATGCAGAGCCTACGCTCAGGCTCGATGCAGAGGACACCGAGCATTTCAATGACGTCGATCTCATGCTTTTTGACAAGGTAATCTGCTTCGATAATTACAGGCAGAAGATAATACTCATTGCAAACATGAGGGTCGAAGAGGAAAAAGGGATAGAGGGCTTAGTAAAAACTGCAGAAAGAAACGGTGATAAGTGGGCTGCAGATACGGCAGGCAATGCAGACAGGGCTGCAGCTGAAGCAGCATCTGAAAATACGGATAGGTCTTCAGCTGCAGCAGCATCCGGAAATGCTTCAGATGATAAGACTGCAGCTGGTTTCACGAATATTTTGGCGGAATATGATAAAGCCTGCGCCTCGCTGGTTCGAATGGAAAATATCCTGAAAGACGGTGAGGAGATAGAAGATGAGCCGGGAAAGCTTGAGAGCGAGATAAAGCCCTTCTTCAGTGAGAAGGAATATTGCGATATGGTGGATCGTGCAAAGAAGTATATCTATGAAGGAGATATATTTCAGATAGTCCTTTCCAACCGTCTGGAGGCAAAGTATTCCGGCAGCCTCATTAATTGCTACAGGAATTTGAGGGCGCTCAATCCATCACCTTACATGTTCTACTTCTCGGGAACTGATGTGGAGGTTGCAGGGGCATCACCTGAAACGCTTGCAAAGCTTGAGGATGGGGTCCTTCATACATTTCCTCTTGCAGGCACACGCCCGCGCGGAAAGACACCGGAGGAGGACAGACAGGTCGAAAAAGAGCTCCTTGCAGATGAAAAGGAGCTTGCAGAACACAATATGCTTGTAGACCTGGGTCGTAATGACATCGGCCGCCTCAGTAAATTCGGTACAGTCAGGGTTGAGAAATACCATGAGATAGAGCGCTTCTCCCATGTCATGCACATAGGCTCAACAGTCAGAGGCGAGATCAGGGATGACCTGGATGCTCTCGATGCCGTTGATTCCATACTGCCGGCAGGAACCCTTTCAGGCGCTCCAAAGCTTCGTGCCTGCCAGCTGATCAATGACCTTGAGAACAATAAACGCGGTATCTACGGCGGGGCCATCGGATATATTGATTTTACAGGGAACCTTGATACCTGCATAGCCATCCGGATCGCCTATAAGAAGAATGGCAAGGTTTTTATCCGGAGCGGCGCGGGTATAGTTGCCGACAGTGTTCCGGAGAATGAATACAGGGAGTGCCTCAATAAGGCCAAGGCCGTAGTCACAGCTCTGGAGGAGGATGTACCATGATACTTTTAATAGATAATTATGACAGCTTCTCATATAACCTATATCAATATCTGGGCTCTATAACCACGGATATCAGAGTTATAAGGAATGATGCCATGACGCCTGAGGAAATAAGTGATCTTAATCCTTCAGGCATCATCATATCACCCGGACCGGGAAGGCCTTCTGATGCCGGCGTCTGCGAGGATGTCGTAAAGAAGCTTGGCAGCCGCATCCCTATATTCGGGGTGTGTCTGGGAGAGCAGGCTATCTGCGAGGCCTACGGAGGAAAGATCGTCCACGCAAAGCACCTTATGCATGGAAAGCAGTCTCTTGTCAGGCTTGACAATTCATGCCCGGTATTTAAAGGCATGAAGAAAGAAATACCCGCAGCCCGCTATCATTCCCTTGCAGTGGATGGAGCCTCACTCCCGGACTGTCTCAAAGTTACTGCAGAGACCAGTGACCATGAAGTTATGGCTGTCATGCACAGGGAATATCCGGTATACGGAGTACAATTCCATCCGGAGTCGATCATGACCCCTGATGGGATGGAGATACTTAAGAATTTTGTCGGAATGCTTGATGAATAAAGCATTGGGCATATTTTATTTAAGGAGAGGGTCAGTCACCCCGTTTGCCTCAAATGCAGCCTTCCTGTCTATACAGGTCGCGCATTTGCCGCATGGCTTGTCACCGCCTTCATAGCATGACCAGGTAAGCTCATATGGAACCTTGAGTTCAAGGCCTATGCGAACGACTTCCTTCTTTGGAACGTTAATGAATGGGGCAATTATCTGAAGCTTTTTGCCGGAACCTTCATATATGGCAGTGTTCATGGCGTTATTGAAGCTCTCGCTGCAGTCAGGATAAGCATTGCCTGCTGCGTCGTCTGCGTGTGCGCCGTAGTATATTACGTCACAGCCTATTGAAAGCGCAAGGCTTGCAGCTGAGGAAAGAAACAGGCCGTTCCTGAATGGCACGTATGTAGAGACGGGCGAACCGTCACCCTTTGCGATCTGCTCTGCATATGATTCTTCAGGTATTTCCTTATCGGACTGCTTGAGAAGAGAGCAGTCGCTGAACCTGAATATCTCACTTAAATTTAAAGAATAAAGCTTTACACCATAGTAGTCAGCGACTTTCCTCGCTGACTCTATTTCTTTATCGTGTTTCTGACCGTAGCTAACTGAGAGAGCCGAGACGTTCTCTTTGCCATAGCGTTTTACAGCAAGACCTAAGCAGGTAGAAGAGTCTACTCCGCCGCTTGCAAGGACAAGGGCACGGGTGCCGATGATCTTTTCGTTACTGTTTGTAATGTCATTTATCATATTTTTTCCTCCGTTTGTATTATTTATTTGATTGTTTTTTTATCCTGTAAATAGATGAATGCATTTCTCTATTTAGTTATATGGGGATTTATATGGTATACGTGGATTTATTTCCTTCACATATGAAAATCAGCACATTGCTTAATGATAACTGCCGGATAATCATTTCATGATCGCAAGCAGCTGCATGAGCCTGCCCGTATCTTCCTTAAAAGCGCCTCTGAGTGTGCAGGTACTGGTCCTTGACCCGGGTTTCTTGATACCGCGGGCTGTCATGCATGAGTGGCAGGCTTCTATGAAGACACATACGTCATCTGAACCCGTGACTTTGGAGATGATATCCGCAATGTCACTGCCTATCCGCTCCTGAAGCTGCAGGCGCCTGCAGACCATGTCTGCAATGCGGGCGATCTTTGAAAGACCGATGACCTTATCCTTAGGAATGTATGCGACAGATATCTTCATGTCGTACATCAGGGCCATGTGATGCTCGCAATAAGAGAATTCATCGATATCTTTGACGAATACGATATTTCCTGCGGTATTTATCCCTTCCAGGTCATCACTGTCCGCATTCTGACCCATATCAGCTTTATTTTTTGAGTCTGTTATTCCTGTATTCTCAGCAGATACTCCAAATCCTTCGGAAAATGTTTTTCCGAACATCTGACTGATCTCATCATTGCTGTATTCCATTCCTTTGAAGATCTCGGCACACATCCTGGCAACACGGTCAGGAGTCTCTTTAAGGCCTTCCCGGTCAGGATCATCGCCCAGAGCTGCAAGTATGCCGCGGACATGCTCCTTTATGGCTTCGGTATCTATAGTATGCTTAACCGGCAGGCCTGAAAAAGTATTGCCTGTATCCGGTATATTATTTTTATCCATAATGTTCCTCCTTTTTTCACTGTGGGGATCTGCTTTATCCTGTCTGTTTCAGCAGATGTACGCTGATAATATTTTTCTTCGTTTACCTGATCGTGGTCTTTATTTTTTATTCGCTTACCTTATCCGATCTTTATAATTATACGCCCCGCCTGTCGGGTGACCAGATGATCTTATGCATCTGCAGCTGCAGGCGGACATTGTTTATCTTTTTTTCTTTCATAAATCCGACCATCTCTGCAGGATCGATAGAACCGGATACCGGACTGAAGAAGCATGAAACTCCCGGATGGATCTGTTCGTCGTTCAGATGGTATTTATTTATGATATCAAGTGAACGCTCCATGTCGCTTATGTCAGTGCATACGAACTTTACCGAATCTCCCGGGTGGAGATGGTCATAGTTTTCAGTCAGCATGAAATTTTCCATGCCGGATCCCGGAGTTTTATAGTCAAGTGTGAAGAGGGGGCGGGAATTTGTATTCAAGTCCCAATCGTCGTACTTGCTTATGGGTATACTGCCGTTTGTTTCTATCTCGACTGAAAGACCGTATTTCTTATCGGTAAGGACAAGAAGGAGCCTGTCGATATCCCTTGCAAGTAAAGGCTCGCCGCCTGTGAGGGTTATATTCTTTGCACCTGACTTAAGTACCTGATCCAGTATTTCCTGTTCAGACATCAAAGTGTATGCTGCGTCTGTTTCGCATGCATATCTGGTATCGCAATATGAGCAGTTCAGGTTGCAGGAGGTAAGGCGGATAAAGGTGGCCAAAGTGCCAGACCTTAGTCCTTCGCCGTTAATGCTCGTAAATATCTCATTTACTTTATATTCTGACATTTGATTATCTTAATTCTCTTTTCCAGATTTATTATTATTTCCTGTTCTCATATTTATCAAAACACAGATGACCGGCACTGCCGGGATTGATTTATTATTATACCAATAAAAAAATCACCGGCAGTTTCCGCCGGTGATGAGTATATATACCATATTCATGGTCCTGGTTTTATTTACAGACAGGATGGTACCGGCGAACTGTCTTTTTTATTTATTATTCGGCAATTACCATATTTATAAGTAATTACCCAGC
>JAZASR010000051.1:0-10529 GCA_036343175.1 Lachnospiraceae bacterium
GCATAGATCTTATAATCGTCCTCACGGCCGCCAAGCTCATTAAAAAAATAATTGACCGGGAGCAGAGTTGCAGAGAAAAGGATCGAAGCCCTTGCCCTGTCCAGATATGGGGACAGCATAGTGCGCGGTGACATATTTTTAAGATGCAGGCATATATTCTTTTTTTGAGTTCCGTTTTTCCTGAATGACAGGAATCCGCCGCTGTCAGATGGATTGCTTCCGTTAATATTTTCATCTGTCAGATAGAATAAATATGAATCATCGCATTCAGCAAATGTGTTATTGACCTTAAGGACATTAAAATAAAAGTCCAGGAATTCATCAGAAGCCTTTGAAGCATGGAGGATCTTCTGAAAGCCCGAATTCCCGAGCAGGCGGCTTATGGACTTAATAAGCGGCTCCAGCGTCTTTACAATCGTGTCCGTCTGCTCAGGATCAAGCTTTTCTGTATTGTAATATCCGTAAGAAGCTTTCTCATCTGCCTCTTTTAAACGTTTATCAAGGACATTGACCGATCTTGTCACCCGCATGAGAATGTTCCGTAAAGCATAAGCGCCGGATTCAGGGCCGTCGCCGTCATCGTCTTCTCTTGTTCCCTGGTCTTCATCACGGTCGTTACTGATACCCGGGACTTTGTCAGTTATATATTTTGTGTCGGAGCTGTCAAAAATACTCAGCTGTTTATGGGACGGTTCCGCATCCTCTTCAGCTTTTCCTTCATTTTTTTCTTTGTATTTTGCGTTCTCTTTTTTGAGCTTGTTTATCACTGCCTTGAATCTTCTTATATCTTCCGTCGAGATCCGGGCAGAATACATTTCTCTTGCCCTTCTTACAAGGTTATGGGCCTCATCTATTAAGAATACCGGCTTTTTGGCAAACTTTCCTGATATATCGGGAGTGGAGCCCGGTGTGAAAAGGTCCTTGAATGAGACTTCGGGATCAAAAGCATAGTTATAGTCGCATATCACCACATCAGAGAACATGGCGGCATCGATCGCAAGGTAATAAGGACAGACCTTTCTTTCTTCGCCATATCTTTCAAAAACATTCTGATCCATAAGGGTTTCATTTTTCAGCAGATAGAGCAGGGCGGCATTTATCCTGTCAAAGTGGCCTCTGGCGTATGGACAGTCGCGGGGACTGCATTTGCCGTTTTCAAGAGGGCAGATCTTTTCACGGGCTGTTATTACGACTGAGCGCAGAAGGCCGTTATCATTCTTTTTATGCCCTGCTGCGGCTTCTGATCGTATATTTGCTCCGTCCCGCATTTCATCATGGGGAAGCGGCTGAACACCTGAAGGCAGAGCTGATTCGATATCTTCGAGAGTCTTGCAGGCGACAGTCCTCGTTATGGTCTTTGCCGTCAGGTAAAATATCCTGTTCTCAAGACCATAACAAAGCCCGATAACAGCCGGGTAGAGTGTCGATACGGTCTTCCCTGCCCCTGTCGGGGCTTCTATAAACAGTCTTTTTTCCCTCAATATGGATCTGTAGACATCTTTGGTAAGACTATCCTGTCCGGGTCTGTATTCAAATGGAAACGGAGCATCTTTAAGAATTGAATTCCTGTCCAGTATGTGTCTGTACTGCCAGAGAGCAAATATGGCAAAGTTATTTATCACATTTCTGAACCACTGGGCCAGCTCTCCGAAGGTATAATCATAGTTAAAGTAAGTGGTTTTTTTATTGTTGATGCCAATATAGACCATACGGACAGAAATATCCGTAAGATGGTTCTCACGGGAATACAGGTAGGCGTAGCACTTTGCCTGGGCAAGATGGACTGGATACGGCTCTTTCATCTTTCGCGTGTTCCTGTATGTCGATTTTATCTCATCGACAGTATATATGTTTTTGTGGGTGGTTTTAACGGATGTAATGCCATTGATGGTGACATTCTCATGGATGTACTTCTTACCTTCAAAGATACCGTCTGCGCGGCCGCTGACCTTAAGATCCATGCAGTCTTTTCCTTTGTTGATGAAAAATGTCCCGGAAAGAGATACTTCCGGGTCGTAGTCTGGTCCCTGAGAAGCCTGAAAGCTCTTGTGTGCCTTTATGCCTTCCTGCATGGCGTTGGGATCAAGAGCAGAACCCTCGCCGCGGTCTATGCTGCCCGACCGGCAGATGAACCCGACCAGACCGCGCACGGATATCTCGAAATTAAGCATAAGGCACCTCCTTTTTATGAATTATATCATACTGACGGCCTTATTATTCATATACAGAGCTTTATAAATTTATTAATGGCAAAAACAGTTTGATAATTATCCTGTTAAAGAGTATAATGACAATGTTGTTTTGAGACTTTAGACCAAGAGGTACGTGAGTATGGAACATTTTGTCAACGCTCTCAATGAAGAGCTGAATGTTGCCACCGTATTTTCATTTACGGCATTTGGCAAAAAGATCGGTGTTACAGAATCTGTCGTCGTTACCTGGGTCATTATGGCAGTCATGGTACTTACAGCTGTATTTCTGACCCGCGGCATGAAGACGCAGAATATTTCAAAAAGACAGGCATGTGCCGAAGCTATAGTAGGCTTCTGCTATAAGTTCTTCGGAAACATGATGGGCAATAACCCTAAGGCAAAGAGATACGTTCCTTACCTTTCTGCAGTCATTATTTACATAGGTATTGCCAATATCATAGGTATGTTCGGTTGGAAATCGCCTACCAAGGACTTAAATGTCACGATAGCACTTGCCTTCATGAGTATCGTACTGGTACAGATCGCAGGTATCCAGTGCAGAGGTGTGAAGAAGTTCTTCCATTACTATGTTGAGCCTGTTGCGGTAGTTACACCTATTAACATCCTTGAGATCGGCATCAAGCCTCTTACACTCTGTATGCGACTTTTCGGAAACGTACTCAGCGCATTCACCGTCATGGCTATGATCGAGATCATGATTCCTATAGCCATCCCGCTTGTATTCAGCCTTTACTTTGATATATTTGACGGATTCCTTCAGGCTTATGTATTTACATTCCTCACATCCCTTTATATTAAAGAGATTATTGAGCTTCCGGGCGAGGAGTGATCTTTTACGAAGCTCCTTATGTATGCATATTTGTAAAAAGAGCCGTTAAGAAGCAGTTATTTTCAAAGTACATTATTATCACGATGATTATGAACTGTCAAAAAGTGACAGCCATTTATCATAAAATTTTTCAATCAGAAAAGGAGACAAACATTATGGGTAATTCACTTTTAGCAATTGGAGCAGGCATTGCAATGCTTGCTTGTTCTATGATCGGTTACGGTATCGGAAGTGCTACCGGACACGCGGTTGACGCAGTTGCAAGACAGCCTGAGGCTTCAGGTAAGATTCAGACAGTTCTTATTCTTGGTTGTGCACTTGCCGAAGCAACAGCTATTTACTGTTTGCTTATTGCCCTGTTCATTATATTATTCCTGAAATAATTAGTTCGAAAGGCAGGTAGATCAGATGTTAGAGATATCTTTTCCTAGTATCATATTTACGATTATTAATGTATTGATCATCTACCTTTGCTTGAAGAAGTGGCTTTTTAAGCCTGTTGACAATATCCTTGCCAAAAGAAAGGCCGAAGCTGACAGCCAGCTTGCTGATGCAGCTGCTACCCAGAAAGAGGCAGACGAGATGAAGGAGAAGTATACCACCTTCGTTAACGGCATGGATAAAGAGAAGAACGACAGGATCGAAGAGGCTCGCAAGTCTGCTGATGAAGAGTATCAGAAGATAGTTGACAAGGCAAATGAAGAGGCCCGTCAGATCAAGAAGGATGCTTCGGATTCTGCAGAAGCAGATCGTGCAAAGATTCTTCAGCAGGCTCAGGATGAGAAGACCAAGCTTCTCAAGCAGGCTGAGAGCGAGATCGCAGACATGGTAGTCAGTGCAGCGGTTAAGGTTTCTGCAAAGGAAAGCGATGCGGCATTTAACAGCTCACTTTACAACGAATTTTTGAATAAAGCAGGTGATGAACAGTGATAAAGGCAGCAATTGACTATGCCAAGAGTTTGATTAAGATGAAAAGCCCTAAAGAGTCACTGCAGGAAACCAGGACGATCCTTGATACTGTACCTGAGCTCAGGATCGAGCTTGAAGATCCAACCGTTGCTATCGAAAGAAAGCATACTATTGTGGATCACATCTTCCCAAAAGATGTAAGAGATTTCCTGAAGATCCTGACAGATAATCAGGACTTTAAGCTTTTCAATAACGTATATGATGCATTTATTGATCTGTCCAGACCACAGGCAGAGCGTGAGATTACCGCTGAGCTTGTGTATGTTACTCCGCCTACTGATGAGCAGCTCGAGAGCATCAGGAAATACCTGATGAAAGAGTTCGACAAGCCGGACATCATTATCGAGCAGAAGCAGGATAAGTCATTAAAGAGCGGCTTCATCATTAAGTTTGGCAGCCGTGAATACGACTGGTCCGAAGAGGGCAGGGCAGGACAGCTCAAAGAGAGACTTGCAAAAGTCGTTAAGTCAGATGAAAAAGAGGATTTCAGCAAGGAGCATATATTAGCTCTTCTTAAGGGTGAGGTCGATGATTTCACACTTGAAGCTGAAAAGAAGGAAGTCGGAGTCGTTAAGACTATCGGTGATGGTATTGCCATTATTGACGGCCTTGATCATGCCTTCTACGGTGAGATCGTCCTTTTTGACGGTGGCGTAAGAGGTATGGTTCAGGATATACGTCGTGATGAGATAGGTGTCATCCTTCTCGGCCGCGAGACCGGCATAGAGGAAGGCACAAGAGTCGTTCGTACAGGCAAACAGGCAGGTGTTCCTGTCGGAGAAGGCTTTCTGGGCAGAGTTGTCAATGCTCTGGGTGATCCTATAGACGGCAAAGGAGAGATAAAGGCTGAAGGTTTCAGACCTATTGAGTGCCCTGCGCCTTCTATCGTAGACAGAAAGTCAGTAGCAGTTCCTATGGAAACAGGTATTCTTTCGATCGATTCCATGTTCCCTATCGGACGCGGACAGCGTGAGCTTATTATCGGCGATCGTCAGACCGGTAAGACTTCTATCGCAACAGATACTATCATCAACCAGAAGGGCAAGGACGTTATCTGTGTCTATGTTGCTATAGGCCAGAAGGCATCTACTATTGCAAAGCTTGTTACAAGACTTAAGAATGCAGGAGCTATGGATTATACTATTATTCTCCAGGCTACAGCTTCAGATCCTGCATCTATGCAATATATAGCACCTTATGCCGGTACATCTCTCGCTGAGTACTTCATGTATCAGGGTAAGGATGTCCTTATCGTATACGATGATCTCAGTAAGCATGCTGTTGCTTACAGAGCTATATCCCTTCTTCTTGAGAGATCTCCCGGACGTGAGGCTTATCCTGGTGATGTATTCTATCTTCATTCAAGATTGCTTGAGCGTTCAAGCCGTCTTACACCGGAAGCCGGCGGAGGCTCTATAACAGCGCTTCCTATCATTGAAACACAGGAAGGCGATGTTTCCGCATACATCCCGACAAACGTAATTTCTATTACAGATGGTCAGATATATCTTGAGTCAGAGCTCTTCTTCGAAGGTCAGAGACCTGCCGTTAACGTAGGTCTTTCAGTATCCCGAGTAGGCGGTGCTGCACAGACAAAGGCTATGAAGAAGGCAGCAGGTTCTCTCCGTGTGGATCTTGCCCAGTATAAAGAGCTTCAGGTATTCACCCAGTTCTCTTCAGATCTTGATGATGCCACAAAGAAGACTCTTGTCTATGGTAAGTCACTCATGGAGCTCTTAAAGCAGCCGCTTGGCTCTCCTATGAGCATGGCCGATCAGGTCATCACTCTTGTAACAGCTACAGACCGCCAGTTCATGGATATCGAAGTTCCTATGATCAAGAAGTTCCAGGGAGCCATGCTTGATGACATGAAGAAGAACCATGCAGATATCATTAATAAGCTTAATGATACAAAGGTTCTCGACGATGATACAAGACAGGCTATTATCAAGGCATGCATAGACTTTAAGAAGGGCTGGATGGAAGAGAACGATCCTAAGACCCGTGCCAGGGCAGAGATAGCTAAGAAGGCTGAGGAAGATAAGAAAGAAGAAAAGGCCTGAGACTTTAAGTACAAGGGTTATTGAGTTATCTGATGAGGATCTTTAAGGGATGCCTGCATCGGATAAGATAATGGAGTGATAAAGTATGGCAAGTGTAAAGGAGATTTCCACCAGAATACGAAGCATCCAGGACACAAAAAAGATAACCAAGGCCATGTATATGATCTCTTCCATCAAGCTTCGCAAGGCGAAGAAAAAGCTTGAAGAGACAGAACCTTTCTTCTATGGACTGCAAAGTGAAATTGCCTCTATCCTTTACCATTTTCCTGAAGTGACAAGCCGTTACTTTACGAATACAGAAGAGGATAAGGGTGACAGCGTTAAGAATTCCGCTTATCTGGTCATTACCGGTGACAAAGGCATGTGCGGTGCTTATAACCACAATGTCATCAAGGAGACCGATGCTATGATCAAGTCGGAGATCGATTATAATATCTTCGTTGTGGGTGCTGTCGGAAGACAGTATTACATAAGCCGCGGATATAACGTGGATGAGGGCTTTGCATATACAGCCACGGACCCGACCATGCACAGGGCAAGGAATATTGCCATGTACCTGCTGGATCTTTTTGAAAAGAGGAAGATCGACAATATCAAGATCGTCTATACAAGGATGGTCAACAGTATGGTATCCGAGGTCGAGACTGAAGAACTCCTTCCTTTAAAGGGACGTGAGTTCATAAGCCGTGAAATGCAGAAAAAGAAAGAGAAGGCCGAGAGTGAAGGCGCTCACATGAAGAAGTTCGTCTCAGAGGATGATGAAGATTATTCTGATCCTGATAAGGCCGGTGAGTTCGCGATCTACCCTTCTCCGGAAAAGGTTCTTGACAGGCTCGTTGAGAATTATGTCATTGGTTATATATATTCTGCACTTGTTGAATCATCTTCAAGTGAGGAAAATGCCAGAATGATGGCAATGGATGCTGCAACAGACAATGCTGAGGATATCCTCAAGACTTTGTCTATTCAGTACAATAAAGTCCGTCAGGCATCGATCACCCAGGAAATTACAGAGGTCATCGGTGGCGCAAAGGCTTTGAAGAAAAAGAAATTGGATTTAACTTAAATTACTGAGAGGACATGCGAGAGCTATGGATAAAAATAACGGTAAGATAGTACAGGTCTCAGGTCCTGTTGTCGACGTTGAGTTCGAAGGCGACAATCTTCCACAGATCAAAGATGCACTCTATACGATGGTTGATGATAAGAAGGTCGTTATGGAGGTAGCCCAGCATACAGGTCACAATACGGTAAGATGTATCATGCTTGCTGCATCTGAGGGCTTGTCTAAGGGCATGGAGGTTGTACCTACCGGCGGTTCCATAAAGGTTCCGGTCGGTGAGCAGACACTGGGAAGACTTTTCAATGTCCTTGGCGATACGCTTGATGACGAAGAAAAGATCAGCGAATCGTCAGAACACTGGTCTATCCACAGAGAACCTCCTACATTCGAGGAGCAGAGCCCTGTCGTAGAAATGCTTGAGACAGGTATCAAGGTCGTTGATCTCCTGGCACCATATGCTAAGGGTGGTAAGATCGGACTCTTCGGAGGTGCCGGCGTAGGAAAGACCGTACTTATTCAGGAACTTATTAATAATATTGCAACCGAGTCCGGCGGCTATTCAATATTCACCGGTGTCGGTGAGCGTTCACGTGAAGGAAACGACCTCTGGACAGAGATGACTGAGTCAGGAGTCATCAAGAAGACTGCCCTGGTATTCGGTCAGATGAATGAACCGCCTGGGGCTCGTATGAGAGTTGCAGAGACAGGTCTTACAATGGCTGAGTATTTCCGTGATGTTAAGCATCAGGACGTGCTTCTTTTCATTGATAATATCTTCAGATTCATACAGGCAGGCTCAGAGGTATCAGCCCTCCTTGGACGTATGCCGTCAGCCGTTGGCTATCAGCCGACTCTGGCTAATGACTTAGGTGAGCTTCAGGAAAGGATCGCATCTACAAAGAATGGTTCTGTTACATCAGTTCAGGCCGTTTACGTACCTGCCGATGACTTCACAGACCCTGCACCTGCAACAACATTCACCCATCTGGATGCAACAACAGTTCTTTCCAGAAAGATAGCTGAACAGGGTATCTACCCTGCTGTTGATCCTCTTGAGTCATCATCACGTATTCTCGAGCCTGATGTAATCGGTGAGGAGCACTACAGAGTTGCCCGTCAGGTTCAGGAGATACTTCAGAAGTACAAGGAACTTCAGGATATCATCTCTATCCTTGGTATGGAAGAGCTTTCCGATGAAGATAAGCTTACAGTATTCCGTGCAAGAAAGATCCAGAGATTCTTATCACAGCCATTCCACGTTGCCGAGAAGTTCACCGGTACACCAGGCAAGTTCGTACCTGTAAAGGATACGGTTGAAGGCTTCAAGGCTATCATCGACGGTGAGATGGATGATTATCCGGAGCAGGCATTCTTCAATGTCGGAACTATCGAAGATGTTGAGAAGAAGGCTAAGCAGATCGCTAATGCATAATGTTTAACGTTTTTTCAGGCATGATGGCACAGTAAATGTGCTCTCAGCCTGCATTATCATAAGGTCTGAATTAATAGACTTTAGAAGGAAGGAGGTCAGAAAAGTTCATGGCGAAGCTTTTTGATTTGAATATTACCGCATGCAACAGGGTCTTCTATAGCGGAAAAGCCGAGTCTATAGTATTTCCTGCTTATGATGGTGAGATGGCAGTACTTGCCAATCATGAACCAATGACTTCAACCGTTGAAATAGGTGAGCTCCGCTTTAAGGATGAGCAGGGAACCTGGCAGGAATGTGTTGTATCTGATGGCCTCATAGAAGTTAAAAAGAATGTCGTAAAGGTTATCGTCTTTTCCTGTGAGAAACCGGAAGAGATCGATACCTTCAGAGCAGAACAGGCTCTTGAGCGTGCAAAGGAAAAGCAGGCGGCAAAGCAGAGCATCCGTGAATACAACCGCGCTAATGCAGCGGTTGCAAGAGCTATGGCAAGACTTAAGGCAGCCAGAAGACATCACGATTACATCTGAGTATCAGTATTGTTATTAGGCAGACTTAATAAAATAATGTTGAATTACAGAAGATACTGATTAAATAAAGTAATAAAACACCTGAAAATCATAAATGATTTGCAGGTGTTTTTGTATTTCATAATATAATAATATCTTATAGACATATTTCATTTTATCTTTCTAATGCTGGAAAATAAATCGGGGCTACAAAAACATCAAATAATTACAAATGAAAAATTATTGATATTTCATGTGGTGTTATTTTGCTGCAATTTATTACATGTATTGTAATCGGCATACCAATGACACCATACCTTTTTTCTGATTATTCTCTGGGCTTTTTCCCATGTCTTTGCATATTGATTTGCCAATATTTTTTATTAGCAATTTTTTTAATACTTATTAATGTGGTTTCAGAGCTTATTGGTATGCTTTCACCTAAAGTTTATGTTTGTGAGTTGATTCCATTTGTGCTATTTTTAGCTGCACCGGTAATATTGGGGTATCTGGCAACAATTATTATGTCAGTTTCCCAAAACCTGATTGATGTAATAGACCCATTTATGTACTTTACATCGATTTTTCGTATTATTGGAATGAATACATTTCAAGAGGTATGCAATATAATAAGTATCATGTTATTGGTTTTTCTATTATTATTTATGAAAAGATCTATTAAAAGACGATTTTGGGGTGTTATATATGAGGGGTCATCTTAAATATCTGTGGCTTGTCTTTGATTTTTTTATGATCTTTTTTCTGTCAATTGAGTATAAATATACGGCTGCAGCTTCTGCTAATTTTAATGAGTTCTTTTCGTATTATATGGATAATCCACAAAAATATATTATTAATGGGTTAATATACAGCATTCCTATCATTTATATGAGTAGGACTGAGTTCCTGCGTCCTGAACTAGCGGTAAGACTAAATAAAAATATATTGGGGTATGTATTTAGTAATGTAGTAATTAATTCGATTATAATTAGTATAAGTGTAACAGTATTTTATTTTATCGCTTCATTTGTTAATAAGATCCAGGTTATTGGCAAAATAAATTTTGTTATCCCTGTTACAATTAAACTTATTATATTTTTGATGTCAATTCAGTTTATAATCTATAGCATATATGTTATCATCAAGAAAATTATTATAGCATTTACTGCAGATATTTTATATGAATTTGTTTTTCTGGTTGTAATGTTCGCGGTATCGAGCGGTTTAAATATAGAAGGAAAACAAGTTGAACTTATATTTAATATATTTTTGTATTCAAATTTTATCATTGGATTTTTTGCATTTTTGTATTTAACGCCGATTGTAAAATGAAGTTGGACATCTGAATAAAATAAAGATCCATGGCAGGATCTTTGGTAGAATGTAAGTCACCACAACCAACTTTCTACAGGAGAATCGCCACCATGGACTACTCTCATTCTACCATAGCTTCC
>JAZASR010000052.1:0-10122 GCA_036343175.1 Lachnospiraceae bacterium
ACTAACTGCACAAAATTACTACTCAAAAGCCCCAGGACGTGCTGTTTACCACCGTTTCAAACTGAGGTGACAGTCTTATAGTAGTAACCCCAGGTTTTGAAGTCTACTAATCGGAAGGGGTATTTTGTTTATTAGTAGAGCGGACGCGGTGTGAATTTTTAGTAGTATATCGTGCAAGCCCTTGCCTTTTAAGCCCTAAATCTCAAAACCCACCCCGGAGCACCTTGACACAAAAATAGACCCTTTTGGCCTTATTTTTGCCATTTTCTGGGTAATTTCATTTGAAAAACATCGATTTTGAACTCCTACTGAAATAACTCTCTAGGGCTTCTGTATAGTATAGGCAATAACACCTATCCCTCCACCGTTCTTTTTTCCTTTAAATCAGTTTGAGATTTGAAAGTCCATATTATCAACAGGTCTCACACAAACTCATTCATACATATCATGCCTGCAGCACTTCTGATTACAGTTGTGGATAGTACTTCTTCATCGCATCCTCAGCTTCTTCAGAAGTCATGTCGAATCTTTTGATAATCCAGTTCTTTATATAATCTGGTGCATAATTCAAATCTGCAAAGGTTTCTATGGCACCCATAATCATTCCATCTCTGCGAATCTGCCATGCTGAAAAATTCGGTCCCTGTCTGTTCATTACTTCTTTTCCTCGGCTGTCTCCACCCTCACCCATGTGAGTATGCCGAGATGTCGAAATCAAATGCCAGTATATGCATGATGTTCGGATGATTAATGTCATCCTTACAAATCAGTCGATAATTACTTTGATAAAACCTGAATATCGTAAGCTTACTGTCTTTAGAAACAATCCCGGAAATATCACATATCTGCTGCAATGAAGTGCTGCACATACTGTAAGGTATTTTCTCAAGCCCGAGCTGCTTTCCACGATCTCTTGCCTCTGTTGCACTGATGGAAGACAAGTCCTTAAGCCTTTCAATTAAATCTTCATATGCATCTGCCCTATCTCTTTGATTACCGAATCCCTTAAGACCATATCTGTTGTTACTCGTAATATGGGAGAATCCAAAGCACATCTTTGATACAGGCGGTATCTGATGTGAATAGATTGTATCATCCGGTTTCCTGTTATCTCGGATTCTTTTATTTGATTTGCTCATTGGTCACCTATATTACTGCACATAATTCTTTGCGAAATATTCCTGCATGATTTTTTGATCAATCTCACCATTCAGACGCTGACCATTGTCTGTAGCCAGACGCCATGGATCTTCTTCATGAGTCTTATTCCGCAGTGCCCAGGCAGAATACTTTCCAAAAGTCACAAATATCTGCTCAAGGAGATTCTGAACATCTTCATCAATATGATCTGCATCTACGAGTTCAGCATCAGACACATCCAGGTTATATGGATTAAGAAAGGCGTGATAGACCTCTTCTACAACAGGGCCATGTTCCCATGCCACTATCTTTTCATCGAAAAGCTTTTCTCCGTTGTTAATCGCAAGGTAGCATCCTTCCGCATAATATAAAAGCTTGAGGAGCTTCAGCAGTGTCATCGGGTCTGCTCCTTCATTTTCCATAGCTTCCTGGTTTTAGATAGTAGACAGTACATCTGTCATTTTTAGATTTATATCGTGCAAGCCCTAGGCTTTTGACACCTAAATCTAAAAACCCCGCCTCTGTTTCTTTTCTTAGCAATTTTCTGGAAATCAGGTACTGCTAATAAAGGGCGTGCTTCGCCACCCGGAAATTTTCCATTCCGCTTACATTGATCAGCAGGATAACTGTATTATTACAATTATTGCATTACGATCATCATGCTGAATATGACAATCCATCCAAAAATGCACGCAATGAGCGATGACACCCTGGCATGGACATTTGTTATTTACTTATAAAAATTATATACCGGCATTAACATGCTTTGTATAAGAATGCATACAAATAGTATACCATCGGTACATATTATTTACCAGCTTAGTATTAAAGCCTTATGATAATATCATATAAGAAATCGGACTTCAAGCCTTTACGCATATTTTTTATAAAGGAAAGCCGGAGTTAAGGCATTTCTAACTGTTATTTGCTTAATCTTTAAGTATTCAAGGTGCTTTGCATCTCACTCTGCCCCGCTTGACTTAAATACTACGATTACGGTTCTTATCAGTATCTTTATGTCTTCCATTATTGACCAGTTCCTGATGTATTTAAGGTCAAGGTCTACGACTTCATCGAAATCGAGGATGTCTGAACGGCCGGAAATCTGCCAGAGTCCGGTGATGCCGGGCTTTATGACAAGTCTCGCCTTGTATCTGTTGTTATACTGGTCATACTCATCTTTAGTGGGCGGGCGAGTGCCGACCAGGCTCATGGAGCCTGTGAGGACGTTAAAGAACTGAGGAAGCTCGTCTATCGAGTATTTGCGGATGAAACGGCCGACCGGCGTGATTCGCGGGTCATTATCTATCTTGAACATGAGACCGGAGATCTTATTCTGCTCCATAAGGGCGGCTTTTCGTTCTTCAGCATCGACGTACATGGAACGGAACTTGTACATCCTGAATGGACGACCGTTAAGTCCTATACGGGTCTGTGCGAAGAATATGGGACCCGGGCTTGTGATCTTTATGATCGGTGCCACGAAAATAAAGGCAATAGCCGTGATAATGAGGCCTACTATGGAACCTATAATATCAAGAATTCTTTTTGCGAGATTCTGTACAGGCGAGAAAGGCTTTGCTGTCGATGTGATCATAAGCGTGTCGGCGAATTCGTCCAGCATGCCGTTCGGCATCTTACTGACCACACGGTGAAGGTTTACATGTATGGTCTTTCCAAACATGGAGAGTTGCCTGATATAGTAATCTTCCGCCTTTGAATCGGTGATGGAGATGACCACATCGTCGACTACCTGCTTCTGCAGGTAGGAATACATGTCATCCTCGGAAGTCATGATCGGAATAAGTTCAGGTTCATCATCCTTATTATTCACATCAGAAATACTTTCAGCAGCATCATCCTTATTATTCACATCAGAAATACGATCAGAATCATCACCCTTATCAGTCACGTCATGAATCAGATCAGCATCATCAGCCTGATGAGGCCTGTTACCATCCTGTTGAGCTCTGTCATCATCAAATAGAGAGAGAGCGGGGTCAGTTTCGTACTCCTTTATCAGCACATTATTATTGAATGTCACCGATACCGGAAGCTTCATGCGCTTGTCGTGGCGGACAGCGACGAAGGCGGCTGCTATCCTGAAGCGCGTACCCTTGTGGTCATTAAGATACTGCAGGTACTCGTCAAGATGGGAATCCGAGCAGATGAGGAGTACACGCGGCAGATAGGCAGAGTTCTTCATGCGAAGCTTTATGAAGTTCTTGAGGGCAAGACGCGCTATGTAGACGTCGGCGCATGCGTAGACCCAGAACAGGAATACTACGAGACGTGAGTACATCCAGAGGTTGTGAAGGAAGAAGTTGAAGACGATCATGATGATGACTATTGATGTCACATACAGGAAGGTCATCTTGACTTCGTTCAGGCGCGAACGATGGAGTATGTCGCGGTAGAATGGATAGATCAGGTCTATGATAATGCAGAATACGATGACAGTTGCAATGTTTGCCCGGTAAAAGCCGACGGCCGAGATATAGTCAAATCCGAACCGTGTACCTATGGCAAGTATGTATGCGGCCACGACCATCACCATGTCCAGGATGATAAAGTCAGCGTGCTTGAAAAGTTTATATCGTGATGAGTTTGTCATGAATAGTAACTCCCAGTAAATACTTATGCTGTGAACTGCTTAGAATTTAAGGCCCACATTAGATAAAAGTATATCACAATGGACTTTTAAGTGTCTGTATATTCATTAAGAAATTGTTAAGATTTATTAACAGGGGACTTCTTTGTCTGCAAAAACCCTTGGCTTACTCTTATCTTCCTATGATTTCTTAAGCTCACATCTTCTTCATTTTCTTCACTGACCACTTGCTCCACCTGCCACAGCCCCGGGGCTTAAACCGCCTGAGCCGCCGGTTCCTGAACCTCCGCCGTTTTCTTCTTTCGGAGGATCCACTGTCGTTGCATTCTCAAAGGCTTTTTCATCGACCTTATCCTCGACCCTGCCAAATGAGATCTTCACACAATTATTTTCAACATCTTTAAAATAATAAGATGGAAATATGCTTGACAAATTGTTTCCCGACTTTGAATGAAAAAGTATTATAACTTCTTTCAGGCACAACTTCAGTATCACGGCTGTACACATCAAAGCAAACCTTTTTGCCAACAAGACCAAACGGAACGTGCATCCCGTATTTAAAAGGCTCTCTGCTAAGCCCAAGCGGGATCTTATTATTATCCTCATCATAATAATAAGCATTTACATAATATTATAGCATAGAATATTCCGGTGAACATCAAATTTCTGAAAAGCTGAAATTATTGCTGATAAAGGTTTTATGCAATATGCCGCATATCTCTTAATATTGTGATCCTGCATAAAGCCGCACTTACCTGTAAATGTAATCTTGCAGTTGACCGGATCTTGGATATAATAGAAGAAAAAAACCGAGGATGTTTTTCGATATGAGATCCGATAGATATTCATATAATACAAATAATAATACAGACCGGTCCCATAGATGGCTGCTGCCATTTACTTTAGTGCTGCTCGCCCTTATCCTGCTCGTGCCGGCATAATATTCTATCCGGGCGGCTGGGTAGATTTTCATGCCTATGAAGCCCTTATGTATGAGCTCGCTGACCGCGGCTTCCTTTGTATACTGGTACGTGAGCCCGAGAACCTTGCATTCCTGGATACAAGCCGTGCAAATAAGGTGCGTTACATGTATCCTGACATTCCCGACTGGTACCTTGCCGGCCATTCTCTCGGCGGCGCTGCCGCCGGCATGTATCTTGGCGACAAACTTCACAAGATTCAGAATGACAATAAAAGCCGTGCTCTCAGCGAAAGCAGGCTCGGCTATAAAGGCCTCATCCTTCTTGCTTCTTACGTGACAAAGGACCTCTCCCGGTCCGGACTTAAGATCCTTTCCATTTACGGCACCAATGACAAAGTCCTCAATCGCAGGAAATACGAACAGAATAAGAAGAACTGGCCTGCGGACGCAAAAGAGATCAAAATAAAGGGAGGCATTCATTCTTACTTTGGAGCCTACGGCATCCAGAAGCACGATGGCCATTCTGAGATCACAAATGAAGAGCAGCTCATCAGGACTGCAGATGCTATTTATGATTTTGCAAAATAAAATCATAAATGAAAGTAAAAATCATTCTTTACCCACCATAACGAAAGGGGAACATAAGCTTTTATGAATAATGAAAAAAGATCCGGTAATATCCGCGAGCGCCAGGAAGCCCGTGAGCATGAGATCCTCGGCCAGTTCGCAACTTTTGCCGATAAAAGCGCAGGACGCGACAGGCCTGAGGAGGAATGTGATATCAGGACCTGCTTCCAGCGCGACCGCGACAGGATCCTGCATTCAAAGTCATTCAGAAGGCTCAAGCAGAAGACCCAGGTCTTCTTAGAGCCCCAGGGCGATCATTACAGGACCAGAATGACGCACACGCTCGAGGTCGCGCAGAACGCCCGCACCATTGCCCGTGCTCTCCGACTCAATGAAGATCTGACTGAAGCCATTGCTCTCGGACACGATCTTGGCCACACCCCATTCGGTCATGCCGGCGAGCGCGCCCTGGATAAGATAATGAAGGAGCTTGGGTTTGCAGGCTTCCGCCACAATGAGCAGTCTGTACGTGTAGTTGAAGTCCTCGAAAAGAATGGCAAAGGTCTGAACCTGACAAAAGAAACGCGGGACGGCATCTTAAACCACGAGACTTTCCTTACTCCGGCTACCCCTGAAGGGAAGATCGTCCGTCTGTCCGATAAGATCGCCTACGTTAATTCCGATATCGATGATGCCATCCGGGCAGGGCTTCTCACCGAGGATGACCTCCCGGGGGAGCTCACAGCCGTTCTGGGGCACTCTACAAATAAGCGTCTGAACACTCTTGTCCACGATATGGTCGAGAACAGCTGGGATTCATCGGACATCCATCTCTCAGAGACAGTTAATAAGGCGCTCTTCGACCTCCGTGCTTTCCTGTTTGAAAGCGTATATACGAATCCGGTCGCAAAGTCTGAAGAGAAAAAAGTAATAAATATAATAAGCGCCTTATTTGACTATTATTATGAAAAGCCCGATGAAATGCCGGCCGAATTTATTGAGATAAAAGAACGGGAAGGAAAGGAACGGGCAGTCTGTGACTTCATTGCCTGCATGTCCGACACATATTCGGTCAACCTTTTCAAGGATATCATGATACCGAAATCATGGTCGCTCGCAGGAGTGGAGCACCGCTAAAATCGGAAAGCCGCTATAAAAGCGGCTTTCCTTTGGACTTACACTAAAAAAAGCCACTTGAAAGTGGCTTTTTTGTGTAAGTCAAAATACTATTTATAAAATTTTGTTGAGATTTTTCATGTCCTGTTATAGTAGGCGATCCCGTCATCCGGGCGGAAGAATGTGCGGATGAAGCCATCAGCTGAAACGATTACAAGGTCGTTCGTGGATTCACGATAGTAGACAGTGTCGCCATCGCCTTCTGAGGCTTCGTCCTTGCTGAGAGACTCAGGGTCTCCCACGACCTCAGAGGCTGCCGTTTCATATTCTTCGGGGCTTGAGAAGCCCATTTCACGACCATGCTTTTCAAAGTGCTCTTCCAGCAGTTCTTCGCTGCGGAAATGCAGGGTAGACTTTGATGACGGTTTTCCCAGTGTCGCACCGGAGCTTTTAGAATCAGCTTCTGACAAATTTGAAGACTCATCAGAATTGATTTCGTCAGAATTTGTGATATTCTCCTCTGATGTCTGCGCTGACTGCGAGCCCTGCTCAGATGAATCGGCATTTTCTGATATTTTACTTACTTCACCAGACGAGCCGGTATCTTCTAATATTTTACTTACTTCACCAGAAGAGCCGGTATTTGCCGAATTGCCGCCATAGAAGTCTTTGCCATTAAGCCCTATAAAAATAATTAGTATTGCAATTATTCCATATATGAAGGGGCGGGCTCCGCGGCCGCCGTTTCCATTACCAGGACTATTTCCTCTTGTGCGGTCTCTTCCTTTGCCATATCCATTGCCGCCAGCCTGATTCTTTTGCTTTTTTCTTATCGGTGAACTCATTTAATTTTTCTTAATAATCCTCTTATATTACTGATATCCTTAATAATCCTCTTCAATTACTGATATCTCCAGGTAGTCAAAGTCGATCCCGTCCACGAAGTTATCGCTCGTGAAGCGGGTCCTGCTCATCCTCCTGAACTCATCGATATTCTTGTCGAGCCAGATAGGGTGGCTTAAGTCGCATTCTTCGCAGACCTGGTCGATGGCCGCAAAGATCTTCTTTGTACGGGTCCTGTCTGAGACATCGAATACCGTTTTATCATTAACAAGCTTCGCATCCTTCACGAAGCGGAACCACATACGAAACATTATAGCACCTCTCAATTAATGCTGATAATTCTATTTGCCTCGCCGGCAGCATATGTTCTCCGGCAATTATTTTATTTTGCAAAAAGCAAATTAATATTGACAAAGCAATATACCTAATTTATACTTTCAGAGAAAAATTTACAAGTCTCTTGTAAATTAATTACTAAAAACAAAAATCATGATATTTGCATGCCTGCTGCTTTATCCAAGGCTAAGCGCCGCAAATATCAGGCGAAAATTTTTCTCGATCATATGCAGAGCAATTTTTCATCTTGTATGCCGGGCAATATGATAATCATGTATGCCGGGCAATATGATAATCAAGTATGCAAAGCAATATGATAAGGATTTTCGCTTGCAGAGTAGAGACTGGTGCGTTAAGTGCCCGCCGGACAGGGAGTTGCCGGTGAGACGAAAAGAGCTTAGAAGTCATGCCCCTTGCGGTTCCAGTTTCGCATCCCGCTGCTACATAAATGAATATAAGCCTCCTAAAAAGACCGGCTTGAACTTTTCATATGTAGTTCCACGGAAAGCCACGTTTTATTAAAGGAGGTTTTTTTATGTCAACTTCAGCAAAAGAAAGAACGTTCACGATCACATTTCTTGCTGCCATGCTCGCATTGGCGGTCATCTTCGGCTTCTTCAAGATCCCGGTAACAAGCTTTTTGGAGATCCGCTTCCTCTTCCTGCCTATATCTATAGCAGGCGCCGTAACAGGTCCGATCGGCGGACTTGCCGTAGGAGCCGCCTCTGACCTGGTCTCATACCTGATCAAGCCTACAGGCGCATTCTTCCCGGGCTTCACTATCAGCTATGCGCTTACCGGACTCATAGCGGGACTCATTTGCTTTAAGAAGCACAGTCTGCCGCGAATAATCATTTCGCAAACCATTATCACCATATTCATTAATATGCTCATGAATACCTATTGGCTCTCGATCCTCTACGGCATGCCATTCATGGCCATCGTCGGGCCGAGACTCATTAAGGAAGCTGTATCACTCCCGATCAACATCTTCCTCTTCTGGATCGCTCTCCGTGAGGTCGACAGATTGGTGAAATATTCGGGGTTGATGCCGTCATACTATGGAACAAAAAACTCTTCCGGAAATGCCGGCAAATCAGATCCTGACTGATGATCGTCAAGAAAAGGCGGCTAACTCACGACTAAAGTCACGAGTGTGCACCGCCAATTTCATCAAAGCAGCCTGCGGCTTTTGTTTTACCCGTTAATAAATATCATGCATCTTTAGTTTCTGCTTATTTCCGATATAAGCCCTGTTTATTCTTGTGCCTGAAATGATGATGATATTATTATTTATCCTTGTGCTTAAATATCATGAACTTGCTCGCGACGTAGTTTAAGATTATCACGATTACGTTCGCGAGCGTTTTTATTACTACGTCGTTTAAGCCCATTATGTCGGCAAATATCCACATACAGGCCAGGTCGATGAGCTCGGTGCCCGCCCTGCAGGCGAAGAATGAAATTATTTCCCTGCTGATCTCCCGGATGCCGTGCGCCTCAGAGTGAAATACCCATTTGCGGTTGGTCAGATAGGCAAAAAGGACCGAGATGAACCATGCCAGGATCGTGCTGACCATGACTCCTATGTGAAGCGGATGGGCAAGAGCCCAGTAGGACACGATGTTCACGATGGTCGTCAGCACACCGAAAATGGCGTAAGGGATCATGTCCTTGTATTTATTCCAGAGTTTAATGATAAGTTCTTTATTCATACATTTCCAGCTTTCCGGATTTAATCCTGCCATAAGGCTCATTAATGCCGTTAGAGTATTATACCTTATTGATGCCTGTAAAAGCCGGCGACAAGCGCTCCCAGGATGAATGGCAGGATCCAGGTAAAGAATCGGTAAAGGATGACTATGCCGACTGCGAGGGAGGTAGTCATGATGGCCGAAAATATCATAGCAAAGGAGAATTCCAGAGTACCGATGCCGGCTGGCGCGATCATGATGCCGGAGATCATATTGACTACAGACATCATGAGAAATACATCTATAAAGACCAGCACTTTACCCGGTAAAGGTCCTGCAATGTCGATTGCTTCCAGTATTTCACTGTCACCGAATGTGAGAACCGCGGGAAGCATGTACCAGCACGAGAGCTTGCAGATGTTTAAAATAAGGGCACGGACAACGATTCTTTTAGATGACCAGATATTTCTGCCGCTTTTGTTGAAACGGATGATGCCGTTTGTCCATTTATAGCGAAGGCTTTTTTTCTTAACGATCCTGCGGACAAGCATTACCAGCAGGCAGGCTGCCCTTTTTGAAACAGAAAGTATAATGAGTATCGCTGCTACAAGAGCTACGACTATTGCTCCGGCGAGAAGAAAACTCCAGTATTCTCCGATATTTCCCTGACCTGTAAGGAAAAGGGTCATAAATGACAGGATGCCCATGGCACCTACAATGATCTTGAAAAATGTATACTGGACCAGAGTCATGCCGGTCGCCTCTGACACGAGTATGCCGTGGCCATTGAGATAATATATCTCGGCTATCCCTTCGCCGGACCCAAGGGTAATGAGCTTATAGAAGTGGCAGAATAGAGCGCCTAAAAATCCATCAAAAAGGGAGAAATTAAC
>JAZASR010000053.1:0-9818 GCA_036343175.1 Lachnospiraceae bacterium
AGATAAGCATAATGGCCCGTACCGCCATGCATATACTGGTCGATGCCATGAAAGAATACAAAGAAAAAGGACCGGATGCCAGCAGAGAACCTGTTCATAAGGTTATCACGCCGGTACTGGTCCGAAGAGATACAGATGTCAGTTATCAAAATTCTTTATGATTACGCCCGAGTACGGTCTCATATTGATATGGAGGAAGCCCTTGTCGGGATTGTAGATCTTTGTTGCAAGTGAAAAGCCTTCCTGATCGGTAGTCATGAGCACTGCCATAGTTTCAGTGTTGTCGATGCCTATACGCCATACGGGGATGTCGGACTGGATGTCGTGGTCATTCATATTGATGGCAACTACTATCTTATCCTTCATGTCGAACCTGCCGAATGCGAAGTAGCCGTACTGCTCGTCCAGGAAAAGGACAGAGCCTGTTCTGAATGCCTGGTAATCCTTATGGATACGGATGACCTGCTTGTGGAAATCTATAAGCTCGTGATTCTCGTGACCCCATGGATATGTACGTCTGTTATCAGGATCAGTCCAGCCGCATACTCCGGCTTCATCACCATAGTAGACTGTAGGCGCTCCCGGCCATGTGAACTGGAAAAGCACTGCGAGCCGCATCACCGGTACGCTTACGCCCTCATTTGCCGCGTCAGGTCCGAGACTCTGGGTCCTGCCGACCTTATGATTGGTCCTTGTAAGGAATCTTGAATGGTCATGGTTGGAAAGCTCATTCATAGCCACCTGCAGGGACTGGGTATTGAATTTGGACATGCCATAGCGCATGGAACCTACGAAGCTTTCCGTATTGCGGTACATATCCGGCCGTTCCTCATCGGAGTGCTTCTCAAGTCCTGTAAAGAACCATGTGACAGGCTCCATGAAGGCATCGTAGTTCATGACCGTATCCCATTGATCACCATTGAGCCAGCTTGCAGGATCGCCGTAGTGCTCGGCAAGGATGATGGCATTGGGATTGGCTTCCTTTACATTCCTCCTGAACTCCTGCCAGAAATAATGGTTGTATTCCGATGACTGGCCGAGGTCCGCTGCAACATCAAGTCTCCATCCATCTACATTATATGGAGGTGATACCCACTTTCTTGCCACATGCATGATGTAGTCAAACAGTGCGCGTGAATCCTCATAATTGAGCTTTGGAAGGGTATCGTGACCCCACCAGCCGTCATAATAATAGTTATATGGCCATTTATCCTCTCTGAACTTGAAGAATGTGTGATATGGGCTGTCCTTCGAGACAAAGGCACCCTTCTCGTATCCTTCCGCATTCTCATAGATCCTTTCACGGTCCAGCCATTTATTGAATGAACCGCAATGGTTGAATACGCCATCAAGGATGACCTTTATACCCCTCCTGTGGGCCTCTTCAACGACCTTTGCAAAAAGTTCATTTGAAGCATCGAGGTTGGCCTTATTAGTTACGCGGTCAATATATCTTGTTGCAGTCCTGTTTGGCGCTGACGGATCATCCAGGTGTATGCTGCCGTCTTCATTCCTCTTTAAGAGCTCTCCCTCATCATGAACTATCTTTCCAAAATGAGGGTCTATGTTGTCGTAGTCCTGTATATCGTACTTGTGATTGGACGGAGAAACGAAAAGCGGGTTGAAATAGATGACCTCTATACCAAGATCCTGGAGATAGTCCATTTTCTGAAGTACACCCTCCAGATCGCCGCCGTAGAATTCACGGACACCCATCTGGGCAGGGTACTTTTCCCAGTCATCTACCTTATCAGTGGAGTCCCCTATATAGTAATACTCGTCTGTGAGAACGTCATTGGACCTGTCGCCATTATAGAAGCGGTCAGTATATATCTGATACATGACTGCTCCCTTTGCCCAGTCAGGTGTATGGAAGCCGGGAGTTATAGTGAAGCTGTAGTTTGTCTCCGGACGCCTGCATAAGCCTACTGTAAAGTAATAGCATACTATGTTTCCGTAATGAAGCTCGAAATAATAATGTATCTGCCGGTCCGTCAGATCAAGTGTATATTCGTAATAATCAAAATAGCGGTCATTGAAGAACTTTGTCATAAGGTACTTCTCATCATCCACTACCAGATAGGCCTCATCAAGGTTCTCTCGGGCACTTCTGAACCTTATGGTAACTGATGAGTAAGCATCAGGTTCAGGCGGATCGCGGAAGAACTTTGTCCCATCAGAAAAAAGTGCCTGTGTATTGAAAACATTTGCAAGATAATAAATATATGTCTGTACAAGTAATGATTCTGGCATCCTTTCCAGATCTATATTCATGTATTTATCCCCCTTATCACTCCAAGATCCGATATTATAAAAGCTTTCTGCAGAGAAAGTCATATCATTTTATGTTATTTCACAAGCTTATATTCGCATTTTTTTCACAGCTTTGTATTCGCAGTTTATTTCACAGCTTTATATTCGCATTTTTTTCACAGCTTTGTATTCACAGCTTCTTATCATTTATGTCAGATGCTTTTCTAAGCAATATTTCCTTACGGTTATTTTCAGGATCATCCAGCACGAGCTCCAGGAGCTTATTCAGGATGTTCCCTATCTCCGGCCCCTTAAGCCCCAATTCATCCATAAGGATGCGGCCATCTATATCCAGGTCCTTTATGGTAAATGGGCAGTCAAGCGCTATACACTCCTCTGCCATCTCATATTCTTCAAGAGTATATGTGAACTTGTCATCGAAAAGCTCAGGCGCCTGAGCAAGTATATCTGAAAGCTGTACCAGGAATACCTGTCTTATATACTCTGCCCCGATCTTTGCTATCATCTTGCGGACGTTTTTCTTCCTGGGATATGTCCTGTAATCATGATACTCGACCATGTGGGTAACGTCTTTTACAGCTGCATTGTCGAATTTGAGCCTTTTCATGATCTTTTCAGCCATATCTTTGCCGACGGCGGCATGGCCGATGAAATGGGCATGTCCTTCCTCATCATATGTCTTTACGACAGGCTTTGCTATATCATGCAGGAGCATGGTCATGCATAGGTTCTCCCGTCCCTTTTCACTGATGGCATGCGCTTCTTCAGTCTTATCTGCCCCACTGCCATTAAGATCGTCATCATGGATCTTTTCATTGTAAGATATACTGCGTCTGTCTTTGACTGCATGCTGAGCAGCATTACATATATTCTCAAGCACTCTTCCAAAAAGCACGCGGGCCTTTTCATAGGCCTTCAGATACCCCTCCAGATGCTCTTTCGGATAAAAGTCCTTTACAAGCTCTCTGACTTCCTGAGGTTCTCTTTCGTCCAGCAGGAAGTCCATATTGATGACGGACATGATCATGTGTGTGCCGGCGTCAAAAATATGATGTTCAGTCTCCTGCGGACACTCGAAAGCCCTGGAAAGCTCCGGCAGTACTATCTTAAAGATGCCTGCCTGCTCGTAACCAAATAGCTTCTCCGGATGATGTGCTGTCACAGACTTAAGCAGCTCGGTCCTTATGCGCTCAGCGCTTATATGAGTAAGTTCAGAAGCTTTTTCCTTTGCGGCATCCATCGTAGCAGGCTCTATGTCGAATCCAAGCTGACAGGAGAACCTCACTGCCCTCATGATCCTCAGGGCATCCTCCGTGAACCTTTCTACAGGGTCTCCCACGCATCTTATAATGTGGTCATCCAGATCTTTAAGTCCATTAAAATGGTCGACCACCCCGCTGTCATCATTGAAGGCCATGGCGTTGATGGTAAAATCACGTCTTTTAAGGTCCTCGCTTAAGTCACGCGTAAATTCCACGTTTTCGGGATGCCGGCTGTCAGTATAATCACCGTCGATCCTGTATGTAGTTACCTCATACCCGGTTCCATGGATCATGACTGTTACGGTACCATGTTTAAGGCCTGTATCTATAGTCCTGTGAAAGATATCCTTGACAACGTAAGGATCAGCATCTGTAGTGAGGTCCCAGTCAGCCGGGTCCTTACCGAGAAAGACATCACGGACGCAGCCGCCTACAGCATAAGCCTCGTGCCCATTGTCCTTCAAGCGCCTGATGATAAACTTTACGTCATCGGGTATATTAATCCTTACTTTTTTGTCCATCGCTAAATTCTATCCTTTTTAAGCAGCAGAACTGCCCGGCTTAAATGATTAAGATTGCCGATTTCAGACCATCTGACACTTTATTCTATACTAACTCAAATTCTATGTCAATTGATATGAAAAATATACGAAAAACATATAAATATTTTGAGAAAATAGGTCAGATCTCAGATTTGTGCCATTATTGTCATGAAGATGTCATGCACAGCCCGTAAATTCCAGTAATTGAGCTAAATTTAAAGCCTCCTGACCAACCTTACTGCCCACTTATCTAAAGCTTCCTGATCATCCTCAGAGCCCACCTGTACTCTTCATCGCTTATTTCATAAGGGGCAAAGCCTGCTTTATTGAGTATGTCAACAAGTTTCCCAATGTCTGCGTCAGCCAGATCATCGTATTTTCCGGTATCTTTAAGATACTTAAGCTGGTCTTCATAGTTTTTGACCCTGGAAAGCTTAATATTATCTGTATACTGCTGACCTGCCTTCTTCATGCTGTTAAGGCTCACGGCATCTGCGCCGGTGTCGGTGTCCCCGGTCTTCACTGCTGCCTTTTTGCCGCGCTTTCCGCAGAAAATATTCTTAAACAGTCTTACAGCTCCTTCTTTCCTGTCATATCGCCTTACAAAGCGTGAATATATTATGATGAGCCTGTCATTATGACCGGACCTTATAAATAACCCCTCTTCCTTAAAAAGCGGCATTAAAAGCACAAGCAGGAATATAAGGGCCGCTGCCATTATTATATAAATCATATATGAAGCTGCACTCTTCAGAGTCTCATCATTAAATACAGTTGGAGCGGTATTTCTGGCCGTTCTCTTTCCCTTTGACCTGCTTACTCCGCCGGAGTCCATAAACTGTCTGATATTCTCCCATATATCGGAAACGCCATCGCTTAAGTCATCCCCGCTCGCAGGCGTCACTTCGCACACCCTGAAGCCATAGTCTTTATCATAATACTCTACCCAGGCGTGAGCTTCTGCATCTGTCGCGCTTACCTTTACGACCCTGGTCTTCCCGAATTTATTGTACCCCTGATAATAATCTTCATACTTAAGACCCTTTTCGATCTCTCCCTGCAGACCCAATGTCTCCGGATCTATCGCATATCCTTCGCAATATCTGGCAGGGATGCCCTTATACCTTAAGAGCAGAACCGCTGTGCTTGCAAAGTGGGCACAATAGCCTTTTTTGGCTTTATCTATGAAATAATTAATAAAATCCGCCTTTCTCGGCGTAGCGCCCGGATTCAGAGTATAAGGCATATTTTTCTGATAATAATCACTGATCTTATCGATAATAACTGCAGCGGAATCATCATTATTAAGTCCCATAAGACCTGCCAGCCGGCTTATGGACTCCATATTCTCGTGCGGCACATTTAAGTATGGCTTAAGCGCGCCTGCAGTTGCGGTCGTCCCGAGTTTCCTGTCACCGAGGTCAGGGAAAAAATCCAGGCTTTCTTTCTGTCCGTATGTAAGCACTGTGTTTCCCGCATCAGAATAGTAAGGTATATACGGCCTCAGATCCGCTTCAACATTTTCTATATCCATACGACCGTGAGCCAGGTGATCAGCATCAGGGTTTTTACTTTTGTCAAATGATCTCTTTAACTCTTTCGCAACTGATGCTGTGGAGTTTTCCGGAATATCTCCTTCACCGGACTTCTTATTGGCGGCATCGCCGCTGCCTTCACCGGACTTCTTAATAGCAGCATCTCCAGTGCCTTCATCAGACTTATTCAGAGAAGTGTCATCTCTGCTCTCAGCTTTTTTAATGAGGACAGCATTATCTGCAGGATCTCTTACCCACATATTTTTATAGGGCAGATATTCCGAACCGGCGAAGTTTCTGATATATACACGTTCATCAGTATAAGGGGCGAATGTCACATTAAGGTCTGTCTGCATATCGAACCTTATGGCAGATATACCTCCGAGACGTCCGGAATCGAGTCCCCCTGTCGAATCATAGAAATTAAAAAGACCGGCAAAGCCCAGGGTAAGGAAATTGCCTACATATGAAAGAACATTTTCACGTGTCTTATTTGTCTTTCCATTGAGTCCCACACTTGACTCAGGTATAAGGGCGACCGTCGCAAGAAGGACGCCCAAAGCGATCAGAGAACCTGTCAGGAGATTAGTGAACATGCTCCGGGCATCTACTACGTAGCGTATGGTCTTTGTGCCGGTGCACTTCTGTTTCTTAGGCCTTCCGAACCTGCGGGTCTTTACAGCGCTGTCACGATATTCGTAAACGCGCTCGCTCCTGTGAAGGAGGAAATGCTGACTGGACTTCATAATGTACGAAAGTATTATGCCAAGTATCAGCATGAATGAATAAAATATATCAGGCTGTGCCTCGAAGTACATAGGTATCAGATTCAGCGGAACTACCAGGAAAATGGCTACTATGTAGCGCACGCGCCTTGAGATAAAGTTGTTGAGAAGAATATTTAAGAAGACTCCAAATACGCCCGCTGCTATAGTTACGGCGAGCTCTGTATTTTTTATCTTTTCATTGTAGAGAGTAACACCGTCAAGATCCAGGTACTCTGAAATGGTCTCGATCGTATCATTTATGACCGAATAGAAACCGGAGTTGATATAATCCCTAAAATAATAGATCAGAAATACATATATTCCGAAGAAAAAGAGATAGCCGATATTTTCTGTCAGATAGCTGTAATAAAGGATAGAACAGATAACAGCTGTAATAAATACTGTAAAGTTCAGAGTAAAGCCATTATACGGGGTATCGATGGCAGTAAGGTATGAGCCTATGCCTCCCATGGTAAGGAGATAGATGACAAGACCTTTTATGAGCATGGAAAATACCCTGTTCTCACCGATATTGAAGACGGACTTATCGATGGAAAGACCATAGTTGATATTCATATCCGGGTCAGTTTTTTTATACTTCTGCCACCAGCGCATCTGTCACACCATCTTTCATTGTTACAAGTACAAAGCTCTTAAGCTCGGGCATCACCCTCATCACCATCTTTTTAAGATCCCGGCTCTTGGAATTGATACCTGAGAGGTACATATCTGTAAAGCTCTGATTCAGATCTTCAATGGTAATTATATTTCTCTTTTCGAATTCACCCTTTTTCTCATTCCACCAGATGAATATGATGCCGTTTTCCTGGTCCAACAGGCTGTATATAAGGTCATAAACATAAGAAACCGTCTGGTCTGCGGCTTCCGGTCCTAAAGACAGGTCTGCTATGATATTCATATTCTGATCGGACATACTGACACGGTCCTTGACCATCAGCTTCTGAGCCTTGGCTGAAAGCTTCCAGTGAATGGAATTGAGCTTATCACCGGGAATGTATTCTCTGACATCTGACACGTCTGAGAAATCATGACCGCGCTTTACGCTTTCCTCTGACTCCTGTATGCCTCCTGCGAGGGTCGTGGCATCAGGAACCGGAACATCTCTCTTGCCGGGGATCACATTAACAAAGGCTTTCAGGTCGACATTTTTCTTTAGCTCTATCATACCCATCTGATCGAGTATGGTTATTTCCTTAACCGTATAGGAAACTGCTCCGTTCATCTCGTATCTCATAGGCAGGTCCAGTATAAAATCAGACCTTACCCGGGAAGGGAGATCCACTATCACCTGCTTTTCACTGCCGTAGAATACTTCATTTGTTATAAGGCCGATCTTGATATCAGGGGAATTGATGATCAGCGGATCCCTGACTTTAAACCTGAGATTACTCACAGCCCCTCTCTCAACGAGAGTTTCCATAGGAAACATTTCGATCTCGATATTATTTTTCATTAAGAGGAGACCGATAATGGAGAATACAGGTCCTGTTATCATAAAGATCATAACAAGAAGGAAGAAATAACTTTTTATCTCATAATAAATTCCAAAGGAAAGGGCAAAAAGCACAAGGTATGCAAAAAGTCTTTCAAAGTGAAATCTGCTCTTCATGGGCTTTTCCTTTCAAATTAAATCATCATATTCTCGGTGCTCTGACTGAAAGAATGATATTTTCAATAGCGGTCCGCGAATCTATTCCCTGTGACTTTGCCTGCGGGGACAGCTTTGTCCTGTGGGCAAGGGCAGAGTTAAGCACATCCGTAACGTCCTTTGCGACGACGTAATCACGTCCGTCAAGAACAGCCACGGCCTTTGCCATGCGAAGTACAGCGATAGTGCCGCGGGGACTGGCACCCATTGAAAAATACTCACTAATACGGGTGCTTTCCACAATGGTAACTATGTAGTCATATATCTCATCCTTCACATACATGTCATTTATGAATCTTCTGATCTCACGGAGCTCATCTATGGAAATAACAGGTCTAATGGCCTCTATAGGCTTCAAGGCATTGCCTTTAAGGATCTCCACTGCACTTTGGTGGTCAGGATAGCCCATGGAAAGGGATATCATAAAACGGTCAAGCTGTGAGTCAGGAAGCATCTGCGTTCCCGATGATCCATAAGGATTTTCGGTAGCTATGACTACGAAAGGATCGGGAAGCTTTCTTGTCACGCCATCGACAGTTGCCTGCCCCTCTTCCATTACTTCAAGCAGGGCTGACTGAGTCTTTGGAGACGTCCTGTTTATCTCGTCTGCAAGGAACAGGTTGCAATATACTGTACCGGGTCTGAATTCAAATTCCCTGGTGGCGCTGTTATACATGGAAAAGCCCATGATATCACTTGGCAGCACGTCCGGTGTGAACTGAACTCTTTTATAATCCATTGAAAGAGTCTTTGCAAATGCTGTTGCAAGGGTAGTCTTACCCACTCCCGGTATATCCTCCATGAGGATATGACCGCCCGCAATGACTCCGGCAAGGACCATTTTTACAACATCTTCCTTGCCCTTTATCACTGTATTTACTTCATGCTGTATTTCTTTAAGCTTCTCCGTATTTACTGCCATCTTATTCCCCTTTTTACTTTTCCCCTTTTATCAGATCACATAGCTATGTACTCACCGGCTGCTAATGAATACAGGTATGATTTTATCACAGGAAGGCCGGTTAGTGAAGTTAAGGATTTTTTATAGATCTCGATCTGCGTATGATAGATATCCTTAAGATGATCTGTAAACTCATCATGGGTCATGCCCTTCATGGAGTTGGTCTTGTAGTCGATGAGTATGATGCCATCAGGCGTGACCGCAAAGAGGTCTATGGTTCCCTGAACCAGAGTCGTATTCAACAGGATGTCTTTTTCTTCCGAAGCACTTTCCGGTACTCTGATAGCTGCTGACGGATCGCCGTTAAAAAGTTTCCGGCCGTCATAGAGGATCATGAATGGCTGTTCCCTGTAAAGGAGACCGTTCTTTGCGGCTTCCGAAAGGGTCTTTGTAAGTTCACTCTCCTTAAACTTTTCAATATAAGAGATAAAATTAGCCTTCAGCCGGTATGCTTCGCTGTTTATCATGCCCTTTTCATAAAGACCGTCAATAAATAATGCCGGGTCAAAGTCTTCATAGAGCTTCTCAAATGGGAGCCATGAGAAAAATGAATGGATCAAAGTACCATAATCAGTACCCGAAAGACCCCATTCTGCAGACAATGCGCTGCTGTCTTCGATCTCCTCCGCAGACAATGTGCTTTCTTCGATCTCTTCTGCAGATAATGTGCTGTCGAAAATTCCTGACCCGGGCGAACCGCCGCCGGCATTATATTCTGCCGGTATATCAGATGCAGCCCATGGTATCTCTTCCGTCGGTACATCAGATGCAGCCCATGGTATCTCTTCCGTCGGTACATCAGATGTAG
>JAZASR010000054.1:0-9318 GCA_036343175.1 Lachnospiraceae bacterium
GGCATGGTTTATATCACTTGCAATTCCCGGGAACCTCATTTGCACGAAATGCCAATGTGCCTTGCACTAACAGGAAATCACATTTTGCATTTTTGTCCGTTGGCCTTTGCAATTCCCAGGAATTTCAACTTGCAAAAAACACGCATCGCTGATTTCATCTTTTTCACTTGATCTAAGAAGATCTTCGGATTCCTTAAGCGTAAATCCAAATTTCTGATACTTCTGGATCTGTTCGAGATCAATAATCTGAACCCTGTCATAAAAACGGTAATTGTTTTCTACATCACGGTGCGGGGTAACGATCCCCTGACGCTCAAAAAAGCGAACCCCTTCCGTTGTCATTCCAAGCAGTTTTGCTACATCTTTGATCCAATATTTCATCAGTCCCTCAGATAGTGAAATCATACTACCATCACATGTTTGAATGTGCAGCACCTTATTACTTGGGGAAAAGCTTCAAACACAACGGTACGAAAAGAGAATTCCGGCTATCGGAATTCTCCATCATGGTAAAGATTGCAGCCACGGAAAAATCGAAGTGTGCTGCAGGAGACAGACGATTACTCTTTGTTTTCCCAATTCCAGCGGTACTTTGTATAACGACCGTCACCGAGTTTAATGATTTTATTTTCCTTCTGAAGCTTGGCGAGAGTTCTTTGTATCGTTGCCTGACCAATATTCGGGAATTCCTCTTGTATCTCGGTCTTTGTAAAAGTCCCTAGTTTTTTCTGCAGCATCTCCTCAATACGTTCTGGCTTTGAAACTTTTCGCTCTTCCACAAGCGCAGTGCGTTCCATAAACTCGCGGTACGCAGCCGTTATGATACCCAGCATATACACGACAAATGGCGAATAATCATTTTCACCTTCATGCCATCCTGCTGAGCTTGCCTGCAGTGCATCGTAATATTGATCTTTTGTTGTTTCTATAAGTTTCTCTATACTGATATATCTCCCAACGTAATATCCGTTCTTATAGAGCAAGAGAAGCGTAAGAAGTCTGCTCATTCTGCCGTTCCCATCGAGAAATGGATGGATGCACAGGAAGTCAAGAATGAACATTGGGATCACAAGCAGTGGATCAACCTGAGCGTCTGAAAGTATTTCTTGATATGCTTTGCATAACTGTTCCATTGCTTCTGGTGTCTCAAATGCTGAAACAGGCTGAAATCTCACTTTTCGATTTCCGTCTTTATCCACTTCTTCAATTCTGTTGTCAGAGGATTTCCAGCTGCCGCCGATTCTCGTCTCTTCAAATTTATACATATCTCGATGGAGCTGTAATAACAGTGACGGTTTGATAGGAATGTATTCATAGCTTTCATGGATCGTATTCAACACATCCCGATATCCGGCAATCTCGCATTCGTCTCTGGAATGAGGCGTCGTTTTATCCATAACAATTTTCTTCAATCGTTCGTCCGAAGTGTAAATACCTTCAATTTTGTTCGAACTTTCTGTGCTTTGGATTCTAGCAATTTCAACAAGATTCTGCAGAACATCTGCATGCCTGGTTGCGATCAGCTCCTGTTTTCCCTTATATTCATGAATTGCAGTCAGATAATTTACGATTTTTGGTGTAAGCAGTTTTTTCCACTCATTTTGATAAGAGAAATCACGCATATTTCAGCCCTTCTATTTGATCATTTTGCATTATTTGATACAGTTAATTTAACAAATGATATGGTTGAAGGCAAGACTTAATTTGATCATATAATAATAAATGATCAAGTTAAAAAGACTAATGATCAAATTGCAAAGGGAGACTGTTATTAAGTACCAGAGAAAGTCGAGAAATTATTAAAAAAATCGTCATTTGCAGCAGGGTGGTGACTGTCGGCTTATTCCGCTGCTTTTTTCTTTAGTCTTCTCCCGAAAAAGGTCCCAAAATTCCGGATTTCAGGAAAAGACCGAGATATAGAAGAGTCTATCCTTGTCGTTTAGCGAATCATTAACTGGAATGGTTTTGAGCATTTTTTAAGGTCTACTGAAATTCCATTGCGGCAGAGTACCTATTATCTATCGACGTCAAAGAAAATACACTGAGCTTTGTAGTCTTTCAGAATTGATGGCTTGCTGCGACCACATCATTTTCAGAAGTGTCTCCAAATAAGTGCTCCCTCTATGTGTTTCAGATTTTAGATTGAATGCAGAGTTTTATTTCTTCGCGGTGACTTTCTTCCTGCGCCGATCAACTTTCTCGCCGCCTTCAGCAGAAAGCTTCTCAGCCTTCTTAGCTTCTTTCCTTGCTTCCCGGAGAGCAACCTTGCGAAGGGTTTCTCCGACGTCATCTTGTGTTTTCAGCCAGGTCAGAATCTCCTTATCTTCCTGGGCCCTGCGCTGGTCTGATTTGCTGGAATGCTGTGCGCGGACAATCTTTCGAATGGATTCGGAGATGTTCTTCTGCTTGTTCAGCCAATCAATGACATCAGCATCTTCGTCATATCTGAAGCGGATCATGAATGCGCGGTAATGTTCATCAACGTATTGTTTCTGATACTGTTTTCTGAGTTCTTCTGAATTCTTTCTCTTCGGTCTAGACATCTCAACTGCCACCCTTAACTGAAACTTACCCTATTCTATCATGGCTCTATCGTTCCTGAAACATTCCCGAAGAAGGTGCGAAGCATGCAGTTGCCCTTTGCTGAAGCAGCATTCATCATTTTTCCTATGTTCTGCTTTCGCAATCGTCCTGGCTTCTCGTCATTCTTCCCTGGTACTTGGAAACCGTTTCCCTTTTCCAAGCGAAAGCTGCCGCTTGCTTGCCGCAATGTCGCGCACGGCCTCATTCTTCCGCTTCTCATCCGCCTGAACTCCATTCACCGCAAGATGCTGGAGGTATCCGGTCACTGGCATGTGGATGTATCCTGCGACGGACTTTGCCCGCTCGTAGTCCTTCGGCGAAAGCCAGATGTACACCTTCTTTCCTGTGCCCTTTGCGTCGGAGGAAGGATGCCTGATCCAGCTGTCACTCCCAGCGCGGCTTCCATGCCAGCCATAGGTCGGAATGCTGACAGGTTCCCTGCGGAGCTGGTCCTCTTCTGTCTCCTCATGGTCAAACCGATGCGCATCCTTTGCGGCTTCATGAATCCTTTGCTGTTCGATGCGGCAGGCTTCAATGATCCGCTCCACTTCATTCAGATCATCGATCTTCCCTGCATCCAGCATTGAAAGCTCGCGGAAGGATAACCGGTGGGGCCGCCTCCGCCATGTCTAAGCATGGCCATCCCACATACGCGGTAGGCGCAGCGGATTTTCCTACTTTGGTAATCCTCACCCACACTATAGATATCTTTATTGGAGTCGTCAATTTTTTCGTCTCACTTATCAAAATAGCAAGATGATTCAACTAGTACAGACGGAAAACGGAGCTGCACAGGAATAATATTTCATTCCTATATCCGATCTTCACGGTTACTGATCTGGTAACTGTCCTAATTGAATTTGTTGATTACTCCCACCATCGACTTCTTAGGCTAATTGAATGACATTGGTTTCTCCTTCCCTTTTCAGAATTCTGTATGCATACATCAATCGCATCTCTTTCTCCGAACAGCGTCACTTTCTGCGATACTCTCGTAACTCCGGTGTACAGCAGGTTCCTTCTCAGCATGTAACGCTGGCTGTTCAGCACAGGTATGATCACGCTCGGAGTCTCTGAGCTCCAGATCTTAGTAGAGAGCAAAAAAATGCGGAAATCCGCAAAGAATTAACGTATATAGTTGACAGCAATGCAGAAGAGACGGTATCATTTAGATGAAAAAAATGCGGAAATCCGCAAAATTTTAACGAGGTGTATCCGGATGTATCAGAGAGAACAGTATTTGGACAAGCTGATTTCAAAAAAAGATAACGGGCGGGTCAAGATAATTACGGGACTCAGAAGAAGTGGAAAGTCGGTTCTCCTATTTCAATTATATCGAGACTGGCTTCTTCGCGAAGGCGTCCGAAAAGATCAAATCATAGAACTTGCGCTTGATATTTTGCAGAATGCCAAGTACCGGAATCCTTTAGAACTGGATAAATATATTCGAGAGCGGATGGTTGACCCGGGTACGAACTATTACATTTTTATTGATGAAATTCAATTCGTTTCAGAGATACAGAATCCTTATGTGGATAATCCAGATTCGAAGATTACCTTTGTCGATGTTGTGCTTGGCTTTATGCAGATGAAGAATGCAGATGTTTATATCACTGGGAGCAATTCCAAAATGCTTTCTTCTGATATTCTGACTCAATTCAGAGACAGAGGAGATGAAATCCATGTATTTCCGCTTTCGTTTTCCGAGTTCTATGCTTCATATGAAGAGGACAAACGAGGCGCATTGCAGGATTATTACACTTATGGCGGCATGCCCTTTGTAACAACGCTGAAAACGCATGAAGAAAAAAGCAGCTATCTGAAAGACCTTTTTGAGAGAACATATATCAAAGACATTCTTGAACGTCACAAAATCACCAACGATCGAGAGGTGCTGGACATACTACTTGATGTTCTAGCCTCTGATATAGGATCGCTAACAAACCCGAGCAAGCTTGCAGATACTTTCAAAAGTACGCGTGGAATTTCTATTGGATCTGCAACTATAGCAAAATATATACAGTATTTTGAAGATTCATTTCTGATAGAAGAAGCAACACGGTATGATGTGAAAGGAAGAAAATACATTAGTACCCCTTTAAAGTATTACTATACCGACCTTGGCTTAAGAAACGCCAGGCTCGGATTCAGACAGCTGGAAGAACCGCATATTATGGAGAATGTTCTCTATAATGATCTTATCCGGCGAGGATTGGATGCCGATGTTGGTGTGGTTGAATATAATACCAAGAATCAGCAAGGCAGGAACATTCGAAAGCAACTGGAAATCGATTTTGTAGTGAACAAAGGAGATAAACGGTATTATATTCAATCAGCATTATCCATAGCAGATCCTGAAAAAAGAGCTCAGGAAATTGCATCACTCATAAGGGTACCGGATTCGTTTGAAAAAATAGTGGTTGTAAAAGATTATTTGAAACCGTGGCGTGATGAGAATGGAATCCTGTATATCGGAATAGAGCAATTCCTGCTGGATGAAAATGTTTTGAGCTGAAATATCCAAAAGGCACCAATATTGTCATCACAATATCTCTAAAAATCAGAAGGCTATGAATACGGTAATGGCACTGATGCTGGCGGTATGTGCGGTCAGTATTGTCGTATCATGACAATGAAAAGGGCACTTACCGTGCAAAAACTATACTTTCTTCAGTTCTGAAATGTGTAAAATCATTACTTTTGGCTAAATTTAACTATGCAAAATATATACTTTTCATAATTTATGAGGCTGTAATAGCTTTATTTTTTATAATTTTTTAAGTTGTAAAAACGGTATTTTTATCCTTTTTTTATATTGGAAAAGCTATACTTTTCTATTATTCGTAAGCGTCTAATACAAGGTGAACTGAAATGAAGAGCACCTCTGGGTAGACTGATTGTGATTATCAATCAGAAACCTGGAGGTGATTTTCATGAAAGGATTGACGCGTCAGGAAAATGAAGAATACTGGCGGAAGCTTGTGGAGGAATGGAAACGGCGCAGCCCGGAGATCAAGACCAGAACCTGGTGTAAGGAACACGGAATAAAGGAACGCAGATTCTACTATTGGGCGAAGCGGATCAGAGAGCAGGAATCGAGCAGCTGTGATGTTGTGGATATCACAGAATATCTGGAAAGCCCGGCATTGCCTGCTGCGATTTCTGATGCAGAATCTGCTCCGGTTCAGATTGAAGTGAACGGCTGTAAAGTGACAGTGAATCATCCTTCAAGCGAGAGCACGCTCCGCATGGTGCTTCGGGTGCTGAAAGATGCTTAAAGACGGAACTGGATTCTCGCGGGTCATTATCTGCTGCGGCCGGGTTGATCTTCGGCGCGGAATGGATGGACTGGCAGCCTACGTGAGACTTAACTATGAACTGGATCCATTCGAAAAAGGAGTCCTCTATCTCTTCTGCGGAAACCAGTGCGATCGGATTCGCGGGATCTGCTTTGAAGGGATCGGAATGGGAATGTATACCCTTCGGCTTTCCAAAGGCAACCGATTCCAGTGGCCGCGGAATAGTGATGAAGCCAGACTGATCACTCCTGAGCAGTATCAGAGACTGATGGCCGGAATCGCCATTGAGGGAACGATCAGAGAGACATTTCCGAACCGTAACAGAACTCCAGAAAATAATGATAAGAGTGAGGCAAAGTGACATTTATATTCTACAATGTCACTTTTTATTCTTGACACGTGTCATAACAAGTGATATATTATTATTGCAATGTAACTTGGAGGGCTTATGGCACAGATCAGGCAGTATCACAAGGACACCGATACCACTTACGTTTACGAATCGGAAAGCTACTGGGATCCGGAGAAGAAACAGTCACGCTCCAGAAGAAGAGTGATCGGAAAGATTGATCCGGCAACCGGTGAGATTATTCCTACTGGAAAGCGCGGGAGAAAGCCAAAAGAAGTTCCTGCTGTGACTGCCGCTTCAGCAGATCAGGAAGAACTGAAAAAGCAGTATGAGGAAAAATGCAGAGAGAATAAAGAACTGCAGCTGCAGCTGGCAGAGTGCGAGGAGAAACTGCGCAGCCTGCAGAAAACAAATGATAGGCTTTTATATGCACTGAAGCAGACTGACAGTCTGGCAGAACGGATCAGAACAGCCAGCAGTGATCTTCTGAAATAATCCCGGAGAACTGCAGCTATGGTGATGACTTCTTCTGAGCTGAATGAGCTGAATCGGAAACTTCCGGAACTGAAAAAGCCGGAGCTGAATTGCGCTCTCAGGAATGTCATCGCTTCTCATCTTGAAGTTCTTGCGATTCTTGACGGTCATGAAGAAGCCGAGAAAAACATGACCCGGGATTATCAGACAATGAAGGAATTGTCAGAAACCCTTAAGCGTGAGAATGAACGGCTGAGCGGCTTACTTCAGAAGTGCACGGAGCAGCTTCAGATGCGGAATAACGATCTGTTCGGTCGCGGAACAGAAAAGCTGTCAGAGATTGCACAGGAAGAAGAAATCGCAGAGGATCCGCTGGCAGAAGAAGCGGAAGAATCTCCGAAAGCACCGGTTATTACTTCAAGATCTGCGTTTTCTGATCATAAAGGTCATGGCATACGGAAGAAAGGACAGCGGGAGAAGGATCTGTCCGGTCTTCCGGTCCGAAACATTTACCAGATCAATCCTGATCAGCTGAACGAACAGTATGGAACCAGCTGGTATATCTTTTCCTGGAAGAAATACAGGACCGTTGAATGCGTTCCGAGCCGTCATTATGTTCAGTGCGTCTATGTTCCTGTCATTTCGCATGGAACGTGCTGCAGAGAGATTGAATATACCCCTTATGAAGGAAAGCCTCTTCCAGGTTCTATTGTTTCATCATCGCTGCTTGCCGATATTCTGTATTCCCGATTCTGTCTGTATGTGCCGTACTACCGGATGGAAAAAGACATGGCCGCAGAAGGTTTCCGGCTGACCAGAGGAACGATGTCAGTATGGATCATGACATTCACTGATCAGTGCTTTCTCCCGGTATGGCAGTACATGGCTGATCTTCTGAAACAGCAGGACCACCAGCAGGCAGATGAAACCTTCGGACGTGTGATCAATGACGGAAGGTCCGCAGGGTCAACAAGCTATTACTGGCTTCATACTTCCAGCGAGTTCTATACCGGCAATAAGATTATCTGTTTCTGCTTTGAGCTGACCCGCAGCACGGATCATCTCAGAGAATTCTACGGAGATGATTTCAAAGGAAAGATCACCTCTGATGCCTATGCGGCATATTCGCTTTACGCCTCCGAGAGAAATGGGTCTGTCATCAACACATTATGCTGGATGCACTGCCGCAGAGAATTCATCCGTGCAGCACGTCTTCTGAATTCATCAAAGCTCAGAGAAGAAGAACTGGAGACCTTTCCGGAATTCAAAGCGATAGAACTGATCCGCAGAATTTATGTGGAAGAGAACAAGCTGAAGGATCTGTCAGATGGAGAAAGACTCAAAGGACGCCAGAAACTGGTTAAGCCGGAAGTCGATGCCTTCTTCGGATACATGCATTCCCTGGATTCAGAGGATCCTGCTTTCAGCGAGCATCTTTCCTCTGCAATCAGATATGCCCTGAACCACGAAGAAGGACTGCGGGAGTTTCTTGATGATCCGCAGGTACCGCTGGACAATGGTTTTTCCGAACGAAGTGTCAGAAGTATCTGCCAGCTCAGGATGAACTCTCTATTCAGCTATTCCATCACCGGAGCAGAAGATAATGCGATCATCGAATCCCTGGCAGAAACGGCAAAGGCAAACCATGCCAATCCGAGAATCTACTTTCAGTATCTGATCGATCGCATGATGGACAGAAACAGATCTGCCCGCATTACAGAATCGTTTCTGAAAGAACTGATGCCCTGGAGCGATTCCTATCATGAATATGAAGCCGGTAAGAAGCGAGAGATCGTTGATTACATGGGAACCGGTCCAGACAAGCCTCCGAAGGTCCGGGTTGTGGATGGAAAGAAGAAATTGATACAGCCATCTGCGTAAATCAGATTCGCCATCAAAAGGCGATCGAGCTTTACTGACCCAGCACTGGGTTCTTTAAAGTCCGGTCGCCTTCGCGCTCATTATATTGTCCTGCTCTTATGAAATAAGTTCACCCTGTATTAGACGCTTACTATTATTCTGTAGGTAGATGAAAAGATTTCTGAAGGAGTGGGCAGATGAAGTTTAAAAGGAAAGTATATGATCAGCTGCTGGAATGGAAAAATACATGGCATGGACAATATGCTGTGCTTCTGGAAGGTGCGCGTCGTGTGGGCAAAACTACGATTGCAGAAGAGTTTGCGAAGAAGGAGTATCAGTCGTATATTCTTGTGGATTTTTCAACTGCCAGCAGCGAATTAATGGATGTTTTTTCTGATCTGAATGACCTGGATATGTTTTTTATACGTCTTCAGGCCGTTACACATGTCACTCTTATCGAAAGAAACTCTGTTATTATCTTTGACGAAGTGCAGCTCTATCCCAAAGCGCGTCAGGCGATCAAGCATCTTGTTAAAGATGGAAGATATGATTACATCGAAACTGGCTCTTTGATTTCAATCCGAAAGAATGTGAAAGATATCCTTCTTCCTTCAGTGTAAAACCGCAAGTTGAGCGCGGCACGAACCGCACATTCTTATAACCGGCAATTTTGCTCGCACTGCAGATTGCGGGAAGCGGACGCAGACTTCCAGCAGTGCTGCGGCAGATAATTGAAGGCATAATTTCTGATAC
>JAZASR010000055.1:0-9122 GCA_036343175.1 Lachnospiraceae bacterium
CGGCGGGTGAGAAGGCGTACGCCGCCTATGATGTGACTACAGAGACGAACAAGACCAAGAGCGGTAATGACCTTACGGCATTACAGGTTACTTTCAAAGATAAGAAGTGGTATATCATTGAGGATAATTCCTTGAGTGCTATGAGTGGAACAGTTACATTGCTTTCCGCTGATACAACCTTTGGTACAAAAATATTTGCAGATAATAAAAGCAATAAATACAGCACTTCTCAGGTGAAGGCTTATCTTGATAGCATGACAGAGACAGGTAATGACTTCGCAGATGTGGCGGATGCTATTGAGACAGTCAATTTGACAACCAATAAATATAATAGTACTGAGGAATATGAGACTGTAAATGGAGTAAAACTGTATCTTTTAAGTACGGAGGAAGCAAACCGTCTTCCTACGAATGTTCGTAAGGCAGGATTTACAGGAGACGACTGCGGCGCCAATGAATGGTGGCTCCGCTCGCCCGGCAACGTTGGTGACAATGCGGCGTTTGTGTACGGCGACAACGGCGATGTCAATGGCGATGCCAATGACGAGGGCTACTATGTGTGGATTGCTTTCGGAGTGCGTCCCGCTTTAAAGCTGAATCTGGGATCTGTCATCTTCTCATCTGAATCAAAGGAGTTTACGGTGGGATCGGCGACAGTTGACGTCACGGGCTTATCGCTTGACAAGACCACTGCACAGACCATCGATTTGGACGGTAAGGTCTCCTTTAAGGCTATCGTCGAACCCGACAACGCAACGGACAAGAAAGTAAAGTGGAGTGTAGGCGGAACTAATTCTGGCGCGGTGAAGTTATATACAGATGAGGACTGCACCACTGAGGTCGGAGCAGATGCTACCGACACCCTGACTGTCTATGCCAAGGGCATCTCGGCGGGCAGTGCAACTGTCACAGCCACCAGCAATGCGGGCAGTGGGAAGAGCGCGAGCTGCGATGTGACGGTGGGAGTACCTAAGCCGGAGCAGACGATCACTGCGTCTGATGTGACTGCTACTTACGGAGATACGAACAGGGAAGTCAACGCCACTGTAACGGTGCCTGCGACGGATGGCGGCGCAATTAGCTATGCCGTCAAGAGCGGCAGTGAGAACTACATTGATGTTGCCTCCGATGGCAAACTGACAATCAAAGCGGTTCCTACGACAGACAAAAAAGCCTATGTTATCGTTACGGCCGCGGAAACTTCTGACTATGCACAGACGGCTAAAGAGGTGACGATTACGATTGCCCCTCGTATAACTATTGAGACCAGAGACGATGGCTCCAAGGTTGAGACATTGGAAGATGGTTTCAAGACGGTTGTTACCGAGAAAGATTCCTCTGATCAAATTATAAAGATTACGGAGATTGTAAAGGATGGCAATAAGACGACTGCTACCGAGAAAGATCCTGACGGAAACATAACCAAGATCACAGAGACATTAGTAGATGGTAACACCACAACAGTTACCGAGAAAGATCCTGAGGATCAGATTACTAAGACGACGGAAACCATAACAAAAGAAGACGGATCGAAGACAGAGACAGTAACAGAGGGAAACAAAACCACAGTTACCGAGAAAGATTCTGGGGACAAAGTCACAAAGACGACAGAAACCATAACAAAGAAAGACGGTTCGAAGACAGAGACAGTAACAGAGGGAAACAAGACCACAGTTACCGAGAAAGATCCTGAGGATCAGATTACTAAGACGACAGAAACTGTGACAAAGGAAGACTGTCAGACGGCACATTGTGGGAGGTACATACCGCACTTTGATTTCAGTGCAAAACCCTCTCCGATTGTGCCGTACCGGCATTTGCCGCAGTCTCTCAGCGGGATGACCGCAGATTGTCGTAGCCTTGTTTGAAGGGCAGCCGGTGCTGCTTTCGAAATAAGGCCATGACAGATGTCACAGCCTTAGAAATGTACTTTGAAAACTTCATCAATAAAGTCCCTGATTATCAACAGCAGCACGGATGGTCTCGGCATCGATGACTTTTTTATCCTGCTGGGAGCCGATGGTCAGGGCATCTGTCATCAGGTTGTCAATGAGACGCGGATTGCCCTGGGCAAAGCTGTGGACGGCTGCGAGTGCTGCCGGATCAATGATCGTGGAGGAAGCACCAGCCAGTTGGAGCTTATGGAGGATGTACTTTGACACTTCGTCATCGGAAAGTCCTGCATAGTTGTAATGGACAGTGATTCGCTGGCGCAGTGCTTCATGCACCGGCTTGCGGAGTGTGTCATTGAGATGGGATTCCCCGCACAGGATAAGGGTAAAGCAGTTTACGGAATCGTAACCGTAATTCATGAGCATCTTGATGTCGTTGAGAATACCGGTATTCAGGTACTGTGCCTCATCGATGGCGAGAAGCAGGGGCTGATGTTTTTCCTTATAAAGGTATGCGATCTGACCCTGGATTGCACGGAACATGGTAGTTTTGCCGCCCCTGTCCGGAACACCCAGGATAGAGCAGAGCTGTTTGTAGAAGTCTGCAACACTGATGGTGGACAGACACAGGTACTCCATGTGGTAAAGATTTGGATTGAGTGAGGAGGCAAAACAGCGCAGGGCGTAGGACTTGCCCATGCCGGGTCTGGCGGTAAATACACCGATGCCCCGGATGTCCTTGAGATAATCCAGTCGGTTTATCATTTCGGTAAAGTCTCTGGAAATAAAGTGGTCTTTTTCCTTCAGCTGCTGTTTGTCAAAAGGATTGAAAGTAAGTCCATAGTAAGAGTTGTACATCAGGCTTCACCTCCCGCTTTGGAATAGTCGATTGCCGGCGGATTGTTCCGTCTGGTATGGCAGTTGTCGTTGCGGCTAGTCTGCCGGATGGGAAACTTTTCGCCTTCAAACAGGATGTAGGCTGAAGTCATGTCGTCCGGAAGATAGCGGACCTCCACTTTAGCGGAAATGAACTGCATGGGGACATCATAACAGACCTTGTCGATGGAGATGGTGGAATCCTTGCGTACCTTGCGGGTAATGCGGTTATAAAAACAGTCGTCCAGCCACTGCCTTGACTCCGGCTTACGGGGATGGTCTTTGGAAGCCTGATAGCGCTCCAGCGGGATGGTGTCAATGCCCCGATGGAAGGTGGTATTGTAGTCACGCATGTAATCCTTGAGCATCCCGTTGAACTGGGCGAGGGACTGAATGGATTCCATATCCAGTGTATAAAGCCATCTCTCCTTGAGGGTGCGGAAATGCCGTTCTACCTTGCCTTTACTGGCACCGTCCCGGACTCTCGTATGGAGAAGAAGAATCCCGAGAGAGACACAGATCATGGAAAGCTGTGCATTGGAATAGCTGCATCCATTGTCCACATAAAGTTTATCGGGAATGCCATAGGTGGCGATGGCATCCTTTAAAACCTTCTGGAAGTTGCAGGCATTGTCATTGTAGAACAGTTCACCGCCTACCAGGAGTCTGGAATGGTCATCAATGATCATGATACAGTAGACTCTTTTGGATGTGCCGTCTTCGGTGATGTGGGGAAGATAACAGGTGTCGGCCTGCCAGATCTTTCCGAATTCGTCCTCTTCAAAGGCTTTGCGGTCACGAAGATTGGGATCTCTGGCAGATTTCAGGTCGTTGTGCCGTATGAAACGCTGGACGGAATCAACACTGACGGTGGCAGGGATAAAGGATTCCCGTACCAGATGAGTGTAAATCTGGGTGGCATTCATGCAAGGGTGTTCTTCCTTGATACGGTAGATTTCAGCGATGGCATCCTCGTTTAGAGCACGAGGAATGCCTTTGTCAGAGCGTGTGCCCGGCATCAGGGCATCCAGTCCGCCGATACTGTACTGGGACTTCCATTTTTCCAGCGTTTTGTAACTGTAGGTGACCGTGGAGCCATCGGGAAGTGTCAGTGGAGATGCCGTAACGCGTTTGTAGTAGGCAGTAGCAGAGGCATCGGGATAAAGCCCCTGGATAACAGGAGCGATGAGAGCGAAGCGGAACTGTGCCACTTCGGCATTATGTTTCATTGTTTCGGTATCTTTACTCATGGTAAAAGCCCTCCTTCTTATGTTTTCTACATCATAATCGGAGAAACTTCCGGTAACCATCCCATGGTCGTGTGGTCAGAAGATGGAAATATCCGGAGCGAAGACAGTCTGATGATACCGTGCATTTTTGGGTGATTTCAGTACGGGGTTCCTGTGGGACTGCAGGAAGGAATGGCACTGTTGCCGGATAAAGGCCATGGAGAAGGAGGAGTAGCTGTCCATCGTGGCAAGATCCTTCAGGAAAGCGGAGTTGGAGATATCGTTGTCATCCAGCAGACCAAGCCACTCTTTCTTATGGGATTTCCAGAGAGCAAGCCATTTGAAAAACTGGTTCTGTGAGATATCATATCTTTCACAGAGCTGTTCTATGGTAAAAAGTCCTGCAAAGTACTCTCCGAGAAGACGCAGGACGAAGAACAGGCTGTAGCTGGAGTAAGGAATGATGACATCCGGGAGGATAGCGTGGGTGTGCCTGCAGCTGTCGCAGAATACCCGGAGAATGCATAAATCCGATTTTTCCTGTCTGCCGGCCTTAAAATCAATGATGGATCTGCCGTAGTAGTGATGGATGTGGCAGTTTCCGGTGCTTCCGCATATAGGACAGGTCTCCCGTTCGGGCTTAAACCGCTCCATGTAGGAGTCAAAAAGAGATTTTGATGAAGTTTTTATACGAATTATCTTGCATAACAGTAAGTTTTTTCTTATCATAACAGTGTAAAGTGACTGCGTATAGGACAGGCAACCATTTATTAGGGCATGACCCTGCACGGGACCTGCTTTTGCAGCACTTGGGTATGAGAGAAAGAACGAACTGTAGGAGGGGCTGTTCTTTCTCTTTTTCTATTGGTTACGAAAAGACTATAGAGGAAGGAATGGAAATGGTCAAGAGGACAGATAAAAACGTGCCGTAAAAAACAGCACGCTAAGATAGACAATATATAGGAAAAGCTGAATTTAATCTGCGGTAAAGTTGCGGTCGGAGGGAAAGTTAATTTGATGCATGACACTTCAATATCTAATGAGGATGCAGCAAAGATTCTCAAAGAACTAAAAGAGAATAATAAGGCTGATAAAAATGCTTGGAAGGTAATAGAGAGAGGGGCCTCTCTTGTTGGAAAAGTAGAATACAGTATGGATAAAAGGCAGGGTGATGGAAGGGATAATCCTGAATATCTTGATTGTTCTTCTTTTACAGCCTGGGCATTTCATAAGAGTGGATATTCTGGTGTTCCATATGGTTCAACTACAGCGACATTTATTTCATCCGGACAATATGAAACTATCTCAGCTGATAAGCTTAAGCCAGGAGATATTGGATTAAAGAGTAGTACAGCCGAAACTGGTGGGGCAAATCATGTTGGTATTTATTGTGGGAAGCTAAAGAATGGAACAAAGGTGTGGTTACATTGTACATCGTCATCATCTACATCGCTTACTGGTAATACATCAGGAGTAATGTTTGGTGCATATACAAATTTTGCATACTTTAGGCATTTTAAGAAATTTGATTAACTTTTGGACCAATGGTCTAAAAGTGAGAATGGAGGAAAGTTATGTTTAAGAAATTTAGACAAATTTATTGGTCTCAAAGAGATAGAGGAATGGGAGGGCGATTTATTCTCCTTGTTATGGTTATGATTATTTCATTTGGCTCAATTGCTGGTCTTGGAGTGAGAAATGTGGTGATTCATAATACAAAAAATAGTAATTCAAAGAAGGTTACCTCAGGAAGTGCTGTTAGTGGAGAGGCAGTATCTAAAGAAGTTTCTGGTTCATCAATATCTTCTGATGAAGATTCTTTTGAAGATGATTATGAAGATTTTGTAGATTCACCAGAGGAAACTAGAAATGAACAGGAATTTGAAACTATTGATACATCTGGTATGACAACCTTTTTGGGATATATGTCAGATGCAGCATATGCAAATCTTGTGGAACAGACAAAAAATAAGTGTAAGGAACTGGGAGTAAAAGCGGCCAAAAAACTAGACTATCAAAAGATGGGAGCAACAGATTTTGATGTTATAGGTTATATCCAGTTGGGAGAGGATAAGGTCTATGAATGTAGCTATAACTTGAAGAGTGATGTGGTAGCTCTAAATGACACAACATACTTACCTACAGATATTGAACAAATGGCTATTGCGGAGAAAAAGGCAGAGGCTGAAAAACTTGCAAAAGAACAGGAAGAAATCAAGAAGAAAGCTGAAAAGGAAGCTGCTAAGAAGGAAAAAACGAAAAAGAAGTCTAAAAACACCAAGAAGAAAAAGAAGAAAAAATCTTCAAAAAAATAAAAATATGGAAACATCGATGTATTCAGGGGAGTATAGACTTTTGGACCATTGGTCCAAAGGTTTATGACAAGATTATACATTTTAATATTTTGTATGATGTGATAGAATAGTAGTGTAGCAAATTAAATTTCAGTTTACTCGTCGCCAAATCGCGGTTTGTAGGGATAATATGACTTTAGAATTGGGGTGTTGGTAATGAATAAAGTTGAATATAAAAAATATGACAGCTCGTACGAAGAAGAGGTATTAAAAGTTTTCGTTGAGTCTTTTGTTAATTATCCTCTTTTTTGGGGAGTTTTTGAAGTCCGCTTTAAGTCTGATGAAAAACTTCGCAGTTTCCATGAGCGTCTTATGAAGGGAATATTTAAAGCAACTATTCGTAAAGATGAATGCTATATAGGTTGCTTGGACGGAAAGGTTGTGTCTGTTGTAATAATTGAGAAGCCATCAGATAAACCCGTTGGCTTTTGGGATTATGCCGTAAGCGGAATGGCAGGTATTATAGCGCGAGTTGGTATTAAGGATACCCTTGAATTTATGGATATGTCAGATAAAACTGAAATAGTTGTAAAAAAAATTTCGGATCCCCGCTGGCATTTGTATTTCCTGTCAGTTGCCCCTGAATACCAGAATCAGGGTATCGGATCTAGTGCGATACAGGATTTTCTTATACCTATGGTAAAAGAAAATGGTGGAAACTTAATTACCGTAACTACCAATGCTAAGAAAAATGTGGAATTTTATACTAAAAACGGATTCTCACTTGTTAAAGAAGAAACCCTTGAATGTAAGGGAAAATCTGTTGGAAACTGGACTTTCAGAATGGATATATAAAATGGTAACTATTATAATAACCAACTTTTGTGATTTAAATAAAAATAAAAAATGATATTCTTATTTCAGAAAAACGAATGAGATATTAGATGAAACACTTTATTGCTGTTCATCATCAGACGGAGGTATTATGATAATAATTCTTACAGGTGCATCCCATACGGGAAAGACACTACTTTCTCAGCGGATGATGGAAAAATATAAAATCCCATATATTTCAATAGATCATCTAAAGATGGGCTGATTAGAAGCGGAAATACATCGCTAACGCCGAACGATGATGAGGAGATGACGACATATATCTGGCCAATAGTCAGGGAGATGATTAAGACTGCCATAGAGAATAAGCAAAGTTTAATAGTTGAAGGCTGCTATATTCCATATGAATGGCGCAAGGATTTCAGCGAAGAATATCTGAAAAATATAAGATTTATCTGCCTGGTAATGACGGATAAATATATTGACGCACATTTCGATGAGATAAGAAATCATGCTTCGGATATTGAGAAAAGACTCGATGATTCGGACTTAACCATTGACTGGATTAAGGCAGAAAATAAAAGTTTTGCGAACGGCTTTAAAGCGGTGGGTGAGGAGATTAATTTGATTGATACCAACTACGAGCAGACATTGGAGAAAGTATGTTTTTTGATTCCAAATAATATCGCAAAAATGATAGCCGGAAAAGAATATATAGTGAATGATATTGGCATGTCAGGTTCAAAAGTTCTGATTTTTGAAGAATGTGTGCTGAAGATATTGGATAGCAGACTTTATGATGATGAACCAAGTATCCGGGTGATGAACTGGCTTGAGGGGAAAATCCCTGCTCCCAAGGCATTAGCTTTTGAGAAGGACGAGAATTATCAGTATCTTCTGATGAGCAGAATACCCGGAGAAATGTCATGCAGTGAATTCTATCTGGAACATCCGAAGAAGTTGGTAAATATACTGGCAGGAGCTTTGAAGATGCTTTGGAGCGTAGATATTTCTGATTGCCCTAAATATGGAAATCTGGATGATGTACTTAAAGAAGCAAGATACAGAGTTGAAAATGATCTGGTTGATATCACGGATGCAGAACCTGAAACCTATGGAGAAAATGGTTTTGAGAGCCCTATGGCATTGATAGAATGGCTGGAAGATAACAAACCCGATTATGAGCCTGTATTATCTCACGGGGATTTCTGCCTGCCAAATATATTTATAGAGGATGGAAAAATTAGCGGATTCATAGATGTAGGAGGAACCGGTGTTGGGGATAAATGGAATGATATCGCACTATGTTATCGTAGTCTGAAACATAACTTTGATGGAACATATGGTGGCAAGATTTATCCTGATTTTGATCCCGATATGCTTTTTGAAGCACTCGGCATAGAACCGAATTGGGAGAAGATAAACTATTTTATACTGTTGGATGAGCTTTTCTAAGTTTTATCGGAAAATGTTTGAATCTTAATCGTATCGCCTAAAATGAGACGATATTAGGCGGAAAAATTGCCTAATAGGTAAGAAAAGATGCAGTTGTTTGATTTTGTATACAGAAATCTCGGTAGACATTTGATTACGAGGGTGAAAAAAATGATTGGTATTTATTTTAGTGGGACGGGCAATTCAAAATATGCGGCGGAGTTATTCTGTAAAGAGTATGACAAAGAATCCGTTGCATATTCTATAGAGGATAGAGAAGCATTAGCTGCAGTAGCAGATGCGGATCTTATCATATTTGCATATCCGGTTCAGTTTAGTACAGTTCCGAAGATCATGCGAGATTATATTTCAGATCACAATGAGCTGTGGAAGAACAAGAAGGTTTTCATAATCGCAACGATGGGGCTTTTTAGCGGTGATGGAGCAGGATTGCTCGGACGGCTTTTGAAAAAATGCGGCGCTGAGGTTATAGGTGGACTTCATCTCAAGATGCCGGACAGCATAGCAGATGAGAAGGCGTTAAAACGTCCTCTTGAAATGAA
>JAZASR010000056.1:0-9044 GCA_036343175.1 Lachnospiraceae bacterium
AATAAAAAGGTTTTAATAGCTATTACCTGCATGCTTATTTCATATACAGCTGGATGTGGAAGGAATGCGGTAATAACCAGGCAGACAGATGAACAGCAGACCGGTAGTATTGAAAATGCTATTGTCAGCTATCTTGGTCCTGAAGGGACTTACACACAGGAAGCCTGTGGAGTGTTCTTCGGGCGAAATGGAAATTATGAACCATATAGTACAGTTAGTGAGGCTGTTGATGCTTTAGAGGCGGGAAATGCCGATTATGCTGTTATTCCCCAGGAAAATACCATTGGCGGTGCCGTAACAGACTATGTCGATATAGTGCTCACTCACGAGAAATTATCTGTTGTTGGAGAGGTTGTGTTACCAATCAACCAGAACCTCCTTGTGATTCCTGGGACAAAATTAAATGAGATAAAGACGGTTTATTCTCATAAACAGGGAATTGCGCAGGGCAAAGAATGGCTTGGCAGGAATCTTCCTAATGCAGAGGTAATAGAGGTTTCAAGCACTGCTGAAGGTGCCAAAATGGTATCTGAGTCTAATGATAAGGCCTGTGCTGCCATAGCATCTGCAGCTTGTGTAGATGTATATGGTCTTGAGATGCTGGCAGATGCAATTCAGGAAAATGACAGCAACAAGACCAGGTTTTACGTGCTATCAAATGATCCTCCTAAGGAGACGCAAGCTAAGAGACTTGCTTTTGTTGCTTCCGGTTCTGCGAAGGATTTACCATCTTTGATGAAAGAGATAAATGAACAGAATATGACTCTTATATCGATCCATGACAGGCCTATGAAGACAGAGCTTGGAGAGTATAAGTATTTGATGGAATGTACTGACTGTGACTATCAGACCTATTTGCTGCTGGAGAAAAAGAGTGCAATGAAATTACGTTATCTTGGAAGCTTTGATGAAAAATGAATGGAGACTTTACTGAAGGAGGAAATCACTATGTCAATCTATACCTTAATCGTAATTATTGGAACCTTGATGATCATTGGCGGAATCTCCCTTGCCGCTACGCCACTCATGACCTTTGTGACTGCTGGGTATTTTATAATAATACTTTTTTTTGTTGCGGGTATCATCGGCATTATCTGGGCGGTTCATGAAAAACGTTACGACAGGTCTTTCATTTTTTCTATCCTGAGCCTTGTTCTTGGTATGGCGGGATTGGTGACACCCGGAGCTGCAGCTATGAATAATTTTACGCTACTGTATATGGCTGCGATGTGGCTCTTTGTTCATGGCGTAATGACGATCATTTCATCTGTAGGGAAAAAAGATAAGGGAGACACCTTCTTGAAGATAATAGGTGTTATTCTGGGAGTGCTGGAAATTTGTCTGTGCGTTTATTCTGTGGCTCATCCGGTAGTCCTCGCCATTAATATTGGCATTCTTATCGGGCTTTATTATATTGAGCAGGGAGTTAATACGATCATTTTGGGATCCGCACTCAGCATTGGCAGAAACAACGTGACACTGATCTTTACGGTTATAGGCGTTCTGACGATCATCGGCGGTTTTTCCATGATAGCTACACCTCTAAGGACCTTCGTCAGTATCGGTTATTGTATCATATTGCTGTTCTTTATGAACGGTGTATTGGGCATTATTCATGCAATCAGTCAAAAATGCTACGACAGGAAATTTGCTTTTGCAATCCTGAGTCTTATCCTGGGCATCATTGGATTTACAGTTCCAGGTATTGCCACTATAAACAATTTCACAATTCTTTACATTGCCGCGGCATGGTTGCTTATCCATGGCATACTCACTATTATCGCAGCCGTTGACAGCAAAGATAAGGGCGCTGGAAAAATTCAGGTTATTTTCGGCGTTGTGATAGGAGTCTTAGAGCTTATCATGTGTATTCTGTCCGTGATTTATCCTATGATGCTGGCGTTCAATCTTGGGATCCTCGTCGGGTTCTACTTCATCGAGTCCGGTGCCAACATGATCTTTGTCGGATCAAATATTTCGAAAGCTGCAGCTATAGCCCGTATGGCCAATGAGGCTGAATCTTCAATCAACAAGTAATCGATTGTAGGAGAGAATCTATGGCTCGTAACATTCTTTTGACTTCTCTATGTCCCACGGAAACTGATCTACCAGCACGATACTTCTCCATTCGGAAGGAATTCGGTTTTGATTACTGTGACGCACTTCTTGATGCAGAGGCCGGAATAAAGGTTGTCCTGTCCAGGTACGACATCGATGAGATCATCGTTATCGGTGGAACAGGCAGTTTTAATGCAGGGGATGAATTGAATTCTGTAGACTTAGGATACGGAAGCAATTTGTATTCCAAGGACAAAGCATCGCTTTCTTCATACGCTCTGCTTCAGTACCAAATTGCAAAATATGCTGATGAACTTCCTACGGACAAGGAGGAAGATAACATATCTCTTCCAGATGATGTGAAGCAGAAGCTGATCAGCTTTATACGGGAATTTCATGAGGGGAATCCTGCACTTAAGAATGTAAAATTCAATCGTTTGTTTGATGCTCTTGTTCAAAGCGATGAGGTCCGTGAGAGCTTTTGGTCTGCACTCTTTAAAGCCTGTCCTGAGCTTTGTGACAATCAGAACCCCTGCAGACGGTGGGTAAAGAGCTATCTATACGCAGAGCTGAAACCTTCAGCAAAGCTGGAACTTCTGCCCATAAATGAGAACGTCTGTATCCGGTTCATAACGGAAGCCGAGATGCAGGACAGTGATCAGTGGATCAACAGCATGATGGCTACTGAAAAGGCAATTACCAAGGAGCAGGAAGAAATCAATTTGTATGTTTCACTTAACAGTGATGATGCTGCAGACACGTTTTTTGTCATGAATATGCTTGATATTCTGGTCACTATGCCGGGAAGCAAAACTCATTTAAAGAAGTTATTTACGATTCGCAACACTCCCCAGCAAATGAGCGGCATTATTCGGGATGATACCGAAGGGTTTGGCTTCACAGGGTTATTCCATGCAATCCGATCTTTCCTGAATTATGGCAAAGCTGACATGATTGTGGACATCTGGAAAAAGAGCGGAGAACAAAATGAGTATATTTCCGGTATGGTTTACGCCATGCGTAGTGTGGATGTTGGACTTTCCATGTGCAACATACCACTAGTGGAGCACGGCATTCTAAGGCTACGGGAATTATTTAAGAGTGAAGAATTTTGGCGGGCTTCCGGGCATTATGGTATGTACTTTAGCATTATTTCAGAAAGCATCCGTGAGGACTATGGCGCGCTTCTGGAGGGAAATGAAAGTATACCATTTATAGATCTGGTGAAGTGGGCCTACAGGCATCAGTTTTATCAGCAGACCCTGACGCTAATCGAGTCAAACGCTCCAGAGAATTTGGTTAGCTCCGGAATATTCTATTATTGTGATGACGAGGAAAAAACGGATAATGTCACGCGACTGTTTGCACAGCAACGCCTTTCGTTGAAGCCTTATGAATACTATAAGATGGATAGTATTGACCACTATTTCATCAAGACATATAACCGCTCTGGAACCAGGGGCAAAGTTGGCAAAGGTGAGGATCCGCAGCGAGTATATGCTGCCTTGAGAACGCAATCCGTTGAAAACAGCGATTCTTCACTGATCACCGGCTTTACCGCCTGTGACAGTCTTGAAGCATTGCAGGATATTCTGTTTGCTTATTATCATGTCGGAGATGTTCGCAATAAGATTAGCCATGCTGATGCGACCGCGATGACAGAGGGGCGCCTTGTTGTAGCGGAAAGTGATGAACACTCCGCATTGATCTGGATGAGAGACAGCATTGAATTCTTTATAGACCGCTATGAAAAAGCCATGGCGCAGGTACAGGGCAAAAAGCCCAATGTCGTGATTATTACCGGAGATGATGTCTCGATTGCTGCGGAACATATGAAGCATGAAAAGCATTGATCACTATGAAAGGTACTTTTATGAGGCGTAAAATTACGAAATTGTTTGAATCAAGAAAGGGACACCTTGATTACCGTATAAAGCGGGATTTTGTCCGGGAGGGGATTGCAACGATTCCCTGCCAGATTTCCGAATATTACGATGTGATATGTTCATACAGCGTGAAGGGATGTGAGAGCCTGAACCCTGAATTTGAGGATTATGTAAAAGTTATCACGGATATGACACCACCGGATTGTCCCGTTGTTTTGAACATTATCTGCAACAATTTGTCTCAAGATGAAAAAGATATCATAGAGGATACCATACTGGACGATTTTGCTTACAATCTCGGATTGGTGGAAAAGGAAGAAAAAAGACATACGCAGTCTTTTGCACTTATGACCATTGGTCTTATCATCTCAGGTATACTGCTGTGGATTTCGAGTGCAATGGCTGAGGTGCCGCGAGAACTGCTTTTTATTCTTTTCTGGTTTTTGGGAGAAAACTTGTGCGACTATATTTTTCTAAGTGGCTATGATCTGCGAAAGGAAAGGAGACTATCCGGGCGGCTTGCAAGCGTAAAGGTCTTTTTTTCAGAAAACTATGAAGAACCTCATTATACAAAAAATGATGTGGATGTTTTGTTTTCTGAAATTGAGAAAGATATAAATGAAACGATCCAGAACAGTGAAGAACATTAGTCTTACTAAGGAGGTTACCCATGGTTGAACTAAGCAAAAAAAGAATTGAGGAGATTCTAAACGAAGAAACTGCCAAAACCGAAGAACTGCCAACGATTCTACGCGGTGTTTATACAAGATATATGTGCCTGTTTGAGAAATACTTTGCAGACATAGATGCCCTAAATGATGAGAAGGTAGCTGAGTTTAGAAAACATCATGAAGAGACTAAAAGCCTGATAAAATACTATTATATGGACATTCCTTTAGATATCTGTGCCGGTCTGGAAGCATTTGAGAAAGAGTATTGTGATAATCTGCTTGGAACTAAATGGCATGATTATCTTTATAGCTATTACAAGGATTTCAGAAAAAAAAGCAATGATGAAAAGAAAGGCAGTAAGGAAGAGTTTTCAAAACAAACTCTGAGCAATTTTTATGATGTAATGGATTATATTTTCAGAGATGATTTCGGTACGGAAAGCAAGAGCTCCGAGGAGATAAAAAGTGGTATTTTGGGGCTGCTGTTTGGGGAAGGAGAGTAATCCGGAAAGGAGCATACGGCAGTGATTATTAAGAAAAAGCTTGGTGCTACTCGTATTATATCTTTTACTTTAACTTTAACGCTACTTTTAAGCTGTATCAGTATTTCAGGGTGTGGACGAAAAAATCATGAAGCCCTTTCTGAATACTGGTCTGCCGATTCTGAAGCGGCAGAGAGCCTTCGGAGCTATATTTCAAAGGTCACAGATAAAAAGAATGGGGCAGATTATATTCCGGAAGAGGATCGAATTGCAGTTTTTGACATGGACGGCACTCTTATCTGCGAGACGTACTATACCTATTATGACACCATGATGTTTATCAATTACTGTCTCGAAGAACATCCTGAGAGTGTATCTGATGAATTAAAAGCAGCGGCAGCTGAGATCAACCCCGGGTATACTGCAGGAGAAGAGCTGGCAAGAAACTTTGCCAAGGCATATGCCGGAATGACTATTAAGGAACTCTATGACTACACTGTTGAGTTTGGCCAGAAGCAGACCGACAGTTTCAAAAACATGCGATATATTGACGGGTTCTATCTACCAATGGTGGATCTGGTGAAATACCTCTATGACAATGGTTTTACTATCTATGTTGTAAGCGGCACAGAGCGAACTACTACAAGAGCCATCATAGCTAATTCACCCATAAAAGACTATGTTTCTCCGGCTCATGTTATTGGCACCGAGTTTGAAGTCAAGGTAAAGGGAAACGAAGATATACCTTCAAATATGGATTACAAGTATGCCGATGGAGACGAACTTGTAATTACCGGAGGTTTTATACAAAAGAACCTCAATGCCAACAAGACCATCTGGATTGAGCGTGAAATCGGACAGTATCCGGTGCTTGCTTTTGGAAACAGCGGCAGTGATACCAGCATGTTGAACTATGCTCTGGATAAAAGAAATCCCTATCCGTCTGCTGCATACGTGGTTGTTGCAGATGATGATGTTCGTGAATGGGGAAAACAGGACTGGAATGAAAAGTCGGCACAGTATAAAGAGCAGGGCTATGTACCTATTTCCATGAAAAACGATTTTCTGAAGATCTATCCTGAGCCCATTGAAAGAGCAGAAGTCCAGTATGTAGAACCGGAAAAAGAGACTGATGGCGCTGATGGCGAAGTGGCACAGAATAATATAATTCAGTTCCCTGGAACAACTGCGGCTACAGCGGATGATGAGAATAAAAGGACAACCCTTTCGAGAGAAGGATATACCTTGGAACAGGCAGTAGTACTCAGCAGACACAATATCCGTGCTCCATTGTCAGGCGCAGGATCTGCTCTTGATACAATAACTCCCCATACGTGGTTTAACTGGTCTGCAGAGGCAAGCCAACTATCTGTACGTGGTGGAACTCTTGAAACTGAGATGGGACAGTACTTCAGAAAATGGCTTGAATCAGCAGGTCTGTTTGCTCCCAATTATCAGCCTGCAGATGGTGCAGTGCGTATATATGCCAATTCCAAGCAAAGAACTATAGCAACATCCAAGTTTTTTTCAGCAGGGCTCCTTCCTGTTTATAACGCTGATATTGAATATCATATGGACTTTGATACCATGGACCCGACCTTTAATCCGGTATTCACCTATATGTCAGATGAGTATGAAAAAGACGCTGATGAGGAGATGCATAAAAGGTTTGATCCTATAATAGAAAGTCTTAGTGATAACTATGAACTTCTCGAGGAAGTGATAGACGTAAAGGAGTCTGAAGATTACAAAAACGGTAGTTTTACCGGATTTGTTACAGATGACAGCGTGTTTGCATTGGCAGAAGGGAAAGAACCTGGTGCCAGCGGCTCCCTTAAGAAAGCCTGCCAGATCAGCGATGCTCTTGTTTTACAGTACTACGAAGAACCGAATAAAGAGAAGGCGGCCTTCGGACATGACCTCACTGATGAACAGTGGGAGGCAATTTCCGAGATAAAGGATGTATATGTTGATGTTCTTTTCACCTCACCATCGATAGCTGTGAATGTTGCACATCCGCTTCTTGAAGAAATAGAAAATGAGCTTAATACAGAAGGCAGACAGTTCTCATTCCTGTGCGGTCACGATTCTAATCTTGCAAGCGTACTATCTGCACTTGATGTTGAAGAGTATAGCCTTCCCTATACTATAGAGAAAAAGACACCTATCGGATCAAAGCTTGTCATTTGCAGATGGAAGAATGAGAAGGGTGAAGAGCTTATCAGCCTTGATCTTGTATATCAGACCACTGACCAGCTCAGGGATATGCCTATTCTTGGATTAGACAATCCCCCTGGAATCTATAGTCTTAGATTAAAGGGGCTAAGCGCTGACGAAAACGGGCTGTATAAAGCAAAGGATGTGAAGAAGAGACTTGATGACGCTATTAAAGCGTATGATGAGTTGCAGGAGAACTATGAACAGCAGGGTGCTGCATAATGTTTATAAATTAAAAAAGTTGATTGATAGGAAGATAAAAAACATGGCGGACATAAGAAGCCGTGCAAATTGTAACTCAATTTTTATGGGAAAAGAATTATGATTCTATTTGTAAATGCATGTGTCAGAATTGATTCAAGAACAAACCGGATAGCTGCACAAGTTTTGGAAACACTTGACGGAGACATTAAAGAAGTAAAATTGTCCGATATCAGGTTCACTGATACCAGCGAAGACTTTCTTAGGAAGAGAGAGGGTTATATAGCTTCAAAAGACTACAGCGATCCGTATTTTGACCTGGCCAAACAGTTTGCTAATGCCCAAATAATAGTTATAGCTGCGCCTTATTGGGACTTATCTTTTCCTGCAGTGCTAAAGCAGTATATTGAACATATCAATGTGCGGGGAGTAACCTTTGAGTACTCTTCCGAGGGTATCCCTATTGGCCTATGTAAGGCAAAAAAGCTTTATTATGTAATGACTGCCGGAGGTTCCTATGTACCTGAGGAATTTGGCTTCGGATATATAAAGGCGCTTGCACAGAATTTCTATGGAATAAAGGATGTAGAGCTGATTAAAGCGACAGGTCTTGATATACAAGGGAATGATGCAGAAGGGATAGTTGAAAAATGTATTAGCCGTTTCCATCGTAAAGAGTGTCGGAAGGATATGTAAATGAAAAAAGGGAATTTAGTTCAACTAAGTGGCAAATATATTCGTGTGAAAGTAAAGGCTGGAGTGGACAAGAGAAGTCAGGAGGTGCTTTCGATATGGATTATTGCAGGATGAACGATATCTGTTATATCAGAGTGGACAAGGGAGAAGAGATAATAGAAGAAATCCTCGAAGTATGCAAGCGGGAAGACATTAAATCGGCATTTTTCATGGGGATAGGAGGCTGCAGTAGGGCAGAACTTCAGACCTTTATACCGGAAGAGGGAAAATTTGAGACTGAAACAATAGAAGGCATGTTGGAGCTTATAAATGTCACCGGAAATTTAGCCTCTGATATTGGTCAGTTGTTTCACCATACACATGCTGTTTTCTCATACAAGGAAGGAAATGAGCATAAAATGGCTGCGGGGCATATTAAGTCCATGACCGTTTTATATACGGCAGAGATAGAGCTTCGTCCGGTTATAGGAGGAGTAATCAGCAGAAAACATGACCCAGAAACCGGAACAGGTTTTTGGAATTTTGAATGATATTTCTTTTTCTTATCTTAAAAGAATTTTTGACTTTTTACACTCCTATCTTTAAACATATTACAAGTTTAGCTTAAACCGACAAGAATGGCAGTAAAATTACGGAATGGCGGATGCAGTAGGGGCGCCTCATCACCTACGTATATAATTTAAGTTATGCACGTAAGTATTGCAAAACTTGTTTGCTAGCGTAAAATTTTTGTAGGATTTAGTACCATAAAGAATGAGAACACCCTAAACCTGTGATAAAGTATTTAGCGACAAAACTAATACAAACAGGAAGGCGTTCTCATGATTAACAGT
>JAZASR010000057.1:0-8488 GCA_036343175.1 Lachnospiraceae bacterium
ATGCACGAAGAAAACGCTTGTCTGAACACCTGCTGCATTTAGTGTCGTAATATCTTAGAAAATCACCAGCAGGTGTGAGTTGCGTTTTCGATGTGCGAATAAAAGGAAGGATGACGATGTGGTAGAATTTCACGAATGAGCCACCCTTAGCACAGGTGCTTAAAGTTCCCTCGCTCAAACCGTAAGTGTTCGGAAAAGTATACTTTTCTGAACGAAAACCTTGCAATAAAAAAACCTGCCGGATAAGCGGCAGGACTTTTTTTGTCTGCATATGAAATTAAATGAAATCGTCCGCTTAAACAGTTACGAAAGTTTCGAGAAAACTAAATTTTTATGTAAATGCTATATAATTACAGGCTGGTAAACCGATCTTTTTTTGTGCAATTTGCACAAAAGAAATAGCGAAATTTTGTTGAAAACGTTTACATGTTTTTCTTTACTTTATATGCCGTTATGATATTATTTAAAAGATGAATTGGCCGCAATCTGTAAATAACTGCCGGCCAGACATTAATAAAAGACAGGAGGTAAAAATATGGTAGGAATAGTAGTTGCAAGCCACGGTAAATTTGCCGAAGGAATTCTTCAGTCGGTTCAGATGATCGTTGGCGAGCAGGAGAATACAGCTGCCTGCACTCTTATGCCATCTGAGGGTCCTGACGACCTTCGCAAAAAGATTGAAGACGCTGTAAAGTCCTTCGATGACCCTGATCAGATCCTTATACTTTGTGATCTGTGGGGCGGCACTCCATTCAATCAGTCGAGCGCCATCATCAAAGGCCACGAAGATACCTGGGCTATCGTTACGGGTATGAACCTGCCAATGCTTATCGAGGCTTATTCAGTGAGAGATGACGAGATAAGCGCACAGGACCTTGCCAAGGATATCATTCCTGAGGCAAAGGACGGGGTTAAAGTGCTTCCGGAATCAGTTATGCCGGAAGAAAAGAAGTCTGCAGCAGCACCTGAAGCTGGTAAGAAGTTTAACGGGCCTATCCCGGAGGGAACAGTCCTTGGCGATGGAAAGATCAAGTATCTGCTTGCCAGGATCGATACCAGACTCCTTCATGGTCAGGTTGCAACAACATGGACAAAGACAGTTAAGCCTGACAGGATCATCGTTGTTTCAGACAATGTTGCACATGATGACCTTCGTAAGCAGATGATCGAGAATGCAGCGCCTCCTGGAACTCACGCAAATGTTGTCCCTATCGACAAAATGATCAAGGTCGATAAGGATCCGAGATTTGGAGATACACATGCTATCATCCTTTTTGAGAATCCCCAGGATGCACTTCGTGCTATTAAGGGCGGCGTTCAGATAAAGCAGCTTAATCTGGGTTCGATCGCTCACGAGATCGGAAAGGTCGTAGTTACAAAGTCTGTAGCTATGGGTCAGCAGGATGTTGATGATATCGAAGAGCTCATGAAGATGGGTATAACATTTGATGTCAGAAAGGTCCCGTCTGATTCAAAAGAGGATATCAAGGGCATGCTTGAAAAGGCTAAGAAGGAACTTAAGAAAGAGGCTTAAGAAGGGCTGATATTCTTTTATGCTGTTATTGTTATATAACAGCAGGCTGATCGTATTAAGTTCAATAAGCTTTTGTCAGTTTATTATTGTATTTAAAGAAGAAGGATAAATAATCTTTGCACTGGCTCATGTGCATACATTACAGATTCTTTAACAGGAGGAAAATATATGTCAGTTATAACTATTATACTGGTCGGTATAGTTGCTCTTCTGGCAGGTATGGAAGGTATTCTCGATGAATTCCAGTTCCATCAGCCGCTTGTAGCCTGTACCCTGATCGGTATCGTGACCGGCCATCCTGTCGAGGGTATCATCCTTGGTGGTTCACTCCAGATGATCGCACTCGGCTGGGCCAATATCGGAGCCGCTGTTGCCCCTGATGCTGCACTTGCATCAGTTGCATCAGCAATCATCATGGCAATAGCACTCAACGGCGGTACCACAGAGAGCACCACATCAGTCATTGCCACATCTATTGCAATTGCAGTACCTCTTTCAGTAGCAGGTCTGTTCCTGACTATGATATGCCGTACTATAGCAATTCCTATCGTTCACGCACAGGATGCCTGCGCGGCCAAGGGTGATATTAAGGGGATCGAGATCTGGCAGATCGTTGCCATCCTTATGCAGGGCGTTCGTATCATGATCCCTGCACTTGCGCTCTGCTTCATCCCAGCAAAGGCTGTTACATCAGCCCTCAATGCTATGCCTGCATGGCTTTCAGGCGGCATGGAAGTCGGCGGCGGCATGGTTGCTGCAGTCGGCTATGCAATGGTCATCAACATGATGGCTACAAAGGAAGTATGGCCATTCTTCATCATCGGCTTCTGCGTAGCTGCATTAAGTCAGCTTACACTTATTTCCTTAGGTCTCATAGGACTATCACTCGCACTTGTATATATAGCACTTAAAGGTGCTGCCCAGTCAGGCGCTTCCAATAATGGCGGCGGAGGAGGAGATCCTCTGGGCGATATACTGAATGACTATTGATCGAAAGGAGGAAAGTGAAATGGCAGAAGAAACAAATGTAAAGGCTGTTGAGGAAGAAACTCAGCCAGGAAAGATAAAATTAACCAAGAAAGATATAAATGCCGTAGCCTGGAGACATCAGTTCCTGCAGGGTTCATGGAACTACGAACGTATGCAGAACGGCGGCTGGTGCTACTCTATGATCCCGGCCATAAAGAAACTCTACCCTGATAATAAGGAAGAGCAGATCAAGGCTCTCAAGCGTCACATGGAGTTCTATAACACACACCCTTACGTATCTGCTCCTGTAGCCGGTGTTGTACTTGCTCTCGAGGAGGATCGTGCCAATGGCGCCCCTATCGATGATGCTACTATCCAGGGCGTTAAGGTAGGTATGATGGGACCTCTTGCCGGTGTCGGCGATCCTGTATTCTGGTTCACCGTCCGTCCTATTCTTGGGGCGCTCGGTGCATCGCTTGCAATGAGCGGCTCTATCATAGGACCTATTCTTTTCTTCGTTGCATGGAACATCATCCGTCTCTGGTTCATCTACTATACGACCGGATTCGGCTACAAGCTCGGAACATCTATCACAAAGGATCTTTCAGGCGATCTTCTTGGAAAGATAAACCTTGGAGCTTCAGTCCTTGGTATGTTCATCATCGGAGCACTTGTCGAACGCTGGGTACACATAAGCTTTACTCCTGTCGTATCGCGTGTTACACAGACTGATGGTGCATACATCGATTGGGATAAGCTCTCATCAGGTACAGAAGGTATAAAGGAAGCTCTTACCCAATACAATGCGATCGGCGGAACTGCACTTGATCAGGTAAAGGTAACGACGCTTCAGCAGAACCTTGATCAGCTCATTCCTGGTCTCTGCGCTATCCTTCTTACACTTGGCATCTGCAAGCTTCTTAAGAAGGGAGTTTCACCTATCATCATCATCCTCTGCCTCTTCGGCATTGGTATCCTCGGAAGATTCTGCGGATTTATGTAATGAAATAATTTTTATTTTAACTCTGATAAAAGGCGGATATGGATTCTCCATATCCGCTTATTTTTATGCCCGATCCTATATGTCTTAGATTTTTTTAGCCAACAGGTGCGGATAAGTCTCTTTGTATTTATCTTAAATGTCAAAGTTAATTTATAACAGGACAAAATGATACATAAAAGTCTGATGAGAAAAATTATCTGATATATGAAAATGCACTACAAAGTAAGCGTGATATGTTATAATATATCAGTGTCAGGAAGGTGCAGGAATGGCAGCCGGGAGGAAAATTTCTATATGGTTCAGTCTATGAATACTAAGGTCGACTACACCTGCAAAGCGACGAGCTTTGCGGGACTTACCAATTACGGGAAGATCATGGTTGGCGACAAGGCCTTTGAATATTATAATGATGCTAATGTCAATGATTATATACAGATCCCATGGGATGAGATAAGCTACATTTCCGCTTCTGTATATTTCAATAAACATATTTCCAGATTTGCTATATTTTTAAAGCAGAATAAGCAAAGGTATTTCAGCTTTTCAGCCCGTGACAACAAAGCGGTGCTCAGGGCCTGCAGAGAGCATTTCCCGGCTGAGAAGATACAGAGATCGCCATCATTTATCGAGTCGCTTTCCAGGGGCTTTATGTCCATTTTCGGCATAAATAAATTTGGCAATAAACGTAAGAAGAGATGATCGTGCTGACCGGATGTATTTTCATTTTCATGGAAGGGTACAGTAATTATGCATTATGCTGTTGGTGATATTCATGGCTGCTATGATGAGCTAATGGAGCTCCTTAAGGTCATAGATTTTAAAGATAGTGATATGCTCCTGCTTGTGGGAGATTTTGTTGACCGCGGACCGGATACGCGTAAGTGTCTGCAGTTCATAGAAAACAGGCCGGAAAATGTGATCGCGGTCAGGGGCAATCATGATGAAGGCTTTATCGCATATGTAAATATGATGATAAAAGAGGCTATCATATATTTAAATTATGATTATGATAAGTATGACAGGTGCTTTGCTGATAATAATTTTTCCAGGAAGATCTATGGCATTACCGCGGGATCTGATGATTACGGATCGGAATTTGATTATTACGGGACTCTTGATGATCTTGTGATGGATCAGAACGTAACGCTGTCTGACCTTATAAGATGGAGCGATAAGCTCTCAACCCTCCCTTATTATCATAAATTTTCAGTTGACGGGAAAAAATATTGTCTTGTACATGCGGGATACACGGATGACAGGTCTGTCATAGGAAAGACATTTGGAAAAGAAACATTTAATTCTATGGAAGAATTCTATATCTATGCCAGAGAGGCGGGCATAAAGCATGGAAATTTTCCTGACGGCACAGTACTTGCCGGACATACTCCGACCATAATAGATACAAGATTTACTTTCAACGACGGCAGGATATTTCATCATCACGATGATAAAAAGAATACGGATTATTATGATCTGGATTGCGGCTGCGTCTTCCATTATTATGGCTCGGAAGGTCATCTGGCAGCACTCAGACTTGAGGATCTGAAAGAATTTTATGTTCCGGAATGATTGTCAAAGATTTGAGAGTCAGGTAACTGCAGAATATTTTACGATAATCTAACAGATATTTTAGCAGGTATATTTTATAATATATAGTATATTTTTGGATCTTGATTGTATGTTTTTGGATCTTAGTACGATATGCATATATACTGTATTTCACTTCAGTGCGATCTGCATATATTGCATAAGTTCACGATCTGACAAAAGGAAGGGTAAGATATGGCTTTTAAATGTCCTAATTGCGGTGGAGCGCTTGTCTTTTCAATAACAAAGCAGCAGCTCAAATGCACCAGCTGCAGTTCTCTTTTTGATCCTGATACATTTTCAGCTGGAAATGAGACTGCGGATAACTTTGCCGGAGATCCATCCGGGGAATCGCCTGCTGCGGGCAGTTCCGGTGAGGAAAGTGCGGATATGAGTGCTTCCGGCAGCTCAGCCCGGAATACAGGGAAAAAAAGCAGCGCAGAAAACATTACCAGGCTCTATACATGCAGGAACTGCGGCGCGACGATAAGGTCCGGTGCTTCAGAGGCTGCAACATACTGTCAATATTGCGGAGGGCAGACAATGATACCTGCGACGGGGCATTATCAGTCACCTGATGCCATAATACCATTTAAGATCAGCCGCGACCGCTGCAAGGCTCTTTACAGTGAAGAACTTAAGAAGGTGCCTTTTCTTCCGAATGAATATAAGGATCCATCTTTCCTTCAGGGCTTCAGAGGAGTTTATATACCTTTTTACATCTATAAGGTAGTTATGAATGGCAGCATGAATTTCGCTGCAAGCAGGCATACAGAGCTGCCCGGCAACCGCTATAAGGTAGATAATTTTAATATCACGGTAAATATACAGGGCGATGCCCCTTACGAGCGCGATGCATCGTCACTTTTTGCTGATGATATGGATAAAAAGATCACCCCATATGATAAGAATTCATTAAAAAAATATAATGCCAACTATCTGGCAGGCTTCTATGGCGACATACCTGATGTCGACCCTCATATATACGACGAAAATGCTGTATCTGATACTGCCGCTGCCGCAGCGCTTAAAGGAGAAAAGGCTGCTGAGACAGCGATTCCCGGAGCCATAGTCAAAACTGATGGTCTGAGAGGAGCAGTTATAGATCCCAAGCTGGCATTACGTCCTCAGATAACCGGAATGACAACGACCGCCTGCCCTGTATGGTTCCTTACCTGGAAAAAAGGCGACAGGGTAGCATATTCAGTTGTGAATGGTGAAAATGGAAAAATGGCATCTGACCTCCCTCTCGACAGGGGAAAGATGGGACTTGCTGTGCTTGGCATTTCCGCTGTGATCTTTGTCGTACTATTTGCCATTACACACTTTATGACTTTTTCACTCCCAATGATGAATGAATTGCTTGCTGTGGCTGTGCTTATCATGCTGGCGCTGCTCAGATCAGAGACCATATCGATCGCCATAAAAGAAAACCATATCGGCGATGAAGGCTACAGAGGTCCTTCAACTAAGATGCCGGAGAAAATGCAGGAAAAACTGGATAAGAAGCATGCCAGCAGATTAAGAAAAAAGGCTGTGAGCGGAATGGGAGTATTTGCCTTGACCACCCTCTGGGTCTTATTATTCTCAGTAGGCTCAGGCTTTATAAGTGCTTTCTTTTCCGTGTTGAGCAATTCTTCAGGCGCCGGAGCAGCTATGGCCGCATTTATTTCATTCGGTCTTATGATAGCCGATATTGTCTTAATGGTGTCGACATTCAGATATTCCAATTATACTGAAGAGAAGATCATAAAATTGGAAGCCTTTATGCTGTTTTTACTGAGTTTTATTATATTTGCAGTTTGTTTATTAAAACCTGTAAGTGATATCTACTATTATGGCTGCGGGCTTATCAGTGCTGTGATCCTTGTGATAACAGGCTTTGGCATTATAAAGAGACTTAACCTTATGACATTGCGTAAGATGCCATCCTTCTATGACAGGAAAGGAGGAAACAACAGTGGAAAAGAACAATAATTTTTATTCAGCTTACAGGAAAATAAGAAATGCATTAACAGGATCTCTGCATGGAATTGCCCTGCTTAGCGGAGCACTTATTGGCTTATTACTTGTTTCTGTCCTTAATGGGCCTTCAGTTCCTGCACTTGCGTCATCTGCATATCCTGTATTTTCATCATCTGCGGATGGTACTTCATTGCCTTTAGCCTATGAAACATCAACAGCAGAGACACCTGATGCCTCATATTCCGATCCTGATAATGGCAACCAGGCTGTGATCTATGATAATGCAGATATTTTAAAAAATACCGATGAAATACTTGAATCTATGAAACCTCTGCTTGCATTCGGAAATATCGGGGTATATACGACCACCGATGCATGGAGCGATACGGAAAGTTACTCCGGGGCAGTTATGGACACTTATGTGGATCACAATGGAAACGGCGGTTCTGTATTCGTGATCGCCATGAATACCAGACAGCTTTTCCTTTACAGCAAGGGAAGCATTCGCGGAACAGTAACAGATTCTCTTGCGTCTTCTATTGTAGATAATAATTATCAATATGCATCTGATGGTGATTATGATACATGTGCTGTAAAGATATTCGATCAGGAAATGCGCGTGGTTAACGGTAAGAAGATAGCCCAGCCTATGCGTATCATAGTATGTCTTGTAACTGCATTCGTATTTGCTTTTCTCATTGTATTCGTATATGCCATACGTTCAAGGAGATCGAGGGCCTTTCAGAACGGAACGTTCATTAAAGAGAATGAGTTCAATACAGATACAGGTTCCCTGTCTGCCCAGGTAATAAACACAGTGCTTGTGTCATCGCATATTTATCATCATTCCGATTCGTCATCGTCGGGCGGCGGAGGATCGTCAGGGGGCGGTGGAGGATCGTCAGGAGGCGGAGGCGGCCACTCGTTCTGAATTTTCCGAAAAAAGTATATATTTCCGAGAAAAAAAGCACCCTGGAAGGGTGCTTTTTTACTTCCAGCGCAGCTTCGTCGTATATTTATCATCGCTGCCGAACATGGTATTATTGAGCCCGTATAGCTTCCGGGCATCATGTATTTTTACAGCCTCTCCATTTTTTATGGTGTAGTTGAATGTCATCGGGTCAGCCCTGCCCGGCTGATCTGCCTCCTCAGGGTGGAGAAGCACATCATGCTCGCTTCTTGACCGTACAGCAATTACGAAAACTATAAAGAATGAAAGTACGAAAGCAATAAGGAAGCAGATTATTATTTTTATTATCAGGTCAAAAGTTATTGTCATAGTACTCCTTTAATCCATATTGTTCATGTTTTTGACATCAAAGAATCTTGGCAGCTTGCGTGAACTTAAGATATTAAGCCTGTTTATGGTGTTGAAACCGGATACAATTACGATTATCGAAGAAATGATACCGCAGATCACATAGATAAGG
>JAZASR010000058.1:0-8411 GCA_036343175.1 Lachnospiraceae bacterium
AAAGGGAGCTATATAAAGGCCTCTGGAGCACTTCCCAGATTGATTTTTCTGAAATGCTTCAGTTTTTGAACAATATTTACTTGTTAAGGAACAAAATGTATGGTTTCAAGCCTGGAAAATCAGGCTTTTGACACTCAAATCGTAAAATGGTAGAATGTAATTGATGTGTAAGTTGGTATCTACGCGGAATATAACAGGGACACTTCCGGTATATGAATACCCGGGACCTGAACTGTTTTATTCAGTTCTTTATCAGTATATGGTCGGTTACCTGGTGGATGTTTATTCTGACAGAGAAGTAAATGTCCCCTGCCCAGTGATTCTTACGGTTGATGAGAGGAATATGGATGACATCAAGGTCTATGGCGACTTTTGGATGTTTAGCTACTATCTTGACGGCGACATAATGAAGAACTCATCTGGAGGATCCTATCCAGGATGCATCCATGTGAAGAATACTGCAGATGGATATGAAGTGACCGGAATGGATATGGTTAAGGATGGAAATCAGTATATGCCCACTGCCAAGCAGATTTTTGGGGAATATTACGATGACTTTATGAAGCTGGATAATGACCTGGAAGGCAGGGAAACATTCAGAGCTCAGATAATAGCCAACTATGTGGCTGCCAACAATCTTAACATTACAGCATATCAGGACACGGGCTGGGATCCTGTGACTCTTCCGAAAGAAAATATCGATACATTTTATAGTGATCTTAACTGATTATTTCAGTTTTCTCTTAGATCAATAAAAGGGGGTTAGCACATGACTCGTTATGTGAAAAGAATTATACCATGTCTTATTATGGCAATTGCTCTAGCTGGGATCATGCTTGCAAGTGGATTTGGCGTAAGCAATGCAGCGGAAAGAAAAATTGACAGGATTATCCGGGAAATGTCCATGGATGAAAAGATATCACAGATGATAATCCCTGCTATCCGCACCTGGGATGAAGAAAACGTCACTGACCTGTCTGCCTTTCCGGAGCTCAAGGAGGTGCTTTCAAGACATCAGTATGGTGGGATCATACTTTTTGGGGCCAATATCACAGGAGCAGAGCAGGTTACAAGGCTTCTTGATGATCTTCAGAAAAATAATATGGAAATTCAGGGCGCATCTTCACACATCCCCTATCTGACTCCTGTGGATGAAGAGGGCGGTATCGTTATACGCCTCAGTACGGGAACCAGAATGACCGGAAATATGGCAATCGGAGCAACGGAAAACTCAAAGGAAAATGCGGAAACAACAGGTCGAATCCTGGGAGAAGAGCTGGCAGCGGTTGGTTTTAATACAGATTTTGCTCCTGACATAGATGTGAATAATAATCCATCAAACCCTGTCATTGGAACCAGGTCTTTTTCTGACGATCCGGATCTTGTGTCTCAGCTTGGAGAAGCTTATTCCAAGGGGCTTTCATACAGTAACATTATCGCTACATATAAGCATTATCCCGGTCACGGTGATACCGGAACTGACAGCCATATTGGAACCCCATCTGTTGAAAAGACCTATGATGAGCTTTTGGGCACTGAGCTGGTTCCGTTTAAAAATGCTATAGAAAACGGAGCTGACATGATAATGACAGCTCACATAACTTATCCGCTGATAGATGAGGAAAAGACCTTTGGCAATGGAACAAAGGGGTACTATCCGGCAACCATGTCCAGGAAGATGATTACTGACATTCTTAGAACTGATCTGGGATTTTCAGGAGTTGTTGTAACTGATGCACTTGAGATGAAAGCAATAGAGACTGCAGGACTTGTTCCGGGGGCAGAGGGTTCTGTCGAATATAGAGTTAACATTGCAAAAGAAGTGATAAATGCGGGAGTTGATATACTTTTGCTTCCAGTAGACCTTAACAATGCAGAGGTGGCAGCTTTCTACGATGAATACATATCCGGAATTGCAGCAAAAGTAGAAGCCGGTGAGATCAGCAGGGAAAGAATTGATGAAAGTGTTAAGCGTATCCTGATGTTAAAAGCAAAGTATGGGATATTAGACATAAATGGGAATGGAACCACTGATGAGAATATAGAGGAAAGGGTAGTAAAGGCTAAGGAGACAGTCGGATCCAAAGGTCACCATGATACTGAGATGGAGATTGCAAGGCAGGTTATTACTGTTGTTAAGAACGATGGAAATGTTCTGCCGCTTACAAGCGACTCCAGGAAGATCCTGTTCCTTGGCCGTTTGCAGGGGGATTCTGTTGCCATAGACTACGCAATAAATGAGCTTAAGAATAATGGATATATAAATAATGATTCGGATATATCAGTTGATTTTTACTATGACTCATCCGCAGATGTTAAGCTTCATTATACGGATGAGATGAAAGAGAAGATTTCCCAGGCAGATGTTGTGATTGGTTTTTCTTATGCATCCGGAAGCAGCATCCTTGATAAAGAGAATCCTCAGAACATTGCATTATGGAGCGCCATCGAAGATACGCACAAGGCAGGTGGAAAGTTTATCCTTATCAGCGAGAACCTTCCATTTGATGCTGCAACGTATAACGATGCAGATGCCATAGTTCTGGCATATCTTGGATCGGGGCTGGGAATTGATCCCACCAGGGATGCTGAGAGCAGTCAGGGTATGCCTGCCAGAAATGCCAATGTAGTTGCTGCCATAGAGACTGTCTTTGGAGCAAATAGTCCAAAGGGACATCTGCCGGTAAATGTTCCTGTTGTTGAAAAGCAGCCGGATGGAAGCCTGAAGTTTGGAACAGACTATTTATATGAGAGAGGTCATACAGTATCGTTTGATTAACCGGTATAAAGATTACATATGCTGCCACATTTACTGTGGCGGAGGTAAAAAATGGTTTCACTGCTTTTGTCTTTTATTGTGTTAATACTTGGTTACTTCATCTATGGGCGGATAATTGAAAGAGCATTCGACCCGGATGAGCGTAATACACCTGCCTACACGAAACACGATGGTGTGGACTTTATTCCAATGCCGGCCTGGAAAGCTTTTTTGGTGCAGCTGCTTAATATAGCGGGAACCGGACCGATCTTTGGCGCTATCATGGGAGCGTGCTTTGGACCGGTTGTTTTCCTCTGGATTGTTTTTGGAGCAATACTGGCAGGTGGCGTTCATGATTATATGACCGGAATGATCTCTGAGAGGCATGACGGAGCATCCATTGCTGAACTTAGCGGGATATACCTGGGACAATTGGCAAAATGGGCTGTCAGGGTGTTTTCAATTGTATTGTTGATTTTTATAGGAACAGTCTTTATTACGTCTCCTGCGGCACTTCTTGCCAGGCTAACCCCGGAGATATTCGGAAACCGGTTCTGGACTTTAATTATACTTATCTACTATGTGCTCGCGACGTTGCTTCCCATCGATAAGATCATTGGAAAACTCTATCCTGTGTTTGGTGTAGCACTTATAACAATGGCACTGGGGATTCTGGTGGGTATTATCTCAGGAGGCTACAGAATTCCCGAAATATCTTTTACCAATTTACATCCGGAAGGGCTTCCGATATGGCCATTTATGTTTGTTACTGTTGCCTGCGGCGCTATTTCGGGTTTTCATGCGACTCAGTCACCGATGGTGGCAAAATGCGTTACTTCTGAAAAACTTGGAAGAAAAGTGTTTTATGGTGCTATGCTGTCGGAATCCGTGATTGCCCTTGTTTGGGCTGCAGGAGGAGTTGCTTTTTATGGGGTGACAGGAGCGTTAAATAGTGCCATAACATCACATGGTCAGACAGGTACAGTATATGAAATATCAAGCGGCCTTTTGGGACAGGTAGGAGGCGTGCTGGCAATAATTGGAGTTATTGTCTGTCCTATAACATCGGGAGATACAACGTTTCGCTCAGCCAGACTGATCCTTGCGGAAATCACAGGACTACAGCAAAAGCCCATAAGAAACCGTCTAATTATAACCATACCCCTTCTTGCTATCGGTGCAACAATTTCTCAGCTTGATTTTAATGTACTGTGGAGATACACATCCTGGAGCAACCAGACATTTGCCATGATCTCACTTTGGGTCTCTACAGCATATCTTCTGAAACATAAAAAAAGAAAAACAGTCAGCCTTTTTACAGCTTTGCCGGCAGCCTTCATGTCGGCAGTAAGCGTAACCTATATTCTTATGGCGGATGAGGGGCTGAAATTAGGTTCTTCCATAGGTTATCCTGTGGGCATTTTAGCCGCAGTATTCTTATTTGCTTATTATTCATTTCAATTAATAAGGCATATGAGAATCGAGGTGACAAAGTAGTCATAGCCGCGGAGGAAAGATGAAAACTTTTAAGATTACACCTGTACTGATGATATTGAGTGTGCTTGTTTTTACCGGATGCGCACTAAATGCGGAGAAAAAAGAGACCAAAGAAGCTGTCTATCTGGGAGTAGAGGGCTATGGCCTTGAAGAGACTAATAAGGATAATAAGGAAGAATTTCTTTATCGTTTTCAGGTGAATGGCAACGAGATTACATATAAACTGTCAAATGGCGCCAAAGATGATGACGGGAATTACGACTATCCTATCCAAAATGTCCTTAAGGAGGGATATCGCTATTCAGTCACCATTGAAAACGGCATAATCACTGCAGCAGAAGAAATAAAAGAAAGTGATGGTAAATATGCCTCCGTAGTATGCGGTATTCCCGGAGAGCATACTGTTAAAAATTTCCTTATGACAGGACTGATGCCTGTAGGAACCACCCTTTATATTTACGGAGGAGGATGGGACTGGCAGGATGAAGGCTCTTCCATACAGGTAAGGACGATAGGAGTATCGCCGGACTGGGTCAGATTTTTTGAAGCAAACAATGCCTCTTTTACCTATAAGGAACAGGATGGGGATGAGACCAAAGCTGATCCCTGCAACAGCTACTACCCTTACGGCGGATATAATGAGTACTACTACGCTGGTCTTGACTGTTCAGGATATTTAGGCTGGATTCTTTACAACACTATGGAAACTGAGAGTGGAAGAGATGGCTATGTGGGAGGCTCCACCAAGTTTGCAAAGCGGCTCTCTGAAAAAGGTCTCGGTTATTGGACGCAGGATATCAGTATGCCTGATGAGGATAACGGCTATGAAATGAAGCCTGGAGACATCATGAGTATCAACGGCCATGTGTGGATATCGCTAGGAACCTGCGAAGACGGCAGCGTAGTTATTATGCACTCAACCCCTTCAGTTAGCAGAAGCGGTCAGCCTGGCGGAGGCGTTCAGATAAGTGCTATTGGGTATAGCGAAGAGTGCGAGGCCTATGCACTTGCTGACCTGTATATGTCAAAGTATTATCCCGGGTGGTATGAGAGATATCCGATATATCTGTGTGAGCCTGATAAGTATTTTGCATTCGAAGGCGAAAATGCCGGTAGATTTTCCTGGAATACTGAAAACAGCGATGACGGACTGAAGGATCCTGATGGAATAACAGAGAAAACTCCAAAGGAAGTATTAAAGCTTTTGTTTGGAGAATGATTGTTTTTTTGATGTATGTGTAAGTGAGGCTATCAGGGCTTTCAAGAAAGAAGTGTATACTGAGCCTTTAGGGGAGGGAGTAAGTCTTTGAAAAAAATCAGCTCTGTTCTTGTTTGCCTTACGGTGGCTTTAATTATAACAGCATGCCAGAAGTCTGAAAATACTGCGGATGTCCCGAATGCAATAGATCTGACAGAACCAGTAGAGGTCACTGTTATGGCTGAAACTAAAGAGCCGGCGTCTTATGCTGTAGTAGAGGAATCATCAGAATCTTCAGAAACAGAAGAGCTTTTTGTGCCGCCTGCTATCTGGGAAGAAAGGCTCGAGCTTCCTACGGCTGATGAGATAGAAGCCTGTAACAGCACAAGCACTCAGCGATCCCCTTATATCGCAGGGTGGCTTAAGAACGATAAAGTTACACGATTTACCCAGTCCTGCGCAGATATAAAGGCTGATTACCTGCCTTTTGCCACTTATTTGAGCCCTGTAAATCTTACCATGGATTATTCCTCCTTGAAGGATCAGTATATTAATGTCTGGAATGAGGATGGTATCGTATGCTGATCCAGTGCGGCACATCCGAAACCACAGGAAATACTACTGTAGAGCAGTGGGTGCAGGATCTGGAAACCGAGGAATGGACCTACCTTAGTAAATATGATCTTGGATTTGAGGGTATCGCATTTACCGGAGATGTAGCCGTGTTTTTGGAAAACTTCAATCCGGAAACCTCAGGCGAGATCAGGACGATGGAAATGAAAAATGCCTGTATCTGTCCGGAGGGAAGCGACGAATGGATCTCATTAAACGAAGGTCTTTTTTTACAGAATTTTGATTATCCGGGAAGTTACAATTATGGAACGGATGAGGATACCTTCTGGATCATCACCACGGGCGTAAAAGGAAAAAGCGGTGGGATCTCGGAGGAAAAAAATCTGACGGTAACGGACGTGGGAGATTGAAAGACCACTCGGCTTTAAAGCGAGAGTGGTCTTTTTGTGAGAAATTATTTGATTTTACGCGGATTAGCCCACTGGTTATACGCATCATTTAGATGGCATATAGGGCATCAATGCATTTGCAAGATGTGAAACAGGCATGGTATGTATCCATATATGTCCGGGGCCGGTAACTACCGTGTTAAACAGCCCTTCGCCTCCAAACAGCGCATTTTTGATGCCTGGTACTGTCCTTACATCGATGGAACAGGTGGCATCCATGGCAGCGAGATATCCGGTATCTATGATCATGCTCTGTCCCTGTTCCAGATCATATTCCTTGCAATACCCATCAAACTCAACAAAAGCTATTCCCTGTCCTGAAAGCTTCTGCATTATGAAACCTTCTCCACCAAACAGTCCGGTACCGAACTTTTTTTGAAAGAAGATGTCCAGATCAACTCCTGCTTCGCAGGCAAGAAACGCATTTTTCTGAGCCACAATATCATGTCCTTGGCTGATCTCAAAGGCTCTGATTGAACCGGGAACGTTGGTTGCAAGTGCAATTGTTCCGGAGCCACCTTCTGCCGTGAAGTTATTAAGGAATATTGATTCTCCGGAAAAAGCACGTCCCAGAACCTTTCCCATTCCGCCACCCTTTGTCTCCATTTTCATGTTTGGAGTCATCCAGGCCATGGCACCGCTTTCGCATTTTAACATCTCGCCGTTATCAAGATCACAGATAACAACGGGTAATGGTTCACCTTCAATAGAGTATCGCATAAGTACCTCCTAAGAAAAAATGTTATCAGCTACGAGATTTAATACTAATTTCATGATAATAATATACGTTAAATGGTAAAATTAATCTACAGATAAACAGCAAGCGGAGGTAAAAAATGAATAGAATATTTGTAAGATTTGTACTGCCAATCCTTTTCCTGATAGCGGGATGTTTCTCAATCTACTCGGGGGTCAAAAACGTAAGAAATCGTGCGTCTTTCGAGCAGACAACAGCTGAGATTATCAGTATTGAGTCAACATACGATACCGTCACTGATAGTGACGACTATCACGTCGCCATTAAGTTCAATGTGGAAGGTAAGGAAATAGAAACATCCTTGGGAGAATACGAAAACTCAATGTATGAAGGAAAAGAAATCGGCATTTACTATAATCCGGATGATCCTACTGATATCATTGCAGCGTCCAAAACAATGCCCATTGTTACTATCACTCTGGGAACAATAAGTATACTGGTGGGGATTATACTCTTCTTCCGTGGTTTGAGAGCAATGCCATAAAACTGATAAAAAGAGAGCTTTGGATGATGCTGCCTGAGTCAAAATTTGTAGTGATGAACTTTGGATGACCATTTTGAGGATGAAGAGAAAAATATGAAGAGAAACATTTCAGAAAACAGTATTACCAGATAAGAAGACCAAGCTTGAAAAAAGTGACCCCGGCTATGTCAAGGAATCAATAAATCCTGTTACTATGGAGGATTTGAGGGATATGTCACCCAACTATCCGCTTCCACAGTTTATGGAACAGTTTGGTTACTCGGATTCAAAGCTGATCAATGTCTATGAACCCGCATGGCTGATAGGATTGAATGAAATCTATACAGAAGCGATATGTCTGTTGAGGAAAAGTATGGTGCTCTTGGAGCAGTTATAGGCCATGAGATTTCACATGCGTTCGATACAAATGGAGCTCAGTTTGATGCAGACGGTAATATAAACATTATTGAAGTTAAGGACGTAGAAACCAAATTATTAGAAGTTGACAAAGTCTATTATGACCAAAGTCTTATTTGTAACGCATATGATCAATAGTTTTTTATCAACGATCGTGGCAAAGTGATAACAATTTGATACTGTAGTTTGTGGAAAAAGAGAAGGCAGATGACAGGATAGATGAGCTTTCTGAGAAATGCATCTATCATTTCACAGAGCAAGAACAGGATAACGCAGCTTAAACTACCATAGGTGATAAG